>NZ_JAYMVP010000027.1:0-50766 GCF_048056915.1 Phaeobacter sp. JH20_02 | reverse complement strand
GGCATTCACCAATTTCTCAGTACCTGAGAAAGTCTGTTTTCTGGAGCTTCGCTTCCGCTGGTGCTGACTGCAGCATTGGCGATCCAAAGCCAAGGTGGTTTAATGACTGCTTTATGAGAAACTGGTCCGCAGATCTTGCAACTGCGGCATTGATGGTGTGGCACTGCCTGTCGATGACGGCTCTGGGCTGCCTTGCGTTGTCTGGGAGAAGCATCTTGGTGAAGTTTCGCTGCAACCCTGCCGCCGCATTGCCGCAAGTCGGTAGTGAGCCCAAACTCTCTTCTGCTTGAAAGCCTTGCACGCCTGATTTCTTCGTGTGACATAGAAAGGTATGGGCCCAAAACCGCTTCATCCGGACGTACTTGAATTTATTTCCAGCCTGCGAAAGCTGGAAGCCATTCTTGCAGAGCACGATCAGGAGTTTTGGGCAGAGAAACTGTCACGAGTGCGCCAAGTCGCAGAAAAATCTGATGGTTACAGCGTACAATTATTTGAAGGATTATTTGGTGGCATGGGAAGCTTAAGCGACTTGATCCTTGATGCTCCGGCTTCCGCCAACATAGAGCTTGCGGAAGAACGAACACGTGCATACGAGCTGGCGCAAGCATTGAAATAAACATCCCGGAACGACTGCTTCGACCGCCCAGCGGACGACGGCCGGTATTTGAGGGCTGCAGACGCGGCGAACGGCGGCTTCTACTAGTGCTCGTGCAGCGTCTGGCCGCTGCTAAACCAAGACTTTGCAAAGGTCACTATCTGCGCTCCACGGCCCCCGGTGCAACCCGCAGCATCCCGTGAAGCAGCTTGGCCCTGCCGAGCGTCCGCTTCCGGGAAATTGACCATGAAATTTCGCACCAGCAGCATCTTTGGCGCGGCACCACTTATCTACGACCGCTTCGGGGCTGTGACTGACGTGCTGCGCCAGCGAAGGGCCGCCCCCAAGGCAATGACGGCAGAGGGCTCTCACCAAGATTTCGCCGCCACCAGGCAGAACCTCGGCTTTTGGGACACGGATGGCAGCACATCATCGGAAACGCCGCAGGATCAATCTCTTGGCCGGAGCTGTCGATGGCCGGTTCCTGTCCACGCACAATAAGGGTCTTGCTGCGTTGGCATTCGGCGGCAGGGAGCCCACTTCGACCAATGCTGCGCGCTGCATGACTTTCTACTTCCCACAGGCGGGGGTATTCCCGCCTGTGTCCCTTCCCTGCAGGATCAGCAGGTGTGATCCGGAACTAACTTGCCGGTACAGTGCGGTGCTGTCTCCATAGGCAATGCCCGAGACCGGGACTTTCTGAACATTCGCGGCTCATGCTCCCCATTCGCAGAAGTTGCGAAGTGCTCCAAGAGTAAGCGCGGCAGGCAGAGGCTCGCCGCGGTCCGAACCGGTCGGCCGCTAGGCTAAGCACCAGTATTCAGTCGGCACAATTGCTCTGCATCGCACTGCCGCACCCCACGGCTTCTCCACGCCCGGTTTTCCGCGTCCTGGCCCGAGCCAGCCTCAGTCCCGGATCACCGCCATGACTGCGCCGCCAAGCTCCTTCAGGGCCGCGTTGCGCGTGCCGAAATCCGCATCTGCGTCAGACAGAAAGATGGTGATGATCCACGGCGCACCCTTGTCGGGCGTGACCATTGCGATGATGTTGCGCGTGTGGCTGCCGCTGCCAGACTTGTCGAAGACCTGCCAGTCCGTGGGCGTGTCAGCGCTCAGCAGGTTGCCCGTCACGCCGCCATGGCTCATCCAGTCCGCCAGCTGATCGCGCGATGCCGGGGACAACGCACGTCCCAGCAGCAGCTTTTCCAGCGTGGCAGACATTGCAGCCGGGGTCGTGGTGTCGCGCGGATCGCCGGGGACGAATGCGTTCAGATCGGGCTCGCGCCGGTCCAGGCGGCTGACCGGGTCGCCGATGCTGCGGAAGAATTGCGTAACTGCCTGCGGCCCGCCCAGATGGTCGATCAGGATGTTGGCTGCAGTGTTGTCGCTCATGTCGATGGCGGCAAGGCACAGCGCGCCAATCGTCATGTCCCCGCCAACCCGTGTTTTTGCGACCGGCGAGTAGGACTGCAGATCCGCCTCGCGTACCGGCAGCGCATCGGAAAGAGCCAGTGCTCCCGCATCGCGCTGCGCGAGCACGGCCCCGCAGATCGGCGCCTTCACGGTGCTGTTCATCAGGAAACGTTCATCCTCCCGGTGCGACCAGACCGTCTGCCCTCCAACTTCTTTGAGCGACAAACCGACGCGCCCGCCAAGCCTCTGCTCAACTTGCGACACAGTTTCGGCCAGCGCCTCGAGGCGCGTTTCGGCGGCGGACAAGGTGGCCAGAGACAGGCCAAGAGCGAGCCCCGCCGCAGCGCGCGACAGGACGGAAGCGGTGAACCGCATGGGACGTTCCTTTCGGGATAAGAGCTAAAGACGACATCAGATGATGTCATGCGGCTGGTATAATTCAGCTTGATCCAGCGCTACAAACGACAAATCTTATCACCTGCCATTAGCTGAGGTATTGCCATGGATCGCCCCGACCTGCCGTTGAACGCCCTGCGCGTGTTCGAGGTTGCCATGCGGCAGGGCAGTTTCACCAAGGCCGCCGTCGAACTGCGCGTGACCCAGGCCGCGGTCAGCCATCAGGTCGCGCGGCTGGAGGATCTGCTGGGCGTCACCCTGTTCCTGCGCACCTCTCAGGGGCTGGTGCCGACCGACGAGGGGCAACGGCTTTTCCCGGTGCTCGAACACGGGTTCGATGCGATGGCGCGGGTGCTCGGCCGCCTTGGCGGGCAGCGTGACGTGGAGGTGCTGAAGGTCGGCGTGAACACGACCTTTGCGCTCGGCTGGCTGATGCCGCGGGTGGAAGCGTTCCGGCAGGCGCATCCAGAGATCGATCTGCGGATTTCGACCAACAACAACCGGGTGGAGATCCTGCGCGAGGGGCTCGACATGGCGATCCGCTTCGGCACCGGCGGCTGGACCGGACATGACGCAATCCCGCTAATGGAAGCACCGTTGGCGCCGCTCTGCGCGCCGCAGCTGGCGGCGCGTCTGCAGCATCCAACGGACCTCGCGCAGGCGACACTTCTGCGCAGCTACCGCAGCGCCGAGTGGCCTGGCTGGTTCGAAGCGGCAGGCGCACCATGCCCGCCGGTCACGGGCCCGGTCTTTGACAGCTCAGTAGCGCTTGCGGAACTTGCCGCCTCGGGAGCAGGTGCGGCGCTGCTGCCGGTCGCCATGTTCGAGAGTTTCATAGCCCAAAGCCGCCTGGCGCAACCTTTCTGCGTCACCTTTTCCGCCGGCCGCTACTATCTTGCCTGGCCGTCAGACCGCCCGGCAACACGGGCGATGAACACATTTTCCCTATGGCTTTCCGGGCAGCGCACAGGAGAGCCAAAGCTGATGCCCCTTGCTGGATCGGGAGAAGCATGAGCACTCAGTATTGCCGCCACTCATGGACCGGCAAGGCCGCGCGATGCACGAACGGTTGGTTTTCTGAAGCCTCACTTCGGAGTGGGCCAATGATCGTGTGCCCTCCCTCCCTAACAGAGGGTGTATAAGATTGTCGGTAAAGGGCCCGCACGAAGCCTTTATTACCCGACTTCTGCCAGGCAGAGAGTGATCGCTTTGGCAGATTTTCTTTAGCTGAGGCGCCTTCAAGAAATTCGTTTGAACAGATAGGCAAAAGGCGATCTTGTATAGGCGATACCGCGCCCAGAGGCCTTGATGTTTCCCACGGTGATCGACTGCGGCTTTTTCGGCACCATGTAGGCGTCCAGCTCCTTATCTGAAATACGGTAGTGGTCCCCTGCGGCGGTTACAACCGCAGCCAGTTCAAATCTCGGATCCAGCCCTGCAAGCGCTGCATCTCCATGACTGGAATTGGCCAGAAGCACACCGCCAATACGCAGCAAATGGCCGCAGGTTTCCGAGATGAACCCCGCATAGAGCGAGATCAGCAGGTCAAAGCTCTGCTCCTGTAAGGCCAGCGACCTGTAGTCGCCTGAAACGAAGCTGACCCGCCCGTTCATGTTCCCGCTATGATCACAGATAATTTGCGCCACCCCTTCGTCATCGGCAAAGAACGCCTCTGCCCGAGTGTCCATATCTGCGTAGGTCACATCGCCGTAGACAAAAGAGGGGGCTATATCGACATAGCTGCCTGGATAGAGGACCTTGCGCGCCGGAACGGCGGCGCTGACGGCCTGAAACAGCCGCCAGCGGTCGCCTTTATGGCGATCCTGTTTGTTCCACAGGATTTGGGTTCTTCGTTTCAACGCGCAGCTTCCGGTCCGTTGTTCCAAAGGTCCATGGCAATCTGATGGGCTATCATCTCTACGCAGAACCCGCCTTCTGCAACCGCTGCCGCGACACCGCTGAATCCGGTCCGGGCATCCCCAACCACGTATAAGCCAGGCACATTTGTTGTTCCCGCAGAGTCGGCCCGTTCCGGCATCCCCCAGTCATTCTCACCTTTTGCCAATACTCCCAGACGTTCTGCAAAACCGGTGGAGGGTGCGGAAAAATCCTCAACGGCAAATCCGCTTTGCCGCGCTATTTCCCGGCCATCCTCCAGCGTGACATGTGTGAGAATTCCTTCGGCGGATCGCAAGCCTGCAATATTGCCTTCCTCAACCGGGACACCCTTGGCAATCAGTTCAGCCTTCACCTTGGCGTCCAACGGCCGCCCATTGGTGAAAACGATCATATCGTCGGACCAAAGCCGCATCATCGGTACGAAATGCTCGACCTCATCGTGACCGAAGATCGCCAGCGCCTCCCCGGCATGCTCAAAGCCGTCACAAAACGGGCAGGGATAGACCGATTTTCCGTACACTTTTTCGATGCCGGGCAGCGCCAGCTGATCCAGATCGTCACGGTAGCCAGTTGCAATCACCATGCGTGCGCCGGTCAGAGTCTCACCACCCCAAGTCGTTACGGAAAAGCCCCCAGGCAGTTGTGCCACATCCACTGCCTTGTCGGCGATGTAGCGTACGGAAGGGTATTTACGGAGTTGCTCCTTGGATACTTCCAGCAGCGTGCTGGGATGCGCTCCGTCCCGTGTCAGAAAGCCATGCGAGGCTGTAGTGACGAAGTTTCGGGGCGCCTCGGCGTTTATAAAGGCGGTTTTGAGCCGGCTTCGCCCGGCTACCAGAGCCGCTGATTGCCCGGCCGGGCCGCCGCCAATGATGATAAGGTCGTAAAACACGCCTGCCATTTCTGTCTCCAGTTCTCAGTGCCATACCATTGACGGCTAGATAGGCTGCCTCCCTGCGTTGCTGGAGAGCGCAGATTTGGGTATTATCGGCTGATCTTATGGTTTTCAGGGTTTTCACATGGCGACGGACTATTCCGCTACTGCGCCGCATCCGCCCTGCTTTGTCATCCACGAAACGGGGGTGAAAACATCACCCGGCGCTGTTTGCGTCCATGCTGAACACGGGCTGATCCTGGTTTGCGACGGCTGGTTCACCATGGAGCAGCGCTATGAAGCCCTGTCCCTGCCAGGGACGGTTACGGTTGTTCCTGCTGGCGTTCCGCATGTTCCGCTGGCGGGCGAGGATCTGGAATACTGGCTGCTGGGGTTTTCGGCGGGAGGGTTAGGATTTGACGAAGCCCAGGCCGTCATGCGCCCGTTTGCCGAGGTCAGGCTTGGCGCAGCACCGGTGATTGCGCTGGACGATCCGGCTCAACAGCGTTTGCTGACCTGGTTCAAAACCCTTGCAGCGGAGACAAACGAACAAACCGACGAAAGCGCTGAGGTGCAGCGCAGCCTTATCACGCTGATTCTGGCCGAGATCACACGAGCCATCCCAAAGCCGCAGGAGGGCATGGCGAAATCTGCATTGGTTGCCAAGGCACTGCGTTACATTCAGTTGCATAGCCTGTCGCCAATATCGTTGAGTGACGTCGCCGCAGGCGTGGGCCGAACCGCCCCCCATGTTGCGGCAACCGTTAAATCTGAGACCGGTTTTACCGTTGGGACTTGGATCACGTCCGCCCGGGTCGCAAAAGCAGCTCAGCTCCTGCAGCATACCGATTTGACAGCCGCCCAAATTGCACCGCGCGTCGGTTGGCAGGACACAACGCATTTCATCCGCCAGTTCCGGAAAATCTATGGAACCACCCCTGCCGCCTGGCGCAAGACGATGCGACAGGCAAAATAGCAGCGGAAATCCGTCGCAACTATTTGCGCGAAGGATGATCTTGCTTCGCACCACGTGAATTGGCGCTACTGCAATAAAAGCGGGCTCAACCTGGACCGGCCGTTTAAACCAGAAGCGGCGAGCTCACCCTTTGAGCCCATCCTTGACAGCTCGCTGTGGTGTCGCGAAGGGCCGCTTCCGGTATTTTAACTTTGCGGATTGCCTCAAAGGCCCAGCTGGCATTGCGTAAAATATTGCGGCCACAGCTAGTTAGGCCTGGAAACCTGGCAGCTCCTTGGCCAGCATATCTATGAAATGTCTCACTCGTGGTTCCAGAAACCGCTTATGCGGATACAGGGCAATAATCGGCACCTCACCGCAATCGACGTCCGGTAAAATCCGCACCAGTATCCCAGCATTAAGGTCATCTTTCACTAGGGTACCCGGCAAAAAGGCGATGCCCATTGCTGACAGGGCCGCTTCGCGGAGCCCTTCCGCACTATCGAGCCGCAAACGCACGCGTCCCGGTGCAGTGCTCCAGAACCCGGGCGCTTCTTGTAAAGCCCAGGCCTGGCGCTGGCCGACACTTGAGAATTGCAGCAGGTCGTGTGCGCTCAGTTGATCAAGATTCTGCGGCCTGCCCAGATCCTTTAAATATTCAGGTGATGCGCACAGCACAGGCCGATCTGTCATCAAGGTGCGCGAGATGAGGGACGTATCAGGGGAGGAGACACCGACCCGCACAGCGAGGTCGAAACCCTCTTTGATGATACGGGTGACGGTATCGGAAAAACTGATTTCGAAACGAACTTCGGGCCATTCTTTCTGAAAGCGGCGAACAACGGGCATCAAGAGCCGCCGTCCCAGTGCATCGGGCGCTGCGATCCGAAGTGTCCCGCTGGGGATACCGTCAGTGCCCGCCATGCTCGTGTCGGCAGCGGCAATTGCTGCTTCGATGGCCTGTCCCTGGCGGTACAGTCTTTGCCCTTCTTCAGTCAGGCTAATCGCGCGGCTCGTGCGGTTCAGGAGACGGACACCGTACCTGTCCTCGAGCCGTGCTACTGCTTTTCCCGCCGTTGACCGGGACAGACCGAACGCTCTGCCGGCAGAAGCGAAATTCCCGGTCTCCACCACGGACAGGAAAACCAGAATATCATTTACCTTTGAACCGGCCATTTCACTCCTCTGGGCGAAATTTCTTCGCCTCAGCCACGAACAGGGTTCGCCTTTAGTTCAGCTTACATTGAACGCCATCAAGCGCAATAAAGGGAAATGAAATGTCGAACACACTCATCCGGATGAACCCGGCAACGCTGCCGGACGCCAGTAAGGTCGGCTACTCCCAGATCTCCATCTCTAATCCTGGCCGGCTGGCATTTGTCTCCGGTCAAGTTGCGTGGGACGCGGCGGGGTCTGCGGTGCCGAAAACGCTCGAAGCGCAAACCAGGCAAGTCGTTGCAAACCTCAGCGCTGCCCTGCAGGCCATCGGTGCCAGCACCAGCGATATCGTTCAGATGCGGATCTACATGACGGAGCTGAACGACGAGACAATAGGCGTCGCAATGGCGCAGATCGCAGGATTCCTCAAAGGAGAGCAGCCAAGCTTGACCGGTATCGGCGTCGCTGCATTGGCGGGGCCTGATCTTCAGATTGAGATTGAAATGGTTGTTCAAATTCCGACCTGAAGCAGGAAGAGGCGCGGAGTGATAAACTAAACGCGGATATTGTGATTTCAAGCTGCAGTGTCCGCAAAGTCCGCTCACCGTTGGTCGATCCAGGTTGCGGCAAAGGGGTGGATTGAATTTTGCCCTTCGAACCGACTGTCAACGGCCGGTTTAGCGACACATGCTGCTTTACAGCGAAAACCACGCCGCACCCGCGAGCGAATGCTGCGTCAGCAAACACAAAGAAAGGCAACGGCAGCAAAGTCCCCTGCAGCATACCTTGGCTTGTCAACTAGCAAAGGTCAGCAAACCGCGCGACCTGCATGAGCACCCGTCACGGCTGAAAGGCAGGACGGATATCTGCTTCGGGCTGAGGCTGTGTGGAAACGTGCGCCCGCGATCTCTCTCGTTGAGCTCATTTCCGCAGATGATCCGGAAAACCATTCAAATGGACGAGAGATTGCAGATATCTGGCGCTTCAGCTGAACAAGGGGATCGATTTGAGTTTCCACACTCCCTCGGCTGGCTGCGGAAGTGCAGTTTGCTTTGTGCGGCACTCTAGGCGCCTAGTCCTTGTGCCGCGCCGCCGCATGAGGATCCCGGCAGTAAAGAAAGCTCTTCTGAGTATAGGCGCAGCAAGAGCTGATGTTCGCACTCATGCGGCGGCGGAAAAACCCTACATCGAAAGCATGTTCGGTCCCACGAAGCCGATACTGCTCAGTCTCCTGCATGGATACACAGGTCGCAAGCCAGGCGAACTACCTGGGTACGATGCGAAGGCAGCCGGCGTGCTGGACGTCGATCTCCTGTACGAGATCCTCAACTTTTTTCGACGAGTATCTTCTTGTGTTCGCTGCCCGCTTTGCGGCCTCTGCCTGCCGCCACTGGTCTCTGCCGTCCATTATCCGGCAGCGCATTCCGCGGCGGTGTCCCAAGATGAATTCAGGCTGCCCTCGCATGAGCGGTCAAGGAGAACGCAGAGAGGCTTGTGTGATGCACTTAAGCTCCCAGCCGTTTGCGGGTGTCCTCATCCTGATCGCCATCTGCCATGCGCCCGAATGCCTGCCGCCACCCCGGTGCCAGATCCGCCAATTGCGACAGAACGTCTGCATCATCCCGGGAAATCCTGCGGGTCAGGCGGGCACGGGTGACCCGCAGAACGCTCCAGTCCGGATGGCGCCTTTCGGCCAGCGTAATCCGGTCGCCAGCAGCGGCATCCCCTTCTTCCAGAACGCGGTAGTACCACCCCGTGCGGCCCGTTTTCTGAAACAGATAGGGCATCTTTGCGTTGCCTGTGTGCAGCCCCAGTTTCCAGCACGGCTGGCGGCCCTGGCTGATCTGCACCGTCGCAGACCCCAGCCTGAGGATATCGCCGATGCAGAGGTTTTCTTCTGTCAGGCCAATTGTGGTGATGTTCTCGCCAAAGGCAGCCGCCTCAGTGCCAGCAGCCATATGCCCCTCGCGCTGCCAGGCGGCATAGTGATCGAAGGCATAGTGATGAACCGCCTTTTCAGCGCCGCCATGCACCGTCAGGCCCGCCTGCGCATCGCCTGTAAACCCGGTCAGCGTGACGGCCTGGCGGCCGGACACCTGGTCCTTTTGAATGGCCGAGGGCGCTTTGCCGTCCCAGCGGGTCCGGACAGTGCCAAAGAAAATGCCGCCGATTTCTGCCGACAGGTCAGGATGTGTCATTCAGGGTTCCCTGTGCTCAATGCAAATCTTGTGTTTTTCCCCAGCCGCCAAAGCCAGCCCCAGCAGGGTGCAGAAGCCGTGTTCTGCGCTGGCATCATGATAGGCGCAGGTCCGGCAACGGCCGAACGAGTGGCCTCCGTTGGCTGCCAATGCCAGATTCAGGCTTTGCATCAGGCCATCTTTCAGGCTGCGCTGCACATCCGGCGGCAGGCTGCCGATGGCCTTGGCGATCGGGTTCGCCTGCTCCGCCGCTGCAAGACCGTCCTCAGTGAGCGCATAGGATATTGACCGCTGGTCGGAGTCCTGCCGCCGCTCGGTGGCATACCCCTTGCGCACCAGCGCCTTCAGCGTCTGGGACATCGTGCCGCGCGTTGTTCCGAGATACTCCGCCACATGCGACGGGGACCGGGAAAACTGATTGGCTTCAGACAGATACTCAAGCGCGGCCTTTTGCGTCGGGTTCAGGTCCCCGGTCCAGCCGCCCGCGGAATCTATCCTGGCAAGACGGTTGATGAGGATACGGATGCCATGATCGTTTTTCATAGGCAACCAATAGCGAGTCGAAATTAAAGTTGCAATCCGCCTCTCCATTTAGTAGCGAGTCGCTACCAAATAACAGGAGACGATTATGAAACTGTCCTTTGCCGTGTTTGCCGCTGCTGCCTTCACAGCCTCCGCCGCCATCGCCGGCGGCGGCCACGCCCTGCATCAGGAGGGGGCCGTCATGTCCCCTGCCGATCCTGGCAAGGCGGCGGATTTTGACATTCTGGCCGCGCATGCGCATCGCGATGGCAATACTGTGACCTTCCACATGACCACTGCCGGCACCGCAGGCGCTTCGGTCCCGGATGCATCCGGGGCCGTTGGCGGTGCAGATGTCTGGTCTTATGTGTGGCCGACCTCTCTGGACCCTTCCGCAGTGGGGTTCGAGGGCGGCACCGGAATTCTTGCGCTGGCCGCAACCAGCCATCCGGATTTCGACGACACGCCGCTTTATGATGAGAACGGCGATGGCGACCCGGCCAATGACGGCGTCGAATGGCACAGCCATTGGGTGGTGCTGACCCCGTCAGACGCCTGCGGCCCGGGCGCCCTGTCCGTGCGCGACATTGCCGAAGGAACCGCGCCCAGACTGCCCGCAACATGGCCGGGGTTCCCGGTCTTCCTGGACAGCCCGGGCTTCACACCGCTGTTTGACGGGCCGGAAATCAGGGTGAACGCCGGATTTGCCAGCGATGTCCAGCTGGAGGGCGTTGCCTATGACGGTGTTACATCCGCCCTGCGGGTGAATGCAAACATCCACGCCCCGCTGCTCTGTGTCACCGATGTCTTCGATGTTGCCTCAGGCGACCTGAGCCTGCCCGGCAAGCTTCAATAATCCGCACCGGGCAGCCGCCGCAAGAAAGGCGGTTGCCCCTCATTGAGGAGAAAGCAAATGCAAGCACCAGAATTGCAGGTATCCGAATGGTTCAACACCAATGAAGATCTCAGTCTTTCAGACTTGAAAGGGAAGGCCGTGCTGATCGAGGCCTTCCAGATGCTGTGCCCCGGGTGTGTCTTGCATGGCATTCCACTGGCGCAGAAGGTGCAGCGGCACTTTCCCAGCGATAAAGTTGCGGTGATTGGTCTGCACACTGTTTTCGAGCACCATGATGCCATGTCGCCTGTGTCGCTGAAGGCCTTTTTGCATGAGTACCGCATCACGTTCCCTGTGGCGGTCGACACGCAGGGGGCTGGCCCGCTGCCGGAAACCATGTCCGCCTTCGGGATGCGCGGAACGCCAAGCCTTATCCTGCTGGATCAGGCCGGCCGGATTGCGGCGCATCATTTCGGCCAGGTTTCAGAACTGCAGCTAGGGGCGGAGATCGGCAATCTACTTGCAGGCAGGGCTGCCTCAATGACCACCTAGCCCGGGACCGAAGTTTCCAGCAAGTGCGATGGCAGCGGCTGCCCGGTGTGACTGGCTGGCCGGACACTCTGTTTGGACGGAACACCGGTTCACCGGGACCTGCTGCTGGCACCTGAAAAGCCCACGGCCCATCTGAAGCCCAGTGTGCCGGGCTGCCAGCAGGGCAGCGTCATGCCCTGCCTGCAGCGATCAGGGGTGCGGATGCGAAACTCCGAAGCGATTGATCAGGTAGGAAAAAATGTCTTCATCTTTCTCGATTCGGCGCACATCTCCCACACCAGCTTCGCTGAGGTCCGCCGAATGCGTGTCATCCCCGTCCGGCAGGACAATATGCGGGCAGCCCTGGCGATCGCCGGTGTATCCGGGCAAATCCCCGCGCGGGCGGGTGAAATCCACATAGCGCACATCAAGCTCCTGACGGATTTTCGGGAACATGCTCAGAAGACCTTCAACTTTCAGGCAGGCCGGGCAGTAGAATGGCGTATCGCCATATTCCGGATCGTTAAAGTCTGATTTCAGAAGGTACAGGATGGCTTCAGCCATGGATCATTCCTTTCAGGGTCCGCCGCTGCAGATAGTCAGGCTGGCTGCCGGTGTGCTTTTTCCGCTTGTGTCGAGCGCCGCATGCGCTTGACATATCGAACGTCGATGTATATCGCCACAGCATGAGCATCAATACCAAATCTCCGGACCTCCTTAGCCCCGGCTACTGGAACAGCACCATCAGGATGAGCTTGTCCAAGTTCTTCATTCTCTGTGTTCTGTGCGACCGCGACTTGCATGGCTATGACATAGCCAAGGAAGTCATCAACAGAACAAAGGGGTGCTGCGCCCCGAAGGAAGGCACAATCTATCCGGTTCTGAAACAGTTTACTGAGGGTGGTTACGTCACCTATGAAACGGAGACCGTCTCCGGCCGGGAACGCAAGATTTACACGGTCACTGACAAGGGCCGTGAAGCTTTCAAAGTCGGACTCGGGGAATGGATGAAAATCACACAGGCCCTGAATGATTGTGCGGGCACGGCTGAAGCTTAGTCTCAGCCGTTTTTTTGCCCTCCACCTTAGATGATCGATGCATCGTTAGACTACATATGAGATATTCACCCGATATCGCACACGCGGATGCTTTTTCTGTCGGCCGATATGCCAGGCAGATGCGTGCAGCCTTCCCTGGGAAGCTTGCACGCCCCGTCCCAGCAAGCAAATGCTTGGAGTTCCTTTGATGCAGACGTCAGCAAACGAGACAATCCACGCGGCAGAATTCAGTCCGGTTTTCCTGTCCGCATTTGGATTCGCTCAGCTATGCTCGTGGGGCACGCTTTACTACGCATTTCCGCAAATGGCTGAGGCAATGGGCGCCGAGTTCGGATGGGCCAAATCCGAGATCTATGCTGCGTTGACAATCGGGCTTTTGATGTCGGCACTGGTGTCCGTCCCGGTCGGCGCCGCGATTGATAAAGGGTATGGCCGTTTGATTATGACCGGGGGCTCGATCCTGGCGGGGATTTTGTTCTTGGCGTGGTCACAGACTCAGTCACTGCTGTGGTTCTACGTTGCTTTTGGCGGCATCGGCTGTCTTCAAGCGGCTGTCCTGTATAACGCTTCCTTTGCTGTTGTCGCCCGGCACTGCGACACCTCCAAAACTCGGGACTACGTGACAACCCTCACCCTATGGGGAGGGTTCGCCAGCACGGTTTTCATTCCCCTGATCGAATATCTGATGGGCTATTTTGACTGGCGCCAGGTTCTGATGGCTCTGGGCTTGGTCAACATTCTGGTTTGCGCAGGCATCTACTCTTTCCTGCCCCGCGCAGGTGCAGCCAGCACTGGCAAAACCCCGAGCCCGGAGAAAACCATGCCCAAAAACGCTCCGGCATGGGCGCTGCGTCAGCCGGTCTTCTGGGCGCTCCTGATGTGCTTCGTACTCTATGGCGCCATGGAGACATCCTTCCGTTTCCACCTCTATCCGCTGCTCGGTGAAAACGGCCTCTCAAGCGAAAATGCTGTCTTTATCCTGGCTCTGTTCGGTCCTGCCCAGGTTGCAGGGCGGGCATTCATGAAGATCTTTCAGACCAGAAGCATTGCATCCATCGGAATTTTTGTCGCCTCCGTCTTTCCTTTGGCATTGTTGGCCTTTGCCTTGTTCCCGCAGAGCTTTCCCGTGCTGGTCGCTGCCGCAATCGCTTACGGGGCCGCAACAGGCATCATGACAATTGTCATGGGGCTGTCCGTTCCGGAACTTTTGAGCAGAACATCCTACGGGGCAATCAATGGCATGCTCAACACGCCTGCCCTTATGAGCAAGGCCTTTGCCCCCGCAATCGCAGCGCTCGTCTGGAGCAGCAGCGGCAGCTATGCCGGGCTCCTCTACGGTCTGGCGGCCGTCAGCGCCACCATGATGCTGGCTTTCCTATCCGCAGTTTTCATCTCCAACCGCAACTCAGTCACTAACAAGGCCCCGGCCTGAAGGAGAACCTCCATGAGCACCTTTGACACCGCTCCCGAAAAGACTGGCGACAACTTTGTGCGCCACAATCCGAATTTCCTGAAAATGGTCTTCGGAAAGGAAGAGATGACCCCCTTGTGGGTTGCCGATATGGATTTTGCAATCGCAGATCCGATCAAAAATGCCATGCTGCGCATCGCAAACCGCGGACAATTCTGCTATGAATTCAACGCCAAAGGCGTGTTTGCCGCAATCTCTGGCTGGTATGAGCGCCGCCATGGCCTGACGCTGAATCCCGACAATTTCGAGCAGGTGACAGGTGTGCTGACAGCTGTATCGATGCTGATCCGCGAGCTGACCGAGGCTGGTGACAGCGTGCTGATGCAGGTGCCGGCCTACCACCAATTCGGCAAGGTGATCAGCGGTGCCGGACGCGAAGTGGTCAAGAGTGCGCTGCGCAACACAGACGGCGTTTACGAGATGGACTTTGACGATCTCGAAGAAAAGCTGAGTGCGCCTGACGTCAAAGCGATGATCCTGTGCAATCCGCATAACCCGGTTGGCCGCGTCTGGAGCGAGGATGAGCTTGCCAGGCTGGCTGCTCTGGCCGCCACACACGGTGTGACCATCATCAGCGACGAGATCCACGCTGACATCATCTACAGCGGCCACAAGTTCACCAGTCTGATGGCGGTAGACGCAGCGAACCACGTGGCGGTGATCGGCTCTCCGGCCAAGACTTTCGGCCTGCACAGCATCTCGAATGGTTACGTCTATACAGAGAACGCGGATATTCTGGAGCGTTTCAAGAAAACCGCCGATTCCATGTATCTGACGCACAGCAACGCCTTTACCCTGGCAGCAACCGTTGCAGCCTATGAAGAAGGCGATGCCTGGGTGGACAAACTGATCGCCTATCTGGAAGGCACCGTGAACTGGATCGATGGCTTCTTGAAAGAGGAACTTCCTGCAATCAAGATGTCACCGGTTGAAGGCACGTATCAGGTTTGGCTCGACTGTTCGGCAACAGGCCTTGAGGGCGACGCCTTGAAGGCAAAACTCAGCGAGTCCGGCTTTGGTGCCACACCTGGCACCTGGTTTGATCAGGAGGCAACCCGATTTATCCGGGTGAACATCGCAGCCCCCCGGGCCGATATCGAAGCCGCATTCAAGCAGTTCAAAACGGTGATCGACAGCTCTGGCGCGTCTGATTGCGCCCCGGCTGCCTGCACTCCCAAATCAGATAGCTGCTGCTGAGACTGACCCCGTACAGTCATTGCCAGCAGCCAACTTGGGCTGGGAGACCCGGCAAACGCGTTTGCAATCTCCCGGCCCCTTTCGGCCTCAAGGTTTTCCGATCCACCAGTGCGGGACGCAGCTACCTTCCCGCGCAGGTACCACGGCCCTTAGCGTCCAATAACTGCCTGAGTGAGTGGCTCGATCCTGCAGGCGCTGCTGTTATGGTTGCTGCAAAGGCTTGCCGCTGACTGGCGTGCGGACAGAGAGAGCCGCCAATGATCGCATAAGCCCCCGGCAGGACAGTGCCTGAAAAACGGCATTAAGATCAGAGTTTGCAATCAAACGAGCTTGGTGACTGGCTGTGAATACCTGAATATGAGGCCAGAACCGGAACCGGATAGGTTTCGGCCCTGGCGAGTCTCATATGGGTTTCAGAGTTCCGCGCGGCCGCCATCCACCACGATCTCGGCACCCAGCATGTAACTTGAGGCGTCGCTGGCCAGAAACAGGACCGCGGAAGCAACCTCATCCGGCTGGCCCATCCGGCCCGCTGGCACCTGCGTGCCGATCCGTTCGACATAGGCCCGGAAATGGTCATCCGTCTCATCCTTTCCGCGGTGAATCGGCGTCACGATGGTGCCGGGGCTGACGCAATTCACGCGGATCTTGCGCTCCAGCAGCTCCGCTGACATGACCCGCGCAAAGGAACGCACCGCTGCCTTGGAGGCCGATAGCAGCGCCTTGCCAGGTGTGCCGATCTGATTGAGCCAGGAGGTGTTCAGGATGATCGAGCCGCCTTCCGGCATCAGGGGCAGCACGGATTGGACAGTAAAAAAGGTGCCTTTCACATTCACATCCGTCAGCCGGTAGTACATCGCCTCATCGGTCTTGCCGAGCGGTGTATTGAATGCGGCGCCTGCATTGGCAAAGAGGATATCAACTTTGCCGAACTGATCTTCAAGTGCCGCCTGCATGCGCTCCAGATCATGCGCCTGGCTGATGTCAGCCTGAATGGCAATTGCATCGCCGCCAAGTGCGGCGCAAGCGGCTTCCAGTTTATAGGTGTCCCGTCCAGTGATAGCGACGCGGGCGCCGTTCAGCTGCAGCATTTTCGCGGTGGCAAGGCCAATTCCGCTGGAGCCGCCGGTGACAAGGGCGGTTTTTCCGTCGAGCATGACGTATGTATCCCGATTGATGGTGTTGAAAAGACCCGGAGCGGAGCGGCTCCCGCATGATGGGGGGGGCGGAAACAGCGGTTTCCGCTCCGGGCAAAGGCAAACCTGGTTTGCCCGGCTGGATCGCGGCGGGCCGCAATCCAGCCTCTCTCAGCCAGGTCTCAGCGCTGGCTTTCCTCTTTTTCCCAAAGGCTGCCAAAGTAGTCCTGCGCGGGCATTTTCACCTGCGGCAGGGTCTCATGGCTCACGCTGCCATCCTCCGGCAAAAAGCCGTTTAGATGCAGGATGTAGGCAGTGACCGCATAGGTCTCCTTGTCGCTCAGCTCTTTGGGGTTGAACGGTGGCATGGCCACGCGAACATAGTCGAAAATTGAGGTCGCGTAGGGCCAGGAATGCCCGGTGGACCAGAGGAAGCCGTGCTCCGGCTTGCCCTCACTGGCAAGTATCGGGATGTACTTGCTCATATCCCCTTCGCCCTTTTCACCGTGGCAGGCGGCGCATTGCTCCTCATAGACCACCTTGCCGTCCTGGACCGTTCCGCCGCCGGGCGGCAGGCCCTCGCCGTCGGGAAAGACGGTGGTGTAGAAGTTTGCGAGCTCCTCTGCCGGAACCTCGGTTCCCAGGGCGGGCGTGTCCTGTGCCGCGGCAGCACCTGCCGTCATCAGGACAATTGCGGCAGCCCTCGCCAGTACATGATTAGAAGACATTGGCGATGGCCCCCTGTCCGTCGATTTGCCAGGCCTGAATGGCGTTGTAATGGTTGCGGCTTCCCTCAAGATAGCGGCTCTTCCATTCCTGATGGGTGGGCTGGGTGTTGCCCCATTCATCCGTTGCCCGGCTTTGCAGGCGCGCCGGATCCCCGTTCCAGCGCCAAGGCAGGGTGAAGCGGGTCAGCGCTTTGCTGAGCACCGGGCCTTCCAGCTCTGCAGGCACCCAGGTCTTGCCGCCATTGTCGGAAACCTCAACCTTGCTGATCCGGCCATAGCCGGACCAGGCGAGGCCGGTCACCTGGTAATAACCCTTGTCGTGCAGCGTCTGCCCCACTGCCGGAGAGGTGATGACCGACTTGGTCCGCATGTACATGCTGAACCCTTCGATCGATCCATCCGCCAGAGTTTCGCTGTAGTGGCGGCTTTCCTCGCGGGTGTATGCCGGGCGGTCGGTGACTTCCAGCCGGTGCAGCCACTTGACGCTGGTGTTGCCTTCCCAGCCGGGCAGGAACAGGCGCATCGGGTAGCCCTGCGCCGGGCGCAGCCGCTCGCCGTTCTGATAGAGCGCGATGATCGCATCATCCATCAGTTTCGCCAGCGGGATGCTGCGCGCCAGCCCACCCGCATCCGCGCCAACGGCAATGACCCATTTGGCCTTTGGGTCAATACCGGCCTCTTGCAGCAGCAGCTTAACCGGGACGCCGATCCACTCGGAGCCGGAAAGCAGGCCGTATAGGTATTGCAGCGGTATCTGCTGCGGGTCCGAGTGATAGCCGTTGGGCGCAGTATTGCCGCCGCATTCCAGGAAATTGATCCCGCCCGTCATCGGATACCGCAGAAGATCGCTGGCTTTGAATTTCAGCGCGCGTTCGGTCATTCCGTGGATGATGAGTTCATGCGTTTCCGGATCGACATCCGGCACGCCGGAGTGGTGAGCGCCGAAATGCAAGCCCGAAGGGGTGATAATCCCTTTCTGCACATGAAGGGGCGAGAAAGACGCGGTCAGCGTTGACTGCCCGTGCTGCGGAAAAATCTTGCGGACAACACCGGACTCGTGCTGCGACGGGCTGCCGTAGGCTTCATCTTCGGCGCCCGGATAGAGCATGTTGTCCGGGAATTCCCTGGCCTTTGCAGCGCCTGCCGCCAGGGCCGCCGGAGCAGCCGCGGCGCCGGCAGTCAGAAGTGTGGCGCCTGTTTTCAGGAAGTCGCGCCTTCCCAGAAAACCTGTGTTGCGTGTCATGAGTTTCCTCCTTCTATTGAAGCCTTGCGGCCGGCTTTACGCATGGTGCGCGTGGCCCGGCCCGGGCGGAGGCTGCGCCCGGGCCGGTAGTAGATCAGACTGCGTGCCAGAACTGGTAGAGCAGGCCCACGGCAAAGGCGCCGGAGAGCGACAGGCCGAGGTAGAGGGCAAAGACCTTGGGTTTTGCCAGGGCCCAAACGGCCATGGCGGCAGGGATCGAGGTGACGCCACCGGCCACCAGGAAGGCAAGACCAGCTCCCGGCGCCATGCCTTGCTCGATCAGGCCACCGACCAGCGGCAGCGCCGCATAGCCATTCAGATAGGCAGGCACACCGACCAGCGTTGCGGTGACAATCGGCAGCAGGCCTTTACCGCCCAGCGTGGAGGTCACGGTCTCTGCCGGAACCCAGGCCAGCATCAGGCTTTCCAGGATAAAAGCCAGCAGCAGCCATTTGGCCAGGAACAGGGTTGTGGTCCAGGCTGTCGTGGCGAATTTTGCCCGGCGCTCCGCCTCGTGCCAGAATTTCCAGACCACCGGCCTGGGCGCACGCATTTTCGAGCCGCCGCAGCCGCCGTTGCCGACACCGTCGCGCAGCGGGTCTTGCAGAGCGCCGCCGTGGCTCAGCAGATGGACTGTGAGGCCGCCGAACAGACCCAGGCCAACGGCCGCAAGGGTTTTGGCCACGGCAAATTCGGCACCCAGCACGCCGGCGGTCAGGAAGAACATCGAGGGGTCCATGATCGGCGAGGCCAGCCAGAACGCCATGACGGCTGACAGCGGCACTCCCATCGCTAGAAGCGCTGCGATCAGCGGGATCACTCCGCAGGAGCAGAACGGCGACAACCCGCCAGCCACCGCACCCAGGGCGATCATCAGGAGCGGCGAACCGGTGAAGGCCTTTGCCACCAGGTTGTCTGCGCCGGTTGCCCCGGCCCAGGCCGCGACGGCAATTGAAAAAAGCAGGTATGGCGCCGTATGGGCCAGGGCCGCACCGGCGAAGGCTGCGCTGTCTGCGGATTGCGCCGGGTCGAACAGAGCGAGCAGCAGAAGGATGGCCGCGGAGGCCGCCCAGACGCGCTGGTCCTTGGCGAACTGCCAGGCGGCAGCGCCGGGCCTCGGGGTGTTTTCGGTTGCGCTAGTCATTTCCAAACCACCAGTTTTGTAGTTTCTTTTAATCCAAGAAAAGGCCGCCTGCGTCTCAAGCGGTCTCCTCCTTTGCCGTCAGGGTCACACCCGCGCAGCATTCCGACGTCAGAAAGTTCACGACAGACAGCATGACGGGATAGTCGACCCGGTTGTACACTTCGCGCCCGCGCTTTTCCTGCACCACCAGCCTGGCATCGACCAGCGTCGAAAGGTGATGCGCAAGGGTGGAGGCCGCCAGGCCCAGATGTTCGGCGATGTCGCCGACCCGCAGCCCGTCCTCCCCGGCTTTGACAAGCAGACGGAAGATGGCCAGGCGGGCGTCGTGACCGAGGGCGGCAAGAGCGCGTGCGTTAGAGCTTGAAATAGTCATGAGACGAAAATAACTAATAACCCGGTTTTGTCAATATGAGTCGGTGAAATTCCTCTAACCGTAAGGATGAACGCACTTTCGAGGGCTCAGAAAGCAACGGGGTGCGAGAAAATAGCAGCCGGCAAAAGCACAAGCCGACCAAACATCAACAATGAAAGAGACGATCATGGCCCAGAAATTTGTCAAAGGCCTTAAGGACTTGATGACTGAAGCAAACAGCGTGGTTGCCGTCATGCCGATTGACGAAGCAAAGGAGAAATACGCCGACGGCAACTACGTGTTCGTTGATATTCGCGATGGCACTGAAGTGCAGCGGACCGGGCTTATCCCCGGCGCCGTTCATTGCTCACGCGGCACTATGGAGTTTCAGATCGCCCCAGACAGCCCGCACCACAAACCCGTTTTCAACCAGGACAAGACCTATGTGTTCTACTGCGCCGCTGCCGGCCGTTCCGCTTTGGCGGCCAAACTGGCGATGGATATGGGCATGTCCCCGGTCATGCATATGGCCGGCGGATTTGATGAATGGGTCAAGCAGGACGGGCCCGTGCAGGCTTCCAACGGCTGAGCCCGGACCTGCGGATGCGTTCACCGGGGGAGCACAGATGTGCCCCCCTCAGGGCCTGAATGCCGATCGGCCCAAGAACCAGGCAAGCCGGAGCTGTCAAATGACTGAAGAAAAGATCTCCCGTATCGCCCATGCAATTGTTGAGGATGCACTCAGCGAATTTGGTGAGGCTTCGGTGCTTGAACGCGCTTGCAGGCGTTTGCTTGAAGCGGGTGTGCCCCTTGTCAGATTCAATGCCTCTCAGCCAGTGCTGCACCCGACAATCGGTGGCTATCTGCATCTCTGGACCCGGGATGGAGGCGGTATTAAGACAGAAAGCTGGCTGCGCGCGTCTCAAGAAGCCGGAACCGATTTTTCCCGCACTCCTTTCTACAAACTGATCTACCAGAAGGCTGATAGCCTGAGATACCCGCTCTTCGGAATCAGCGGATACGGCTGTTTCCCCTTGCTGGAAAAACTGCAGCAGGACGGCGGAACGGACTATTTCGCGTTGCGGATCTCCTTGGGAACGGGAATGAGCCTGGGTCCTGCCCGCATTTTTTTGACATCCTGGGCAACCGACCGGCCGGGCGGCTTTGAAGACTGGCATCTGGAGGTGATCAAGCGGATCGCGCAAACGCTCGCCCTGGTGATCAAGACCTCATCCAACCAGCAGATCGGCCGTAATGTTGTCCGGGCCTATCTTGGGAAAAATGCAGCCGAAACAGTTTTCAACGGTCAGATCGAAAGAGGTGCAGGACAGAGCATACAGGCGGCACTTTGGTCGTCTGACTTGCAAGGATTCACCAAGATTTCCGACGAGGTTCCGCGCGACCAGCTGGACACCTCCGGAAACCTCTGGCTGATCGGCGGATAACGTGATTCACTTCCCGCGTAACGGGGAGGCGGCCATGTCGAGGCAAGCAGGCTTCTGGAGCGTTGATGACCGGCTGGCGGAGATCTCGGCGGGTGGCGATCCGCTGGAGACATTGAATGCCACTGTGGATTTCGAGCGCTTCCGGCCAATTCTTGAGTGCGCGGCTGGCAGGCCGCGTAGTTCCAAGGGCGGTCGACCGGCTTTGGACATTGTGCTGAAGTTCAGAATGCTGGTGCTGCAGAGCCTGCATGGACTGTCGCTCGAGGGAACCGAGCGAATGGTTCGGGACCGGCTCAGCTGGATGCGGTTCTGCGGTCTCGGGATCGCCGACACAGTGCCGGACGCGAACACGCTCTGGGACTTTCGCGAGGCCTTGATCAAGGCTGATGCGTTCGACGGGCTGTTCCGGGAACTCGACCTGGCAATCAACCAGGCGGGCTTCATCCCACGCGCCGGACAGATCATCGATGCAAGCCTCATCGCGGCCCCGCGCCAGCGCAATTCGGACGGCGAGAAGGCGGCCATCAAAGCTGGCAAAACCGCGCAGGAGATCTGGCCGGACAAGCCTGCAAAGGCGGCGCAGAAGGACACGAACGCGCGCTGGACGGTCAAGTACTCCAAGGCAAAGCCGCGTGCGGACGGCAGTAAACCGGTCGACCTCGCGATCCCGATGTTCGGCTATAAGAGCCATATCTCCATTGATCGCCAGAATGGGATTATCCGCCGTCAGATCGTCACCGACGCGGCCCAGCATGATGGTGCCCGATTGCGCGAGGGACTGGTCCAGACGGCAAACACCGGACGCGGGGTTTGGGCAGATACCGCGTATCGGTCGGCTCAGAACGAGGCGTGGCTGCAAGCGAACGGGATGAAGAGCGAGATCCACCGAAAGAAGCCCCGCAGCCGCCCGATGTCACGGCGGACCTCACGGGCAAATGGCCGTAAGTCAGCCGTGCGTTCCAAGGTCGAGCACGTCTTCGGACATCAGAAGGATCGCATGGGCCTGATCATCCGAACCATCGGCCTGGCCCGTGCCAAGGCGACAATTACTCTGGCCAACATGGTCTACAACATCGGCCGATTGCGATGGCTTCTCAGCCGAACTGCGCCCGCCTGACGGCTCACGTCCCTCGAACCTACAGCGCTAAGCCAATCAGGCCGCAGTAGCAGCCCCCCAGGGCTGCTCATATTACTCCGTACATCAGAAAATCACGGTTTCCGGAGGTGTCCAGCTATTGAATATGGTCAACGATTATTTTGAATGCGTGGTAGACAGTGTCCACAGGTACGGTGGCAATATCCTCAAATTCATGGGCGACGGGGTGCTCGCAGTTTTCGACAAAGGCAGCGATGCGCTCAGCACCTGTGCCGCAGCCCATGCGGCCGAACATCTCAGGCGGCAAATCACCAGGCTGACAACTGCAAGACGGGACAGAGGCCTGCCCGCAACCGGCCTATACCTTGGCCTCCACCTGGGAGAAGTCCATTATGGAAATGTGGGCTCGCCAAACCGTCTCGACTTTACTGTTACCGGACCTGCGGTGAACGAATTGTCACGCATAGAGGGCATGTGCCGCAAATTGAACCGGGACATTGTAATTTCCGAAGCCTTCGCGCGGAGCCTCACCGTTGAAAGCATAAAGCTTTCCAGCCTCGGCAGCCATGAACTGCGCGGCGTGCGGGAACCCAAGGAGTTGTTTTCGCTGGAGAGTTTTGGAACCCTTCTCTGCTGACTTTAAATTTCGCTGACGCAGGCAACCTTGCGAGCCTCCCTAGCCCCGCAACTTTCGTGCAGGGCATGCGGCTGGGTGAATATGTGCAGGATTTCTGACTGCCTGATAGGGTCAGGCCTCATTCATTCCGCACCACTGACGCCAGAACGCTTTTCTCATGCTTCCAGCACAGCCTGTGCAGCTAGCCCGGAAGATTCTACCGCTCCAGCCAGATACCCGGCCTCTTTGGGACTGCTTTCGCTGCCGCCCAGCGTCAGGCGCCCTTGCCAAGGGCCGTTAACCCAAGCGGATGCGCCCGCTGGGTGCCCGCTATTGTCCAGATCTGCGGGAGCCGCTGTCAGCGGATCAGCTGCCCAGTCCTTGATAAGCGCGGTCTGCGGCACAGCCGCCCTTTCGCCGAAAATGCGCACAAGCTGCAACAGGCAATCCTGCTTGAGCCGGCTGTCCCCCATCTGCGCCCTTTGCCGGGCTCCGATTCCAATGAAGCCGAAGAGAGCTGCCTTGCCCGAAGCGGTGGTGGCGTCGTGTATTTCCGCCATCGGACCGACCATGCTCTGTACCGTTCCGCTGAGCCCCGCTTCCAGCCAGAACGGTTGCTGATATACCGCCAGGAACTTGGCATGGGGCGCCATCCATGTTGGCGTGCTGTCCCATAGCCGCCGGTCATTTTCTTCCAGATCAGGCGTAAACCGCACGGATGATGCAAGCACGCGCGGCGGCAGCGCGGCAATGACGTGACTAGCCTTGACCTTATGCCCGGCACCATCCTGGAATTGAATTGTCAGCTCCACCCCATTGTCCAGCAAGCACAGGCCAGCAACACGCGCGCCCCGGTGAACCCGATCACCCGCCAGCAAGCCTTCAATGGCACGGACCAGCGAGCCTGTTCCCCCTTCAAGGCGCCTGGATACCGGCTCCTGGCGCCCCCCAGGGTAGCGCAGCGCAGGCTCGCGCGACATGCGTTCGAATATCACGTCGCCCTCCGCACGCTGGGCAAAACTCGGCAGCCCCAGCTCCTCTATCAGGCTGCCGATTGCTGGCTGCATCCGCGGCCAGAACCAGGATGGCCCCAGATCGAAACCATCCTCATCGGTGCTGCCTGCTTCGTTCACAGTCAGAATGCGCCCGCCCAGCCGGTCCCGTGCTTCAAAGAGCTGGTAATCAATACCGGCCTGATCCAAGAGACGGGCGGCGTTAAGGCCGGCTAGGCCGCCGCCAATGATCGCAACTTTGGTGTCCATCAGTGTCTTCGTACCCCATTCGCGCGCTTGATCAGGCAGGCAATTGCAATACGTCCGGATGCTGCAACGGCGCATCCTTGATCCAGACGGTTGCGCCGGCATCCCCTGTTTGGGCATCAATGCCGTGACCGGCCGGCAGCCGCAGCCAGCTCTGTTCCTTCAGACATTTTCCTCTCACCGAAAGCTCTCCCTGTAGCACCAGCAGTTCCAGCCCGCGCGTGTTTTCAACTGCAACAGCAACGCCCGGCTCCC
This sequence comes from Phaeobacter sp. JH20_02, assembly GCF_048056915.1. Lineage (NCBI taxonomy): Bacteria > Pseudomonadati > Pseudomonadota > Alphaproteobacteria > Rhodobacterales > Roseobacteraceae > Phaeobacter > Phaeobacter sp. JH20_02. The sequence goes on along the minus strand of NZ_JAYMVP010000027.1, from coordinate 26,390 downwards.
ATTCTTCCAGCATGACGCGTTCTGCACCGTCCTCGAAAAGGGTGTTTGACAATTTCACACCCTGACGTGCTTCACCAGGACCGCCCTCCCCTGGCACACGGACAATCTGTGCCGCATCCCCATCCCGGAACTGCCAGAGGCGGACAAAAATCGTACAGCCGTCAACCGCGGCAGGGCTGTGAGAGGTTCCTGGCGGGTTACGAAAATAGGTGCCTGCCGGGTAATCCCCGTGCTCGTCCTGAAAGGTCCCGTATAGCACCAGGATTTCCTCGCCGCCGCTGTGAACATGTGCAGGAAAGGCGCTTCCCGGCGCATAACGGACGATGGACGTCGCCCGCGCAACCTCACCGCCTTCGCGGTACAGCATCTTGCGCTCTACTCCAGCCGCCGGGCTCGGGGTCCAATCAAGGGAGGAGGCGTGAACGGTAACTGGCTGGTCCAGTTCTGCATTGATGCGCATGGCGGGGTCCTTTTCCTTTCAGCTCTGTGACTGTGGATAGCACTGCCAATTCATGAACAGAAATGGCATGAATTCATCAATCAATGCAGGATGCTCATAGTGCTTGACCGGTATCATCTAGCCATTCTCCGCGAAGTGCGCCGGGCGGGCAGCGTCACGGCAGCAGCAGACCGTCTGAGCCTCAGCCAGTCGGCAGTCAGCCATGCAGTTGCCAAGCTGGAGAAGTTTCACCAGGTAAAGTTCTGGCGCAAAAAGGGCCGCAGCTTGGAGTTCACGCTGGCAGGATCCTATCTTCTTGATTTGGCCGACCGCATTGTTCCGGAGCTGGAACATGCTGAAACCGTTCTGGCCGGTATGGCAACCGGGCGGCGCGGGGTCCTCCGGGTCGGCATGGAATGCCATCCTTGCGAGAGATGGCTGATGCAGGTCACCGCGCCTTACCTGGCGGCATGGCCGGACGTGGAACTGGAGATCCGCACGGAATTCCGTTTCGACGGCATTGCAGCACTGGAAACGCACGAAATTGACCTGCTGATCACCCCCGATCCGGTGGCCAGGCCAGGGCTTTTGTTTGAACCGGTTTTTGACTACGAGATCATGCTTGCGGTGCCGCACGATCATCCCCTGGCAGCGCAATCCGCAGTCGAACCTGCAAGCTTGACTGATCAGACACTTATTTCCGTACCTGTCAGCATGGACCGGCTCGACATCTACACGCGCTTCTTGATCCCGGCCGGCTGCCGCCCCAGGCGGCGTGTGGAAATAGAAAGCATCGACCTGACGCTCCACCTTGTTGCCGCGGGGCGCGGACTGGCGGTTTTACCGGACTGGCTGATCATCGAAACCGGGGCAGGCCTTCCCGTCAAGGCTGTGAGGATCGGAAAACCAGGGCTTTCCAAAAGCATCAATGTGGGTTTGCGGCAGCCAGACGCCGGCATCGACTATGTGGCCGGCTTCTTGAAACTGGCCCGCAAATTCCCCGGGGCCAGGACAAAGGATGGCTTCTAGGGTCGGGCCCATTGATGCTGCACCGCTGGTTTCAGTTCAGTAACCTTCTGCAATTCACTGTGAGAGAACGCAGCTGCTGACCAGGCGGCTAGTGGGGTCGGCAAGCTGTATTCTTCGCATTTTTGAGCTTCCCACTTGATGCATCGATGATCAATGCGTATGTCTGGCTGCAATCGCAAGTCTATTCGGCAAAAGAGAAAGGGCAGTAAGATTCCCAAGTCTCCTTTGCTGAACGGAAATAAATGTCTCACTGCCTGCAGGTATGCTCCTGTCAGGCAAATGCTTAGTGGGGTTTTTTAACCCGAAACTTTGATGATCGATGCATCGAGGAAATATAATGAAGCAAACACAGAATGACAACGTCGTGGCCATCATTGGCGCTGGACCTGTTGGGATAGCAGCGGCAGCTCAGCTGCTACAAAAAGGCCTGACACCTATTGTCCTGGAGAAAGGCAATTCAGCGGGCCGCGCTATCCAGGAATGGGGCCACGTCCGCGTGTTCACCCCTTGGCAGCTCATGACTGACCCCTCCGTAACAACCCTGCTTGACGATGCGGGATGGACACAGCCGGATGCGGAAAGCGTCCCGACAGGCCAGGAGTTTGTCGACCAGTACCTGATCCCGGCAACATCCATCACCCTGCTAAAAGACCACATAAATTTCGGTGCGGAAGTTATCGCGGTTTCAAAACGCGGCCTGAGCAAGTCAGTCTCCAGAGGCCGCGATAATGCCCCGTTCAGCGTTCACTATGTGACGGCTGATGGAGTGCGTCATGTTCTCGAAGCTGGCGCCGTCATTGATGCGTCCGGAACTTGGTCAAATCCGAACCCCATCGGCGCCGATGGGCTTCCGGTTCCCGGGGAAGAGGAAGCCAAAACTCACATCTTCCATGCAATTCCGGATACGCTCGGTGCAGACCGGAAGCTGTATGATGGCAAATCAACCCTGGTTCTGGGCGGCGGGCATTCCGCAACAAATGTTGTTCTCGATTTGCTGCAGTTACGCCGCGGCAATCCTAGCACCCAGATTTTCTGGGGGCTTCGGCACAACACAATGGAAAAACTGTTGTCGAGTGTCGGCCTGAACAAGGAACTGCCTGAGCGTGCGGCCTTGGGCACAGCGGCAAAAGAAGCCATCGATGCCGGCTCACTGGAGCTGCTTGCACCGATGCGCGTCGAACGCATAACAAAAGCAGACGGCAAGTTGAATGTATCTCTCATGGTCGCCGGCCAGCCCCGCGAGATTTCAGTGGACCGGATCGTGGTGAATACCGGCTTCAGCGCTGATCTGGACATCTTGCGCGAGTTGCGGCTGGATCTTGACGATGTGGTTGAATCCCCGCGCCTCCTTGCCCCGATGATTGACCCGAACCTTCACTCATGCGGCTCTGTTCCTGCTCATGGCGTGGAGGAGCTGTCCCACCCGGACAAGAATTTCTTCATTGTCGGCATGAAGTCCTATGGACGGGCCCCGACCTTCTTGATGCGGACCGGCTATGCCCAAGTCCACTCAATCACCGACTCTCTGGCTGGAGTTGTCACAGAGATGCCGCTTGAGCAGATCGCGCCTGCCTGCTGCATTGGAGAAGACGGCGCAGAATTCAACTGCGGCGGCAAACTGGAAGCCGATCCGGATCCCGCCAGAATCTATGGTGCCCCGCAGCAGCAAGCATCCAGCTGCTGCGGAAGCGAGGACAGCAGTCCGGAATCCGCCAGCAACTACAGCCCCGCGCAAGAAAATGCGGCAGGATGCTGCGGGTCATCTGGGAAAAGTGAAAACGCAGCCACCGTATCCTCTGGCTGCTGCGGCTCGTCTCAAGAACCTGAAGCGGAAGCAAAGCAGGCAAACTGCTGCACCTAACACACTCTACCACTCAGGCAGCCGGGCGAGGCTGATGCCTTGCCCGGCACAGAACTTTTCAGGAAAGCAGCGCCACCGCCAAGCTGAAACGTAACCGGTGCGCCGTGAGTGAATTGCAGGGACCGAAACCCCGTAATTTCCGGTCCCCACTACAGCCTCAGGGGCCGCTGCTCGGCAATGGTCTCCATCGAAAAATAGGATGTGACCGAATCCAGCTCCACCGAGGAAATGAGCCGCTGATACACGCGGTCATAGCTGTTCATGTCCGCTGTTATCACCTTGGCCATGTAATCACAGTCGCCGCTGATCCGGAAGAAATCCACCACTTCGGGAATGTTCATAACCGTCCGGCGCAGCTCTTTCAGCCAATCGGCAGAATGGTGGCGCGTCCGGATGAGCACAAAGACAACAAGCTCCATCCCGACTTTTCTGCGGTCCAGCTTCACCGTCGACCCGCTGATAACTCCGGCCGCGGTCAGGCTCTGCAGGCGGCGCCAGCAGGCATTCTGGGACAGGCCGACTTTTTCAGCCAGCTCCCGCTGCGGCAGCGAACCGTCCTCCTGCAGCGCGTTCAGGATTTCCCTGCCTTTCTGATCTAATTTCTTGCCCGCCATGTTGTCATAATCTGCAAATTTATTCGAACAGCGCAATGAAAAAGATAAAAACCTGACGCCTCCGTGAGTAATCTTCACTTAGGAGGTGCCGTCATGACCATGGAAATTTTTAGAGACTCGCTGAAGACCGGTGATGTTGTGAAATCGGTGCGTGAAGGCGTCATCGGCGACGGCGCCAGGATTCCCGGCCTGTTCGGAGACGTTGAGCTCACCTATGCCGATTATGTCGCCTCCGGCCGGGCCTTGTCCCAGGTCGAGGACTACGTGCGGGAGCATGTCCTGCCCTTTTACGCCAACAGCCATACCGAAGCCTCCTATTGCGGCCAGTACATCACCCGTCTTCGCGCCGCCGGGCGGGCCGAAATTTCCCGCCTGACCAATGCAGATGATGGCTGTTCGGTTGTTTTCACCGGCTCCGGCGCCACCGCGGGCCTGAACCGGCTGGTGGCACTGTTCGGGGTGAACAAGGCAAAAAAGGCTGTCGTGTTCATTGGCCCATACGAGCATCACTCGAACATCCTGCCCTGGCGCGAAAGCAATGCAACCGTTATCGAGGTGCCGGAAAACCCCGAGGGCGGCCCCAATCTGGCTGTGCTCGAAGCCGCGCTGATCGAGCATCAGGATGCGGATGTGAAGATCGGCAGCTTTTCGGCGGCGTCCAACGTGACGGGCGTGATCACACAGCCGGACGACGTGACCCGGCTCCTGAAAAAGCATGGCGCGCTTGCCGTCTGGGACTACGCTGGCGGAGCGCCCTATCTGCCAATCGACATGAACCCCGCGCCCGACTGCCGGAAAGATGCGGTTGTTGTCTCGCCGCATAAGTTCCCCGGCGGCCCCGGCGCAACCGGTGTGCTGATCATGCGCGACAACGCTGTCGTAAGTGATGTGCCAACCTGGCCTGGCGGCGGCACCGTCACTTTCGTTTCGCCCTGGAAACATCACTACACCAGCAGCCTTGCTTCCCGGGAAGAAGCAGGTACACCCAATGTTGTCGGCGACATCCGCGCAGCACTTGCCTTTGTGGTCAAAGACGTGATCACCCAACAGTTCATTTCCGCGCGCGAGGCGGAAATGAACAAGATGGCAATCGATGCCTGGCGCAAGAACCCGCAACTGGTTTTACTTGGAACTGAACACGAAAACCGCCTGCCGATCTTCTCATTCCTGGTCAAACGCAAGGACGGAACAAGGTTCCATCATCAGCTGTTCACACGCATGCTGAGCGACGTTTACGGTATCCAGGTCCGCGGCGGCTGTGCCTGTGCCGGCCCGTACGCGCATTACCTCCTCAACATCGACTCAGAAAAATCCGAAGAGCTGTTTTGCTCGCTGCAGCAGGGCAATGAACTGGAAAAACCCGGTTGGGTACGCCTCAACTTCAGCTATCTGATGAGCGATGAAAAAGTGAACTTCATCATCGACTGCGTCAATGAACTGACGGGCCGCCTCGAGGAACTGGAAGCAAGATTCAAGGCGGACCCCAAGACTGCGCGCTTTGCCATCGACAATGATGAGCTCGAGGTCGCCTGAGGTAAAAGTGCCTGAACCTGACTTGGCGGCCGGTTCTGAAACCGCCGCCAGCGCCATCCCGAAACCAGCGCGAGGACATTCTGATGCAAGAGCGATCCGGCCTCAGTACTAATCCCGAGGTTCATTCCTTCTTCGATCCGGTGACAAACACGATCAGCTACGTTGTGCGTGATCCAGGATCACAGTCCTGTGCCGTTTTCGATTCTGTCCTGGACATCGACTATGCGGCGGGCCGGACATCTTATCAAAGCGCTGACAAGATCATCGATTTCATTCAGGAGCATGACCTCCTCCTTGAGTGGATCATCGAAACCCATGTGCATGCAGATCATCTATCCGCGGCTCCGTACATCCAGGGAAAACTGGGCGGCCGGATAGGGATCGGTAAAAACATCTCTGTAGTTCAGCACACTTTTGGCAAACTGTTCAATGAAGGCACTGAGTTTCAGCGCGACGGCAGCCAGTTCGACCGGCTCTTCGCCGACGGTGACAGCTACTCCATCGGCAGGCTGAAAGTCACAGCAATCAGCACACCGGGCCACACGCCCGCGTGCATGACGCACATCACCGGAAATGCGGCTTTTGTGGGTGACACGCTGTTCATGCCGGACGGCGGTTCTGCCCGGGCCGATTTTCCCGGTGGCGATGCGGGCATTCTCTATGACTCCATTCAAAAACTCCTGGCCCTCCCCGATGAGACCCGCTTGTTTATGTGCCATGACTACGGGCCCAATGGCAGGGATATCCAATGGGAAACCACTGTCGCAGAACAAAAGGCCCACAACATCCACGTCGGAGAAGGCAAGTCCCGCGAGGTTTTTGTCGAACTGAGAACCCGGCGTGACGCGCAACTGGCCATGCCATCGCTGATAATCCCATCCATTCAGGTCAACATGAAAGCCGGTGTCGTTCCCTCCAATGAAACCGGCGATCAGGTTTTGAAGGTGCCTTTGAACAAGCTGTAGGCCCCAATACCCGAACTTCAATGCCCTGGACCGCGCTTCATCTGTCCGCGGTTAATTGTCCCGGAAACACAATCACGGAGGCACAAAGTGAAAGTAACCGCCTGCTGTGATGGTGGCGAAGCTTCAAGACAGGCGCCCGGCGCGCCTGACACCAATCGTCAAGCGTGAACTGGAAAGTTACCTTGCCCGGCTGACTCCCGGGCAAATCAGGAAGCTTAACTGACCAGAAATGTCACGCAGGCTGCTCCGCCTGGTTTGGGGATCAACAAGGCGGAGCCACCTGGGACGGCAGACGAACAGAGCGAGCGGTGCTCATCTCCTCACGCGACCGCTCTACAAAAAGATGGCCGGACTCTGAACACGTCTGAGAACCATCTATCCGCAACTGCCGTCCCATTTCTTTCCCTAGGCGCCGGGCTCATTGCCTATCTGAAGCTACTCGTTGGAAATCTCTGAACATGAGCAGTTTAGCGCTATGCACTTCGCATCTGTAGAGACTATCGGTTTCCCTCCCAAACGACCGCAATGGGGAAGATCGCCGCGCTGCCGAAAGTTTCGCGCTGCAGTAGCGAGGGTTTTCAGCGTCAGCAGTAGCCGCAGGAGCAAAAGCCGGCTTCCTCCCGCAGTGCGGTTCTTCAGTCTTCAGAAATGAAGCAGAATGCACGAACGGCGGCAATGCAACAGTAGCGCTGCCTCGTTCGGCCAGACTTAAGGCGACAACCAGGCGTGCCTTGTAGGATTTTCCAAATTTCGCGGCCTGCGAATTGAGCCCTTCGACCCAAACGAACGAACCCGAGACTTCTTCAACGTTCTTTTTCCGCACCAGGCCAAAGTTTCAACGGTCAATGACAGACAGGTCGACGTTCCAGGTCTTCAGCACGCTGGAGCAGCCGGGATGCAATCCGGAGGTCGATGCGCATCCCATATTGGCATGTGCGGTCAACAGCTTCGGTAACAACTTGGACCGCAATAGACGAAAGATGCCGTTTAGCGCCTTCCCGCCGCACAAAATCACTTAATTCCGCACGTGTGAGCTCGCGCAACCGGACAGGCGGGCATCTGCTGAGAAACGGTTCAGGCAACAGGCGGTAATTGTTGGACGTCAGCACCCAGCCCACCCAGCTCATGTCGAACTTCACCTGATAGTAAGGGCAATTCCAGCGTTTCGCGGTCATGGGTTCGAGCAACGGCAAGAGCGCCTCAGCCAGACCAAAAGTATGGCCCTTATTGGACGTAGCCTTCCCGGCCTTTTCCACTTCATCCACGACAAGGATCGGGTTTGCTACGCCCGCCTGCAGAATGGTTTCCAGCACGCGCCCCGGATACGCACTGCCCCAGCCCCGCTGCGACCCGACTACGCCGAACGACGCGTTCTCGCTGGTAGCTTCAACAACGGCTGTTGGGACTGTGAGCAACTGTCCAAGGCGCCGCGCCCAGTGGCTCTTACCGATTCCGGGCGGCCCATCCAGAAGCATGGGCGGCAGACGCAGGCCCGGCCAACCGTCGCGTACGGACCGGCGCATCGCATGCCACACGGCTTCCGTCGCCGGAGCCATCCAGGGCATTTCCCCATGCAGTTCAGCCGCCAGTTCATCAGCCAGGTGTTCGGTAGCGATCGCAACCAGCCTGACGCCATCCCGAAATACAGAGAGCCGCTCCCGGTGCTCCCGGCTGAGATGCCCCATGCCGGAAGCTGCCTTCCGGCGCTCAAGAAGAAGATCAACACGGCGTTTGATCCGCGCTCTGTCCTGTTCGCTGGGGCTGGTGGAGTGGCGGCGCCTTGCGGCTCTTTCACCGCTGTCTTCGCCCTCCGCACCAGCGCTGGTATCTGGCAGCTTCCGGCTTCGCAGGTCGCGCAGGTGCTGCACGAACCGTTTTTCCAGCGAGTAGGTGGTGTCCTCCGGGCTGAAAAAACGGGCTTCGATAAAGGGGATGCGGGACATCAGGGGAAAACCTTTGGCAAAATTGGCCTGTTCGCTGGGAAGGCTCCAGCCGCTGAACAAAGGATTGGCTGTTGGGTTTACAGGAACACGGGCTTGCGGCTGTTTGATGCTGTCACCTGGGTCCAATCGACCTCTTCGAAAAGTGCGTTGAACTGGACTTTGCTCAATGTTTCGGGCCCGGCTTGCGGTTTCGGCCAAGCTAAGCGCTTGCCATTCAGCGATTTCATGATCTGCACAAGACATTAGCCATCCCAGACCTGAAACTTCAGCCAGTCGGCGCACCGGGATCGGAATTGATAACACCGGTCAGACCGTCTCCACGAATGATCTACGCCACGTCCGTGCTCAAGCACTCAAACAGTGGGTGCCATCCACCGCCAGAGGTGAAGTCGCAGGCCACGTTCGTCTTCTTGATGCTCCAGGGCGGCCGCCGAAAATCCTTAGAGTGGGCTTCCATGATACGCAGCGCATCCTCGGCAATGCAGTTGTCCTTCTCAGACACGTCCCTCTCCCTTCTTGAGACTGTTGCGGGTGGAACAACGTAACATCGCTGTGTGCCCAATCCACTTTGATTCGGTAGTGCTCCGGTTTGTGGCGGATTTGGCGGGGCGAGTCTATGCATTTGTTTTTTATCAGTTTTTCGCAAATTCCGGCGCTGCTCCTGGCTGATCCGGACAGTCCTTCTGGCAGCCAGGATCGTCTCCACTTTCATTGGCGTCACGGCGCGTGCAGAGATTTGAGAAGTATCGGCGCAAAAGGAAGCGAGGTTCGAAATTTCGCATTCCTACTTGCTCGCCAGCTACCGGTGGTGCTCCCTGGCGGCGAGCAAGTTTCAGTTTTCGCACGCCGCAAACCTGGTGGTGAGCTGCCAAGGAAAGGACGGGGGGTGGCTTTTCGCAGACATTCTTCCGCTGGATGCTGTCAGCAGTTTCGCTTTCACTCATGGAAACCATGTGCTGGATCGAATAGCAGATTCCAGACCTGCTGCTGAGAACGACTTGTGCCTGAGTCCTTGAATAATCGGTACGCAACATCGGCATGGGTGACTGCGAAACGGAGATATGCCTTTGTTATTTATGCATAAAGGCAATAACTTGGATCGGCAAAAACAAAAGAAGTGACCCGCATCATGCCTCTGAGACACTTTGCCCAACAACCTCGCCTGGATCGTAATTGCCACTTCGAGGGGGTTCCGCGCTCAACATATGCGGTAATGAAACGCGCCCAAGAAGGTTCGAGGAGGTTTGTGATCGATCGAATTTGTCGCTGCAGCGGGCACAAACTTCGAGAAGCACAAACCTGCTTGGACAGCCGTATGGTAAATAGTCGACTGGCGGCGCTGCGAGGTCCCCTCGAAAACCGGTCTGGCCGCTTCGGAACTTCCTGTAGTGCCGCAATAAGCAGCAGGCCTGCCAATGCGACTATGTAATCAGCGGTCGCTGTTCCCTCGCTTGGATGGAATTCGGTTGGCACGGCCACTGAGTTTCCTTAGCCATCTGCGGCATGCGCAAAGACTTGACACCAGAGGAAACGAAACGCCTTCATTGGATGCAGCTGTACTTGCGTCTGCCCGAGCTCGGGGTACGGGTAACTTGGCCCACAGAGACGGCTTGTCGGGACCGGCTGATTGCGGGACGTTGGCCCAACGGCGTTCAGTGTCCGAAGTGCGGCAGCAAGCAAACCGGCCACTTGGAGAAGCGGAAGATTTTCTGCTGCAAGAGTTGCCTTTACCAATTTTCCCCTCAGGTCGGCAGCGTTTTGCATCGAAGCCATGTGACCCTCCAGAACTGGTTTCGCGCCGCCGAGATTCTGATTTGGCACAATGCGAATAGTCTCAAGTTGGGTTACCCGACCGGCCACAGCTTGAAGGATGAGCTCGGGATTAGCTACGCCGCCACTTTCAAGATGAAGAAAAATCTCCTGGTCGATTTGGGGCTACCCCAAGGCGGATTGATTGGAAGTTGTATCCTCTCGGAAGCTCCCCATTCAACCCCAGCCATCATCCGCAAAGACCGCACCGCAGAATACCTTTGGGTCTACAACCAAGTCCTATCCCGAAGCGAAGAGTGCGCTGCTGCACACGCGCCCACCGTGCCGCCTTATTGAGTTAACGAGATAGCGGATCCACAGCCGCGTCAGCCGGCCTGGTTCACAGCTCCAATGCGCGTTGCTATTCTACGTTTGCAACCACAAGACAGCAGGCTTGCGCGAGAGGAACCTACCCTTGAAATAATTTGCGAAAAAATGACAGGCGCTTGATTTCCAAGTTAAGCCCCTGAAAATAAACATTTTTATTGACATTTCGGCGCTCATGTGGGATTTCGCCGACCCTGTTAACATGTGTCGTAGCTGCGTCTGACCTGAAAGGAGTACCTCACCAACCGATGCGCATAAGTAGAAAGCAGAACACGAGCCTGCAGGGCGCATAGTGGAAGCTGGGCGTGCCCTTCCTAATTTGGGCCGTTGTCACCAAGCTGCAGTGTCCAAAGTGTTCAGCAAAGGACATCCAACGCAGTCCCCGTGAATGCTCACCCATCCAGGTCATTCATCTCAATCGCAAACAATCCGGCTCTTCCCGAAAAGGGGCCAAGTACAGAACGTCGATTCCTCGGTTTTCGGCGAATGGAGAAATTATGCCTTCCGATCAGGTCATCGACCACGACAGCTGGAACCACTCACCGGCAAAACTGCCCCGGCAGTCCAAGATCACTCTGGGCAACATCCATGGCGTTTTGCCCTTCGACGGCAAGCGCACGCCGAGCTTCCGAAGCTCCGTCGCCCATCGGGTCTGGGTTACCTACCGAACCGCCGCGAATGGCTACAAGCCCAAAGTGGGAATCGGGGAGAGCGCCGCAGAGGTTGCATCTGCGCATGAATTGCTCATAGCCCCAGATCTCCATGATCTGCGCTTTCAGCCCCTCACCGTCCCGTACACAAACGCGTTTGGCAAGAAAAGGCGGTATACCCACGACCTCCTTGCAACTTTTGTCGATGGACGCCGGCGGCTTATCTTTGTGCGGAACAGCGATAGCCTGTCGAAGCCGCAAACATGGCGCGACATCGAGGCGATCAGGGCGGCAACACCTCGAGATGCAGCAGATGACATGATCGTTGTGAACGCGGGTGACTATTCGCGCCAGCGGCGGGAGAATCTGTTCCGGCTGCATGAAGCAATCCAGCAGCCGGATGATGAGACCGATGACATAGTCCTGTGGACAGCTCGCAACCACACAAGGCTATGGCTTATGCGTGATCTGTTTCCCCAAATCAATCTTCCGCAATCCTGTGTCTTCCGCTCCTGCTACCGCCTGATTGCCCGCAGAAAGCTTGTCGCTAATCTCGACAATGTAATCGCTGAGTGGTCCCGTATTGGAGTGGCCCAGTGACTGTCGCACCGAGATATAACTTCCCCACGGGAACGGAAATCTCTCTGCACGGGCGTGAATTGGTGGTGTCGAAGGTCAGTGACACGGGCTACGAGCTTGCCGAGCCGATCACTGGCGGTGTCAACATCATGGGGTTTGCGGAGTTGGCAGAACTCGCCAGATCCGGGGCAATGACTTTTGAGAACCCCGGCATCACTCCCCAAGGAAGTGCCTCGTTGCGGCTGAAAGGGCTCTCGGTCGCGGCTCAGCTGTCGGAAGACCAGCAAAAATACGGCCGGTTCCACTACGCCATTTGTATCGCGGTCCGGCAGCTCCAGACCCAACGCATTGCGATTGAAGGCCGCAAGACATTCAGGCTCTCAATCCGAGAACTCGACAAGGTTGAAAACCGGAAGTTTATTCGTCCGATCGTTGAGGCAATTTTTGGAGAACGCGTTCACCTCGGTACACGCAAGATCAAGGGCGGCTGCCAGAAGGCCTGGTTCCTCTATAAGGGGCGTACACTCAAAAAGTACCACGACATCTTTGAGGCATTGCCGGACGACGACGATCCGATTGCTGCACTAGCAACTCTAGACCATCTCAAGGGTAATGAAACATCCCGGCTGCCTTGGCGCCTGAAGGAGCTGATGACGCAGGCTTGGGAAGAGATGGGTCTCGATCTTAAAGGGAGGGCGCCTGCGAATGTTCTCGCCCACCTGGAAGCGCTCGTGACTCGGGAAAACGAGACCCGGGCGCTGAACCAGTTGAATGCCCTTTCCGTTCCCTCGCAGATGGCACTGGTCAGGCATCGCAAAGAACTCCTGACCCCGACCGAGTATCTCGTCGCCACGAAAGGGGAGCGCTTCGTCCGCAACAAGCGCGGACGTGGCAGTACCGACCTCCGCGCCCTGATGATCGCAGAGTTCTGCGAAATGGACGAATGCAAGCCTTCTCTTGTAACCTCGGCAAAAACCAAGGGATACTGGCACTGCCTTTCTGAAAACTTGCAATCAGCGATGGAGTGGGCGGACAAGGAAATTCGCCGCCGCTTCTGCATCCTCGTCTTGTTGGATGTTGCGACCCGGATGCCGCTTGCGTGGGTCATCAGCGACCAGCCTAAGGCCGAGGCGACGCTTCAGCTTTTACGGATGGCGACGCGCGACAAGACCCGGGAAAAGCGCATCTACGGGTGCGAGGGCGATCCCATGCCAGCCCTGTCGTTGGGCATGGTACGCAATGACAACGGCTCTGGTCTGAGGAATTCGGTAGTAAAGACAGCTCTTCTGGGCGTCGGCGCAGCAATAACTGATGTTCGCACTCATGCGGCAGCGGACAAACCCTACGTCGAGCGCATGTTCGGCACCACGGAGTCGATGCTGTTCAAACTCTTGCATGGATACACAGGTCGCAAGCCAGGCGAACTGCCCGGGTACGATGCGAACGCTGCCGGTGTGCTGGACGTCGATCTCCTGTACGAAATCCTCACCAAGTTCTTCATCGACGAGTATCCTTCTCTTCGGCACATGGGGGTAGGCATGGGCGGCAGGCGGCCCGCCGAAGTCTATAAGGAGATCAACGCAACTCGCGGGATTTTTAAAATTGCTGATGAGGATCGGCGCCGCGTCCACCTCGGCTGGAAATTTGATCTGAAACCCAACGACGAGGGTGTACGGGTTCTCTCAGGTCTTTTCTACTCCTCCGATACCTTCCAGCAAGAAGTCGATAATTGGCCAGGCAAGGTGTCGGTTTTTATCGACCCCGACAACCTCAACTTTGCCACCGCGGTAATTCCCGGGCGATCGACCCTGTTTCGCCTTGCCCTCCAGACCACGGTTTTCGCCGACCTCACAGTCTCAGAGTTCTTGGAACTGATGGAAAGCTATCGGCGTGAAGATCCTGAAACGACTGCCCTCTACGAAGATCGGATCGCGAAAGTTCGGATCGAAAGGTTTGAGCTACTGAAGAAAATTGGTGTGGAGCGGCGATTGCCGCGCAGCTACGTCACGATCGAGGAGGCAAAAGCCAAGGCGCGCGTTCTCTTCTCGGCCTCACGCATTGTGTCAACCCCAGTGCCATCGAACACCGTTGCTCCTGGCAGCTTGGCGAATTGCGACTCAGGTCCAGGTGTTCTGCCCATTGGCAATGCCCAGGTGATCGATCAGGAACCGACGCCGCCCGCGTCATTGCCGCCGGCCGACATCACGTCCCAACAGACTCCGGTCGAGCGGTCTTCTCAACGTACGAAGAAGCCCCGCCGCCTAGGGCGCCCAGATCATGGCGGTGAGTTCTCATAACTTCCCGCCACCGTAAAAACACAAGGAATCCGAGGCAATAGCTGCTCTACAACCAGAGGAAATTTCCATGGGCTTTATTGACGACAAGCGCGTGAGCGCGGCGCGCGACCTGCAGGATGCGCACTACAGCTTCCCGCGGGCCAGCGTTCTCCGCGAAGCGTTCACTGAGTGTGTGACCGATTATTTCATCAAGGCCAGCAACGGAGGCCATTTTGAAGCCCGTGGCCTCGTCGTTACGGGCGAGTCCAGGGTGGGGAAGACTTCGGAAACGATCAAGCTCATCAAAGAATTCAACGACAGTCAAACCCTCATGCCCAACGGAAGGCCAGGAGAAATACTCTATTGCAAACTCGATGGTTCGGTCAGCTGGAAGGACCTTGGGCAAAAGACGCTCGAAAAGCTCGGGTACAGCGCCTCTCCCAGGCGGACGCAAAGCGAAATCTGGCGTCTCGTGCGCCATCACAGTCGCGAACTCGGCGTGATAGGCTTTTACTACGACGAGTGCCAACACGTCTTCACGCCTGGTTCCAAGTCGAACCGCATTTTCTTGGATAGCTTCAAGTCCCTGATGAAAGAACCCGAATGGCCTCTGATACTGGTCTTGTCGGGTGTCCCAGCCCTTGGGACATATGTGCATTCCGAAGAGCAGCTATCCCACTTGCTGACACCGGTTCATTTCGATGAGATCAGCCTTGGCAAGAGCGCCGACCCGGCCAAGGACCCTGACATGATCGAGCTGAACAAACTTGTATATGCTTATGCCGAACTTGCTGAGGTCGATGTCGAGGCGGTTGTGGATGTCGACTTCCTGGAGCGGCTGGACTTTGCATGTTGCTCACGCTGGGGACTGGTCATTGAGCTCATGATTAGGGCATTCGCGTTGTGTCGGATGCGCGGAAAGGATGTTGTCACACTCAAGATGTTCACGAAAGCGTACGATAGGGGTTCCCGTCTCCCCAAAGGCCTATCACCCTTCACCGCACCGGACTACCGGGACATCTTCGAGAGGGCGAAGCTCCTAGAGATAATCAACAAGACATAGCAGACGCGGCAAAATCAAAGGCTGCATCGAGGGCTCGCATTCGCGGGCCCTTTTTCTTGGCTAAGGGTGTGCATGCTTATGTGTTTGCTGTGCATACTTATGCCTCAACGAGCAGAAGAAAAAGCTATAACCAATTGACTAATAACATATTTTTGCAGCGTCACGCCGATGCGAATCGATTGGGTGTGCAAACTTATGAGTCATTGGCACCATCAGGATCTGCCCGATAGCGGCGGCGTTTCCGGCGCGCAGACCGGGAGCTGGCCAAAAGTTTGCCAGAAGGTTGCCGGGGCGCTCTGGCGACAGACGCCGTTGCGGCAGCCTTTGCGCTTAACTTGACAAAAGAACTAGGGTTAAATAACTGACCCCGGGCGCAGCGGATGATGCGCCATCCAGCAAGACTCTGCACCTCAGCGGTGCAGGGCTCCAGCCATTCTCGATCACGACACCGATCAACACGGCGGCACCCTGTGCCGATGGCTGGAGAGACATGTGACACAGGGCAATCCCCCACCCTCAAATGACAGCGCCCGCCGCCGCCCGCAGCGGATCCTGATCCGGCGAGCCTTGCGCCAGGTCTCCGCCCTTATGCGCTGCGCAAAGGATATGGCAGCGATCTCTCCGCCGTCCGGTCATAGCGGCATGGCGCGCTGGAGCCTGACCGGATTGCCGCCCAGCCCACGTGTGATCCCTGAATGGGAGAGGCCAATCATGACCGCTAACCCGTTGTTCCCCCTGCAAACCATGGCCAGCCCCCCGGCATCGTTCCTTGCCACTGTGCGCGCCGCCCCCGGACAAAGCTATATCGCCGCCAATTGGAGCCCATCATGACCACCCGCAGACCAGCGGCCCTTGCCGCGCTGTTGCTGATCCCCGCCTTCGTCGCCGCGCAGGAGGCGCCGGTGTCGCCAACCCCTCCCGCCCCGCCGGTGCCGCAGGTCGCAGCCGATGCCGCGGCATCGGTGATGCCGCAGATCCCCGCGACCACAGGCTCCGCCGCGCAAGCCCCAGCAGCAGCACCGGCACCGCAACCTGATGCGCCGCAGACCGCGGATGCCGCCGCCCCGGCGCAACAGCAGCGCCTTGCGCAGACCGCCAGCGATGCCACCGCGCAGGCCATGGCGCTCCTGCGTGATGGCGGTCCCTCGATCTGGGTGATTGCCGCTCTTTCGGTGATCACGCTGACGCTGATCCTGTGGAAGATCTGGCGGCTCGCGCTGATCGGCGCCTGGTCCCGGGGCAAGGTCGGCCGCGCTGTCGCCGCCTTTGAACGCGGCGAACCGGACATCGCCCGCGATATCGTCCGGGGCCGTCGCGGCATCCGCTCCAAAGTGGTCGCAACCGCGCTGGCCTCCGTCCACACCCTGCCCGAAGACCGCGCCCGCGAAGAAACCGCCCGCGTCGCCAAGCTGCATCTGGCCTCCGCCGGCTCTGGCCTTGGCGCGCTGGAGCTGATCGCCACCATCGCCCCGCTGCTTGGCCTTCTGGGTACGGTTCTCGGCATGATCGCGGCCTTTCAGGCCTTGCAGGCCGCCGGGTCCAAGGCCGATCCCGCCTTGCTGGCCGGCGGCATCTGGGAGGCGCTCCTGACCACTGCGGCCGGCATGGGTGTGGCCATTCCCGCCTCCGCCGCCCTCACCTGGTTCGAATCCGTGATCAGCCGCATTCGCCGAGACCTTGAGGACAGCGCCACCCGCATCTTTGTCGCCCACCAGCCGCCATCACTGAAACTGGCCGCCGAGTAAGCCGATGCACCTCACCCAAGCTCAGCGCCCCCGACGCAAACCCAGCCTGACGCCGATGATCGACGTGGTGTTCCTGCTCTTGGTGTTTTTCATGCTGGCCTCCCGCTTTGGCACCGATGCGGTGCTCGACCTGCCGCTTGCGGGTCAGGGCGGCAGCTACAACGGCCCGCCCCGGCTGATCGGCATCGGTGCCGGAAATCTCGATCTCAACGGCCAGCCGGTGGCCGAGAGCAACCTGCCAGCGGCGCTCGCCCTGCTGATGGACAGCCCCGGTGACATGCTGGTGCTGCGCGGGCGCGATCAGGCCGATGTGCAGCGGATCACCGATGTGACCACCCTGCTGCGGCAGGCCGGGTTCAGCAATTTTGTGCTGGTGGACTGAGGAGACCCCGTGGACCTGACCGATCCCCCCCGCCGGATGCGCACGGAATCCATCGTGCCGATGATCAACGTCGTATTTCTGCTGCTGATCTTCTTCCTCATGACCTCGCGGCTCGCCCAGCCTGACCCGTTCGAGGTGACCCCGCCCGCCGCCGCGCTGGAGGGTGAGCCAACATCCGATGCCGTGCTCTTTATCGACGCTACCGGGCGGCTGAGCTTCGACGGCCACGAAGGCACCGCCGCGCTCAGCCGACTTGCCGACGCCAGCGGCAAAACCATTCAGCTGCGCGCCGATGCCCGGTTGCCCGCAACCGAACTGGCGCGGATCCTGCGTCAGCTGGCCGCCGCCGGGCTCAGCCGCGCCGAACTGGTGGTGCGCCCACAATGAAACGCGCCGCCGAACTCACTGTCTTTGCCGGGATCGCCACGGTGATTCACGTTGCCCTGTTTGCCAGCGCCCCCAGATCCGGCGCCCAGTCCAGCGGCGCCGGCGGCGATGCTCTCGTCTCGGTTCAGGCCGCCAGCGCCACCGTGGTCGAGATGGTCGAAACCTGGGAGCGCCCGCCGCAGACCCAGCCCCGGATCGACACCGATCTGACCCCGCCACAGACCGCCCCTTCGGCCCCCGTGATACCGCAGTTCGACCTGGCGCAGGCGCCCAGCGCCGCACGGCAGCTCGCGATCAGCCCTCCGCCCCCCGCTGACAGGCTCGACGTCGACAGCGCACCACCGCCGCCGCCGCCAGCGCCACCGCAGACCGTGCCGCGACCACAGCCCGATCCCGGTCTGCGCCCCCGCGCAAAACCACGCGCCAAGCCGGAGCCACAACCGCAAAACGCCCGCAAAGCCGAACAGAGATCATCGGGGCGCGATGCCCAGCGCGCTGCCGGATCGGGCGGCGGCGCCGAGGCGGGTCAGGCGGGCAGCTCCGCAGCTGCCACCGCAGAGGCCGGTCGACAGGCCAAGCTTCAGGCGATCTGGGGGGCCAAGATCCGCGCCCGTATCGAACGGCGCAAACGCTACCCGTCAGGCGCGCGCGGCAACGGGCGGGTGGTGGTGCGTCTCACCGTTGCCCGCAGCGGTCAGCTGATCAGCCACCGGATCGCCAGATCCTCCGGCAATGCCGCGCTGGATCAGGCCGCGCTTCAGGCCGTCGCCCGCGCCGCAAATTTCCCCGCCGCCCCCCGGCAGCTGACGCTTAGCCAGATGACCTTCAGCCTGCCGATGGATTTTTCGAAGTAACGGCGCGACCGGCCAAGCGCGCCCTTGTGCAGGCGTGAAACCCTGTCCGCGCCCCGTCGCAGGATCACCGCGCCACCGATGCGCCCGCAGGCCGGCGCCAGTGTCGGCGCCTGTTCGCCTAATCTGTTCGCCTAATCTGGTTGCCCAGTCTGGTCGCCCAGTCTGTTAACCTCACAGAAATATCCGTTGCGGTCTTACCAGATATCCGCGCCCGCACGCTCTGCAACGCCCAGAAAAAGTATCAGCCTGCCTGTCCGAATGTTTCGCGCGCGAAACAATTAGACAGGGACGCTGACCTTTTCCACAGCACGAGCTGACAACCGGGCTGCCCCAGACACGGACCATGCCGCGCCACCTCGCACCCAAGGTTTACGCCGCAGGCCGCTGTGCCTCAGCGACCGCAAGCTCCGCCATCTCAAGGATCGCCGCGCGGGTGTCGGCCACCGCGATGAACCGGGCGTTGTGGCAGAATTTGGCCCCCTTGACCCCGCAGGCCGCCTCAAGCGCGGCATCGGTCAGCCCGGCCCAGGCCGCAGGCAGATCGGCGCGGCTTTCAAAGCTGTCGCCGCTCTTGCGGATGGTGGTCAGCGTCCAGTCGCTGCTGCGCGGATGGACCACGAACAAGAGATGGTCAGCCCCGGCCGCCTCGACCGCCGCGCGAAAGGGCATTCCCATCGGCAGCTCCAGCACCCGCGCCGCACCTGCGGCCTCGATCGCGCTCAGCACTATGACCTCGGCGCGCCGTTTCGCCGCCCTCCCCCGGACCGCCGCCTCGACAAAGGCGCGCGCCACCGGCAGTGCTGCCAGAAACGCCTGATCATCCGCGCCCTCGCGGCTGTCGTCAAACGCCGGCTTCAGCGTCTCCAGCAGCACCGGCAGCGTCATTCCCGCCAGCGGCCCCGCTACCGAAGGTTCTATCGCGCCATTGTCCAGCAGATCCACCGGCAGCACGAACCCCTGGTCAAAACTGTGGTGGATCGCCTCGATATCCGCCTCCGGCACCGCCAGACTGCGCAGGTAATCGCGGCCATAATGCCGCCAGATCAGCCCGAAGGAGCTATAGGGCTGGCCATCGTCGCGCAGCGGATTGGGGCGCTGGTGATGATCGAAAACCTGCGCCTCGGCATCATAGGCCCGGCCCACGTCATAGATGATCCGCCCCGCCTGCGGCGTGATCCAGGCCTCCTCCCGCGAGCGCAGCAGCGTGGCATCGGGAAACAGCCGCGTCAGAATGACCGAGGACAGCAGTTCATCGGCATGAAACCCGCCGGAATGGGTCACAAGATGGGTGATGGTCATCAAAGGCGCTCCGCAAGGGCTAACAGGCGTCGGGCACCCGCAAGGCCACCCATCGGTATCAAAGGCGGCGTCGCCATGCGCGCATCATCACGCCCTCGGCGCCGCGCCAGGCTCTCCCCCCGGATAGCGCATCGTGCTGGCAAATTACAGGGGCGAAAAACACCCGCAGATCATTGGCTTGAGACACCCAGTGGCAGGTCGGCTAGGCGGCGGGTTTGCGGACCTGAATACGGGTCCATTTCTCGCCGCTCCACAGATCATGCAGCGCGCCGATCTGGCCCAGCAGCGCGCGCTGGGGGGCGGCCTCGGCATCGCGCAGGTCGAGGATGATCGCCCCATCGGGTTTGACGCTGTTCTTCCAGAAGGTCTCATAGGTGCTGACCGGATAGTGAAAACCGCAGCTGAGCAGCGACAGCGCCAGATCGACATCTCCGATCCGGTTCGGATCCTCGCGGCCCGGATTCACCGTCGTCACATCCGCCACGCCATTGGCGGTCAGAAACGCCCGCGCGGTGCTGAGACTGCTATAGGCGGCCCCTTCGGCGTCGAAGCCGAAATGGGTCGCCTCATTGTCTTCCAGGTCGATCAGGGTGATCGCGCAGGCAAACTCCCGCGCCAGAAACAGATCAATGAAGCCATAGCCACATCCGATATCCGCGACATGTTTCGGCGCAAGTGTCTCCAGCGTGGGCTTCAGCGCCAGATACTCAAGATAGAGCACGGAAATCGCGCGTTTCAGCAGCAGATCGCCGCGGCGCGCCACTTCGTCCTGCAACTCCTCCGGCTTGCCCTTGGACCAGCGCCGGATCGGTCGGCCGGGACGGTCCAGATCAAAGAGCACCTCGGACCGCTGAAGCACGGTGTTCAGAATATCGGCCTCGCTGAACATGGACAGATCCAGCGTTTCGACCACGCTGGACTGGGCAACCTCTGTGACACGATCTGCGTTGAACATCCTCGCGCTCCTTGCGTCTTCTGTGGCTCTGCGCTGCTGCCGGGCAGCACATCGGTCTGATACCATGAGACCGCAGACAGCGGTAGGAAAACATCCTTCGCAGGCTTGGACTTATCGCAGGTTCGGCATGCGGTCAGTACATCACCGTGTTGAGCGTGACCTCGGGCCGCTGGCCTGCGGCGAGCTTGGCGCTGCCACGGGCGATCAGCCAGCCATCTTCCCGTTCCAGCCGCGCGACAAGCCGCCGGGCGGTATGGTTCTGCGGCAGCTCTGTCTGCGGCAGGCTGAATGCGATCTGCCGGCTGGCGCCATCGCTGATGAGATCGACCCGCGCCGCAGTGTCATCGGGCGCATCTGCCTGCGACGGATCCGACAGGAAGACGGTGATCCGCCCCTTCGGGATCTTGCCCTCGCCGGCAAAGGTGACAATCCCCTGCACCGCTCCCGGCTGTGCCCGGCCGCGGTCAGCGGTGACCACCAGCGCAGTTGCAGCCAGCCCGAGGATCAGCTGACGCCGGTGCAGCGGCTGGATGTGGGACCGAGGTTGGGACTGTCTGATAGACTGCGGGGCAAGATAGCGGGGCATGGTGTTTCCTCTCCCGAAACATAGCCAGCACAGGGGGCGCAATCGGCCCCCTGTGCCTGTTCGTATCAGATCAGATGATCACAAAATCATCTGCTGTCAGCTGTAGCCCGGACTGCAACTGGGCGAACTGGATCGCATCGTCACCACCCCGACCGTCCGCGTCATAGGTCAGCGCACCGCTGGAGGTGTTGTAGACAATCCGGTCCGCCGCATCGAGCGCGGTACCCGAAGCGCTGCTGTGGAAGGCGCCAAAGTCCAGCACACCCTCTGCGCCCACTTCGGTGAAGATCGCGCTGTCCAGCAGGATGGTGTCACTGGCCACATCGAAGTCGCGGATCTCGTCGATATTGTCCGCACCCAGCTCGGTCGAGAAGCGGAAGTAATCGTCTCCCTGACCACCAAAGAGCGTATCCGCCATCAGACCGCCATCCAGCATGTCGTTGCCACGTCCGCCCCTGAGCACATCCTCGCCCGCCTCGCCCGGCTGCGCCGGTGCCGGTGGGAATTCGACCGAGACATTCAACTCATAGGTGGAGCCTTCAGGCACGCTCTCGGACCAGCCATCGGCGGTATCCGGCGACCAGCTGCCCTCAAGGATGTAGTAGGTGCCGGTTTGCTCAACCACAAAGACAGTGCTGGAGTCGCGGTTGCTGGTGGAGCCGGGATCGCCGCCGCCATCATCGTTCTGGGTGACGATATTGCCCTCGCTGTCCAGCAGCCGAACCCAGCTGTCGTGAACATTGGGATCGGCAATCCCGTCGATGTCGATGGTCAGCACGGTGCCCGCCGCCAGATCAATGCGGTAGTAACCACCCGCCCCGTTGCCGGTGGCATTCACTGTTGTGTGCAGCACGCTGGTCGAGTCAAAGATATCCGGGTCCTCGGTCAGCGAGAAGTTATCCGAGATATCAAAGGCGGTTTCGATCGAGTTATTGGTCGCATCCGGACCCAGCGTGGCGTAGCCGGTGCCAAGACCGGGCTGCGGGATCGCATCCGCGGCATCGGCAAAATCCCCCAGCAGGGTGTCATCCCCGTTGCCGCCTTTCAGGGTGTCATTGCCCCCCTGCCCGGTCAGCACATTGTCGGAGCCGTCGCCCTTGATCCGGTCATTGAAACCGGAGCCGGAGATGTTCTCGATGGAAACATAGGTGTCACCCGCGGTCTTGCCATTGGCCATGTTCAGCTTCACGCCACGGGTCGCATTGGCGTAGTCGGCCGTATCGCTGCCCGCGCCGCCATCAAGCAGGTCCGCCCCGCCACCGCCGGTCAGAACATCGTCGCCGGCACCGCCGCTCAGGGTGTTTTCGCCATCCGAGCCGATCAGGTGATCGTCATGGAGTGAGCCAACCGCGTTTTCCACATCCACGATGATGTCATGACGGATCGTGGTGCCGCGTCCGACGATCTGCACCGGTCCGTCAGCGTCGCCGCCACGGGCTGTGCCGTTTTCCAGATCGACAGTCACCCCGACCGAGCTGGTGGTATAGACCACGGTATCCACGCCTGCGCCGCCGTCGAGATAGTCCTGACCGCTGCCGCCGATCAGAACGTCATCGCCGTCCTCACCATAGAGCATGTCACCGTCGTTGCCGCCATCCAGCGTGTCGTCACCGCCGCCGCCATTGAAGACGTCGCCGCCGCCCTGACCCCAGAAATGGTTGTTGTCGGAGGTGCCGATAAACCGGTCGATCCGATCATCCGAGCCGATCAGGTTTTCAATGCTGTAGAAGGTATCGCCCGAAGCGGTGCCCCCGCTGGCCACATTGGTTTCCAGGTTGACCAGCAGCTGGAACGGGCTTTCCTGGCTGAAATCAACGGTGTCGATCCCTGCCCCGCCGCGGAACACATCGGCCCCCGCCTGACCGCGCAGCAGGTCGTTGCCATCGCCGCCGTCCAGCAGGTCGTCGCCCGCTCCGCCGTTGATGGTATCATTGCCATCGCCACCATAAAGCGCGTCATTGCCATCGTCGGTTTCGGTCTGATCCTCAAGGTCAGCAATATCAATGGTGTTGTTGATGTCGCGGCTGGCCAGCGTATCGCGCCCGCCAATGATCAGATCATCGCCACCAAGGCCAAAGATGGTGTTGCCACCGGCACCGCCATCCAGCGTCTCATTGCTGTCATCCCCGATGATCAGACTGTCCAGCGCGTCGGTTGGCCCTTCGTTCGGCGCATCCGGCGCGTCGCTGCCCGGTGTTCCCGGCGTGCCGCCCGCGTAGATGATGGTCTCCACATTGGCGATGTCGCCCAGATCCAGCCCATCGGCCACCACGATCACGGTGTCATTGCCGCCGTTTTCTTCCTCGCGAACGATATCATCAATGGAATCAACGAAATAGACGTCATCTCCGCCATTGCCGGCCATGCGGTCATTGCCCGCGCGCCCGTCCAGAACATTGTCGCCGTCATTGCCGATCAGGATATCGTCGTAGCTGCTGCCGATCCCTGTCTCGATGTAGTATTCAGTCTGATCCGCGTTGTGCCCGGCAAAGATCGACACATTGTTGTTGTGCCCGTTGACGCTGGAAAACTCACCGGCACGCAGGTCCAGAATGGTACTGGCGGTGGAGCCGGAGAAGTCGATGGTGTCATCGCCGCCGGTGTCATGGATCACAAAACCGATATCGTGCTGCGGCCCGTCCTCGGTCAGCAGGTAGCCGTATTCGCTGCTGTTGAAGCCATAGGTATTGTCATCGGTATTGAGGTTGATGGTCTGATAGGTCCGCACGCCCTCATCATCGACGGTGGAGAAATAGCGGCGAATGATCGCCTCGATATCACCCATTAGCGGGGTCACCGCTGACCAGCGCGTATCCTCGCCCACGTCGATACCATCGAAATAGGACATGACGCTGTATTGCTGACGGTCATAGGTCCAGGTCGCATTGTTCAGATAGTTGATCTGCACGCCGCCGGGGCCGCTGTAGTTATACAGACCGGGGTGGTTCAGGCCGAATTCATGGCCGAACTCATGCACAAAGGTATCAAAGACATAGCCGCCAAGGTCGGTGATATTCGGCTCGGTATCGTGGAAGCGCTGGCCGACGCTGACATAGCGGTCGCTGGAAAAGGCGCTGCCGTCGCTTTGTTCGCCGATTTCCGGGCTGACAACCTCCATCCAGTGCACATCGGCATCAAAGGGGGCGTCATCGACGATCTCGAATTGCAACGGCGTGACTGCGGACCACATCTCCAGCGCGCCGATGGCCGCCTCTTTGTAGCTGGGGTGATCATTCAGCCCGGTCAGGTTGATCACCAGCGGTTCAGCGGCGATTTCCGGCGTCAGGCTGCGTCCCAGCGCACCCAGATAATCGAGAAACCCCTCGTAATCCTCGCTTTTGCCAAAGGGGTTCTCCGGCGTTTGATCATTGGTCCACCAGTCTGTGCTGGTCTCGGTTGATGTTGGCATGTTGGCCTCCCTGTCATTCAACCCAATCGTTCAACCCCGAGTAGTCAGATATGATGGGCAAAATTCACCCGCAGCCCTCCGCAGGCATGTCGGAGCGCCCGGGCCGCCATCGGCTGACCTCGGAGATTATAGATATATTGGTTTCGTGCCCTGATCGTTTCCGAATTGAATGATCGTTCAACTCACTATTTTTGGTGAGTTTTTCGACATTCCTTGGTTTCGGCAAAAGCTGGCCCATTGACGTCGGGGCATGAGCGAAGTTGTGCGGACAGTTGCAAGGGCCGCAGAACCGCGCAGAACGGCGAATTGACAGGTGACCGCCGTTCCGTTGATCGAATCAATCATAGGTAGCACAACTGACGCCCACAGCATGACCCCGCCCCAGCCCTGCCGCGCCACGACCGGGCCACAACCGGGCCAGCACGCCGGTAACCGGGCCGCAGGCCTCCTCTGCCATCGGGGGGGCTGATTTGGGCCGCCGGATAAGCTCTGTTGCACAAATCGTGTGAAGGGGGCGCTTCCCCTTTCCCCGGACGGACTTACCCTACGGGCACTGTGACGGGTATGCCAAGGGCGGTGTAGCTGTTTAGAACCGCGATCCGGATTTGGTGTCCAGCCACCTGTCGGTCGAAGTCTCGTGAGGCGATGCGTTCGCCGAAGGATTTCAGACATCGCATCTTTGCCTCGATCCGACTTCGGGCATGATAGCCGGTCCATCGCTTCCAGATGGCCCGCCCGAGGTGCCGGGTGGCGCGCAGGATCCCGTTGCGGGCCGTTGCGGCCGGACAGTCTTCCTTCCAAAGGCGCTCGTTCTTGCGGATAGGGATGACGGCGGCGGCGCCTCGATCCAGGATGGCCGTATGGCAGCGGCGCGTGTCGTAGGCGCCATCCCTTGCCCGGCAGTGCATGTCTACATGCACG
This sequence comes from Phaeobacter sp. JH20_02, assembly GCF_048056915.1. NCBI lineage: Bacteria > Pseudomonadati > Pseudomonadota > Alphaproteobacteria > Rhodobacterales > Roseobacteraceae > Phaeobacter > Phaeobacter sp. JH20_02. The sequence goes on along the minus strand of NZ_JAYMVP010000027.1, from coordinate 764 downwards.
AGAAGGCGGTCACGGTGCAGATCTGTTCCTCTGGCGGCACTGGCTCAGCAGTTCGGGCAGGGCCGGACTGTCGCCTTTGTCGCTGGAGGGGTTTTGTTGCACAAATCATCTGAGGGACCAACTGCTCATGCCCGTCAGCTACCACTCTGGATTCAAACAGTGAATCCCTCAGATGATTTGTGCAACAAAGCCGTGACAACCTCAAATCAATGCCTATTAAATGAAGGCAAAGTGACCCTGTTTTTTCTACTTTTCACCCTCGTGCAGAGTGAGATAAAGTAAATACACTGGACCACCCAGAAGCATGCTATTCACACCCAACCTCAATCCAACAAGCATGTCCCTATCCGGTAACCAAAATTTCAAAACAACACAAATCAAATAAAGACTCAGAAAAGGTTTGAATTTTTCACTTTTCACAGGGCATCTCTCGCCAATCTAAATTTTAAATACATCAATTTCTGCATGCCAATATTCAGAATTTCCTCAAGAACTAATTATATTAGAAAAACGACCTCAACTTCACCTGAGGAATTTTCCCCTAACTAACCGCCTAACAGGCCGACCCTCGACGCCAAAAATTTGATATACTCCCCAAAACACCCACATTTGCTCAGCTATTATAAAAGTGGAACCCAGCAAATACGGATATATAGGTATGGCACATATAGCAATTAAAATCCTCGCCGCATGATTATTTACCGACACATATCCCGCAATAATTGACTCCACCACCATCAATATTAATATTACCAGAGATGATA
>NZ_JAYMVP010000026.1:0-23774 GCF_048056915.1 Phaeobacter sp. JH20_02 | reverse complement strand
CGCCAAGAAAAACACGAAACTCAATATTTACAATGACTTACATGGAAACAAAGTCAGCAGACCTGACCTGAAATCCCGCAGAAACCGCCAGACCACACCCACAGCCCCCCCCCATAAGCCACTTACCCACAGACTCACCAAACATATCCACACCCCAGAACACCCAAAACCCGTGAATCACACCTAACACCGTCAACCTCAGACGGTCAGATATCCTTCATCAGGCGCAGGGCGTCATAGATCGCCGCGTGGGTGTTGCGGGCCGAAACCGCATCGCCGATCCGAAACAGCTGAAAGCCCCCCTGCCCCGCGGCTTCGTCCGGGCGCCCGTGCGGCTGCGGCCTCCCGGCGATCAGGGCGTCGTAATCGACCTGCCCGCCATTCAGACTATGCGGCTTCAGGTCGAAATAGAGATCGTCCAGCGGCAGCGTGCCGTAGTTGAGCACAACCTGATCATAGAGCTTGCTGGAGTGATGGCCGCTGTAATCCGTCCCCAGCACCGCCAGAAGCCGGTTGCCTTCCTTGCGGACCTCCAGCAGGCGCCGCGCCACGGTGAAGGTCACATCCCGGTCCTGCAGGCTGCGCATATAAGGGACAAGGTTCATCGCCATCACATTGGGGGCAAAGACCCGGTCCGGGGTCATCACCTCAACCGTCGCGCCCGCCTGGGCCGCAACCTCGGCCGCCTGAAGCGCGGGGTGATCGCCGCTTTCGTCATATATCAGCACCGAGCCGCCCGGCTTAACATCCCCCGAAATGATATCCCAGGCCGAGACAACATGCGCCGCCTCCTCGCCCGCCTCGAACAGCTGCATATTCGGCAGGCCACCGGTGGCCACGATCACCACATCCGGCGCAAGCCCGGTCACATCCTGCGCCTCGGCCCAGGTGTTGAATCGAAACTGCACATCCCGTGCGGCACATTGCGCCATGCGCCAATCGATGATGCCCATCATCTCGCGGCGGCGCGGGTTCTGTGCGGTCAGGCGAATTTGACCGCCGGGATCGGAGGCAGCCTCAAATACGGTGACCGCATGGCCGCGCTCTGCCGCAACGCGCGCGGCCTCCAGCCCGCCGGGGCCAGCGCCGACAATCACCACCTGTTTGGGCTCTGCGGCGCGGGTGATCACATGTGGCATCGTCAGCTCACGCCCGGTTGCGGCGTTGTGAATGCACAGCGCCTCTCCCGCCTGATAGATCCGGTCCAGACAATAAGTCGCGCCAACACAGGGGCGGATGTCCTCCTCGCGCCCCTCCCTGATCTTCTGCACGATATGGGGATCGGCCATATGGGCGCGGGTCATCCCCACCATATCAAGAAGCCCCCCGGCAATCGCATGGCGGGCGGTGGCCACATCGGGGATGCGGGCGGCATGAAAGGTGGGCAGGCCCGTCGCCTGCCGGACCGCACCGGCAAAATCCAGATGCGGCGCAGACGGCATCCCCTGCACCGGGATCACATCGGTCATTGCCGGATCCGTATGGATGCGGCCCCGGATCACATTCAGGAAATCCACCATGCCGCTGGCGGCCAAGCGTCTGGACATCTCCAGCCCCTCGTCGGGCGAGATGCCGCCTGCCGCCGCCTCATCCGCCGTATACCGCAGGCCAACGATGAACTCGTCCCCCACCCGCTCGCGGACCGCCGCCAGCACCGCCATCGGCAGCGCCATCCGACTGTCGAGCGTCTGGCCGCCATATGGCCCGTCCAGATCATTGGTCAGCGGCGACCAGAACTGATCCAGAAGATGGCCATAGACCTGCAACTCGATCCCATCCATGCCCCCGGCCTGCATCCGCTCCGCAGCATCGGCGAAATCGGCGATGACGCGGGTGATGTCCCAATCCTCCGCCAGCTTCGGAAAGGCGCGGTGTGCAGGTTCGCGGTGGCGCGACGAGCTGATCGAGGGCAGCCAGTCGCCCTTGTCCCAACCGGTGCGGCGTCCCAGATGGGTCAGCTGGATCATCGCCGCGCAACCATGCTCATGCAGCTGGTCGGTCAGATTGCGGATCCAGGGCACCACCTCATCCTTATAGGCGAGGATATTGTTGAACACCGGCGGGCTGTCACGGGAAACCGCCGCGGAGCCTGCCGTCATCGCCAATGCCACGCCCGCCTTGGCCCGTTCGGCGTGATAGGCCGCATAGCGCTCCTTTGGCATGCCGTCCTCGGGGTAGGCCGGTTCATGACTGGTGGTCATGATCCGATTGCGCAGTGTCAGATGTTTCAGCTGATAGGGCTGCAACAAGGGATCGTTGGACATGACAGGCTCCTGCAAATGGCGCGGACCACCAAAGCGAGGGCGCACGGGATCCGCCGACAAGATCACAGCTCTGGACATATGTGTCAGGTCAATTTCCGACCCTGTCAAGAGCCCCGCACGACACGGCAGCGCCGATGGTGACCGGTCAGGGGTGACCGGCGGGTCTCGTGACCGAGAGAGAGCCGCCACCCGGCGCCTGCGCTAAAAGGCGGTGAACTCCCCGGCACGGCTGCGGAAGAAGCCTTTTAGCGCGGTCTTGAACGCGCGCACCTTGGCAGAGGTCAGCAGGTCCGGATGGCTCAGCACCCAGATCGGCGCGTAATCCTGCGGCGCAACCCCCGGCAGCGGCTCCAGATCCGGATCACTGCGCGCCAGATAGACCGGCATCCTGACCGCGCCCAGCCCCGCCTTTGCCGCCGCGATCAGCGAAGTCATATCGTCAAACCGCGCCCGGATCCGATGGTTCGGATAATGGTGCAGCGCGGCCTTTGGCGGCGCGTCATAGCCGCTGTAGATCACCCAGTCCAAGGGCGCAGCGGGATCCGCCAAAGCCCGTGCCACCAGATCCCGCCGCGCGACGCAGGCGGTTTTCTGATCGGCCAGATGCAGCCCCACCAGGCTGTCGCCCGGCGCCCGGCTGATCCGGATCGCCAGATCCGCCTCGCGCCGGGTCAGGTCCAGCACATCATTGGTCGCGCGAACCGTCAGCTCGACCTCCGGGTGGTCCGCGCAGAACTGCGCCAGAAATGGCGCGAGATGGCTCTGTATCAGCAGCTGTGGCGCCGTCAGCACCAGCTCACCCGAAAGGCTCTGATCGCGGCCCGACAGGTTGCGCAGGGCCGATTGCTCGGCCTGCTCCATCCGCCGCGCTGCCGCGGCCAGCTCGTCCGCCTCGGCGGTGGCCAGATAGCCTTCGGGCCGACGCTCGAACAGCGGCCGCCCCAGCATGTCCTCGGCCCGCTGCACACGGCGCGCCACGGTGGTGTAGCTGACGGACAGCGCCTGCGCGGCCCCGGCCAGGGATCCGGCCCGCACCAGCGCCAGAATGGTCCGCATGTCATCCCAGTTGATCTGCATACATGCGTTTTCGCATGGGCGGCACACGATTGCATGTGTTTTCTCGCGGCACGCTTCCCGGCATCAAGACGCCATCAACAGTGAAAGGACAACAGATGGCCTATGTCTACGTAAACCTCCTCCTGCAAGACCCCGAGACTATGGCGGCATATCGTGAAAAAGCAGGCGCCGCCTTGCAGAAACACGGCGCCAAAGTGCTGGTCTCAACCCCGCAGCAGACCGTGATCGAAGGCACGCGCGATGCCACCGGCATCGGGGTAATCCTTCAGTTTGCCAGTCCAGAGGCCGCCAAGGGCTGGATCAACGATCCCGAGCTGCAGGACGTCCACGCGCTGCGACAAGCCGCCGGCAGGAGCGCGATCACGCTTCTGGCCTGACCCTTCAGAGGCCGCGCCACTCCCGCCCGTCGGCTGGCGGCGGAGCCCCCACCTCCCGTTGGGTCAGGCGCCGCGCCCATTGGGCCCGGCGCAGGTCGCGCGCGGCTGTATCTCATGCGCCCGACACGGTTCGTCTTTGTTTCCAACGCTGCAACGGGCCACGCCCGCGCCGGGCGCCAGCCCGGCGCCACCGAAAACAACGGGCGCGGAACCCTTAGGTTCCGCGCCCGCTTTGATCTTCGCCAGACGACCTGCCGGATCACTCGGCTGCGATCTGTCCTTCGATCTTTTCGACCTTCACCGCCGAGAACTTGAACTCGGGGATTTTGCCATAGGGGTCCAGCGCCGGGTTGGTCAGGATATTGGCGGCCGCCTCCACATAGGCAAAGGGCACAAACACCATATCCTCGGCAATCGCCCGGTCGGCGCGCGCCATGATCTCGATCGAACCGCGGCGGGTCGTGAGGCGGACCATCTCGCCCGGCTCGACGCCCATCAGCTTCAGCGTCCGCGGGTTGAGCGAGCAGTTCGCCTCCGGCTCCACCGCATCCAGCACCTTGGAACGACGGGTCATCGACCCGGTATGCCAATGCTCCAGCTGGCGGCCGGTGGTCATGATCATCGGGTACTCCGCATCCGGCGCCTCATCCGGCGGGATCACCGATGCCGGGGTAAAGCGGGCGCGGCCCTCGGGGCGCGGGAAGCCATCGCCGAACACAATCGCCTGACCGGGGTCGGTCTCATGCAGCGACGGATAGGTGATGGTCTCGGTCTCCAGACGCTCCCAGGTGATGTTGTTCAGCGACTTCATGTTCAGCTTCATCTCGGCAAAGACTTCGCTGACATCATCGTACTTCCAGGGCAGGCCGATGCGCTGCGCCAGCTCGACGGTGACCTGCCAGTCCTCACGCGCCTCACCCGGAGGCGGCACCGCAGGCCGCACGCGCTGCACCTGGCGATTGGTGTTCGACACGGTGCCGTTCTTCTCATAAAGCGCCGAGGCCGGCAGGATGATGTCGGCATAGTTTGCCGTCTCGGTCAGGAAGATGTCCTGAACGATCATCAGCTCCAGCTTGGCAAAGGCCTCGCGCGCGTGATCGGCATCCGGGTCGGACATCGCCGGGTTTTCACCCTGGATGTACATGCCCTTGATATTGCCGGCATAGGCCTCGTCCACGATCTCGGTCACGGTCAGGCCCTTCTCGTTCGAGAAGTCGCCGCCGCCCCAGACATCGGTGAAGCTCTTGCGCACGTCATCCGACGTCACGGTCTGATAGTCCGGCAGGAACATCGGGATCAGGCCCGCGTCCGACGCGCCCTGCACGTTGTTCTGGCCGCGCAGCGGGTGCAAGCCAGCGCCCGGCTTGCCGACGTTACCAGTCATCAGCGCCAATGAGATCAGGCAGCGCGAGTTATCTGTCCCGTGGATGTGCTGGGAAATCCCCATACCCCAGAAAATCAGACCCGCATTCCCACCGGCAAAGATCCGGGCAACACGGCGCAGCTGATCGGGGCTGATGCCGCAGATCTCCGACATTTTCTCGGGCGTGAACTGCTTCAGATGCTCTTTCTCGGCCTCCCAGTTCTCGGTCCAGCGGTGGATGTACTGACTGTCGTAGAGCTCTTCCTCGACGATCACATTCATGATCGCGTTCAGCATCGACACATCCGCGCCGGGGCGAAACTGCACCATTTCGGTCGCGAACCGGCGCAGGCCGACGCCGCGCGGATCCATCACGATCAGCTTGCCGCCGCGCTTGGTGAACTGCTTGAAGTAGGTCGCAGCCACCGGGTGGTTCTCGATCGGGTTGGAGCCGATCACAATGGCCACGTCGGCGTTCTCAATCTCGTTGAAGGTCGCGGTCACCGCACCGGAGCCCACGTTTTCGATCAGCGCCGCAACGGAGGACGCGTGGCACAGGCGGGTGCAGTGGTCGACGTTGTTGTGCTTGAAGCCCTGACGGATGAACTTCTGGAAGAGATAGGCCTCTTCATTGGTGCATTTCGCCGAGCCGAAGCCCGCAACCGATTTCGGGTTCTCATCGCGCAGGCGCATCAGGCCCTTGGCGGCCAGATCCATCGCCTCTTCCCAGGAGGCTTCGCGGAAATGGGTCGAGAGATTACCGGGATCGACGTTCAGGCCCTTGGCCGGCGCGTCGTCACGGCGGATCAGCGGCTTGGTCAGGCGGTGCGGGTGGTGGATGTAGTCAAAACCAAAGCGGCCCTTGACGCACAGGCGGCCTTCGTTTGCGGGGCCATTGATGCCATCGACATATTTGACCTTGCCGTCCTTGACCTTGAGCGAGACCTTGCAGCCGACACCGCAGAACGGGCAAACGCTTTCGGTTTCGGAATCATAATCCTTGCTGTCGCCGACCTGCTGGTCATCCATCACGGTGGCGGGCATCAGCGCGCCGGTCGGGCAGGCCTGCACACATTCGCCGCAGGCCACGCAGGAGGACTGCCCCATCGGATCCGCCAGATCGAACACCGGGTAGGCGTCATGACCGCGGCCGGCCATACCGATCACGTCATTGACCTGCACCTCGCGGCAGGCCCGCACACAGAGGTTACAGGAAATACAGGCGTCCAGATTGACCTTCATCGCCACATGGCTGTCATCCAGCAGCGGGATTCGGTTCTTTTCCAGCTTGGGGAAACGCGACTCTGAAACCCCGTTCAGCTCCGCCATATCCCACAGATGCGAGGACTTATCGCGCGCCTCTTCCTGCTTCGGCTGGTCCGCGATCAGCAGTTCCATCACCATCTTGCGGGCGTTTTCAGCGCGCGCGTTGTTGGTGGTGACCACCATGCCCTCGGCAGGTTCGCGGATACAGGAGGCGGCCAGCGTGCGCTCGCCCTCGATCTCGACCATGCAGGCGCGGCAGTTGCCGTCCGGGCGGTAGCCGGGCTGCGGCTTGTGGCACAGATGCGGGATCTTCAGCCCGCGGCCGTTGGCGACTTCCCAGATGGTCAGGCCCTTCTCTGCCGTGACCTGCTCGCCATCGAGTGTGAAAGTGACTTTATCGCTCATGGCTCAGACCTCATCCATCTGAAGTGTCACGCGGAGGGCAGCGCCCGTCCCGGGGTGGGCGTGAAGCGCCCGCCCATGGGGGCGGGTCGGGCGCTGCCCGGCGGTACCCGCCGGGTGGAGGATCTCAATAGCGCCGTACATCTCAGACCTCATCCGGAAAATGTTTCATGGTCAGGCGGATCGGGTTGGGTGCGGCCTGACCCAGACCGCAGATCGAAGCATCGACCATTGCGGTGCTCAGCTCTTCCAAGAGGCCCTGATCCCATTTCTTCTCGCTCATCAGCTTGACGGCTTTCTCACAGCCCACCCGGCAGGGGGTGCACTGGCCGCAGCTTTCGTCTTCGAAAAAGCGCAGCATGTTCAGCGCCGCGTCACGGGCCGAGTCCTGATCGGACAGCACCACAACAGCGGCGGACCCGATGAAGGTGCCATGCGGCTGCAACGTGTCGAAATCGAGCGGGATATCATTCATCGACGCAGGCAGCAGGCCCGAGGAGGGGCCGCCCGGCTGATACGCCTTAAAGACGTGGCCATCCAGCATGCCGCCGCAGGCCTCGATGATGTCGGTGATGGTGGAACCGGCAGGCAGCAGATGCACCCCCGGCTTCTTCACCCGGCCCGAGACAGAATAGCTGCGTAGCCCCTTGCGACCGTTCTTCTCAACCGAGTTCAGGCATTCCGGGCCTTCGCGGTTGATCTTGGCGACCCAGTAGAGGGTTTCCACGTTGTGCACGAGGGTCGGACGACCAAAGACACCCACCTGCGCCACAAACGGCGGACGGTGGCGCGGCTCGCCGCGCTTGCCTTCGATCGATTCAATCATCGCGCTTTCTTCACCGCAGATATAGGCCCCTGCCCCGCGGCGCAGGTCAATGTAACCTGCCTCGACGATACCGGCCTCTTCCAGCGCCGCGATCTCACGACGCAGAATTTCCAGCACCGCCGGATATTCGTCGCGCATGTAGATAAAGGCTTTCTCGGCCTCGACCGCCCAGGCGGCAATCAGCATCCCCTCGAGGAAGACATGCGGCGTGCGCTCAAGGTAGTAGCGATCCTTGAAGGTGCCCGGCTCGCCCTCATCGCCGTTCACGGCCAGATAACGCGGACCTTCGTTGGCGCGCACGAAACCCCACTTGGTGCCGGACGGGAAACCAGCGCCGCCCAGACCGCGCAGACCGGCTTCTTTGACCTTGGCCTGAACCGCTTCCCAGTCGCCATTTGCGCGCAGGTCTTTCAGCGTGGCATAGCCGCCATCCGCCTCATAAGCGGCAAAGGTTTCATACTCGGGCACGTGTGCATGGGTATCATCTGCCGCAATCGCCGCTTCCACCTTCTCAACCGTAGCGTGGTCGATGTGGTTGTGGCCGATTTCCAGCACCGGCGCCGTGTCGCAGCGGCCCATGCAGGGTGCGCGCAGCACGCGGACCTGGCTTGCGTCCAGACCGTCTTCCAGCGCCTTCTTCAGCGCTTCTGCCCCGGCCAGCTCGCAGGAGAGCGAGTCACAGACCCGGATGGTCAGCGCCGGCGGCGGGGTCTCGCCTTCCTTCACCACATCGAAATGGGCGTAGAAAGTGGCGACCTCATAGATCTCGGCCTGACCGGTGCGCATCTCCTCGGCCAGCGCCCGGATATGCGCCGCGCTGAGGCAGCCGTATTTGTCCTGAATAAGATGCAGGAACTCGATCAGGAGATCCCGGTTGCGGGGCCGATCGCCAAGCAGGTCCAGAACCTCGCTATGCGCCTGATCATCCAGCTGCCGGCCCTTGGGCGTTTTGCGCCCCTTGCCTTTGCCAGATTTCCAAACGCCCTTGCTATTGTCCAAAGGTGCCACGATGACCTCCACTTCGCGATGCCAGATAAGGCGGCATTCCATTGAAGAAGCCTATCGTCAAATCGGAAAATTCAAAGGTACGATAACGAACGCTTATTGCTTGAAATCGTCAACCACGCCCTTCATCGCCTTCACCGTCGTCAGTTCGGGCTGGCGGTCCAATGTGACCATACAAATAGGCCTGCTCGGCGTCGGATCGACCAGCCGCAGCACCCTGGCGCCGGACAGCGGCCCCAGCGCATCCATCAGGGCTTCCGGTAGGATCGTGGCAACCGAGCCCGCCCGCGCCATCACAATCGCCGACATGAACCCGCTGGAATCCGAACGCACCTGCGGCCGCAGCCCCTGATCGGCGAAGATCCGGTCCAGAATCCGGCGATTCTGCATCTGCGGCTCCAGCAGGCTGAGCGGCAGCTCTGCTGCCTCGGCCCAGGAAATACTGTCCGCGCCATGTCCGCGATCCACCACCATCGCCTCGGGGGCGACCAGCACATAAGTCTCCTCATATAGCGGCTGGATGGTGACCTGATCGGGACCCAGGCTGTCGTGATAGGTGACGCCTGCATCAATTGTCCCGTCAAACAGGCGCTGCTGGATCACCAGCGAGCTCAGCACCTCGATCCGGGCCAGAACCCGTGGGTGGGTGAGATGCAGCCGGTCCACCATCTGCGCGGCATAGGCTGTTGCGGTGGGCACCACCCCCAGCACCAGCGTGCCGGTGACCTCGCCACGTGCGGCGGCCACCTCCTGCTCCAGCGCCTTGGCCTCATCCAGGATCGAGCGGGCCCGGCGCACGATCATCAGACCCTCTTCGGTCAGCCCCTGAAACCGATTGCCCCGGCGCACGATGGACACGCCCAGGCGCTCTTCCAGATTGCGGATCCGCATTGAAAACGCCGGCTGCGACATGCCGCAGTCCTGCGCGGCCTTGGCAAAATGGCGGTGACGCGCCAAAGCGCTCAGCAACCTGAGATCCTTGAGTTCGATCACCGCTCGTTTTCCTTGCTACTGCCGGGGTGCCGCTGTCGGTCATACACCATTCACAGCGGGTCGCGCCATCGGTTGCCAGCACGAGAGCGGCAGTTTTGGCGCAGGCCAACAGGCTGGGCAGCCTGCACCATATATATCAGGGGGCGATGGAGGCCGCACTCATGCGCCCCGCTACCGCCCCCGATCAGAGCAGGCCTCAGGCCTGCCGCTGTGCCGTCGCCGACCGGGCGATGCCATCATAGATCCCGGTCAGAATATTCAGCACCCGCGTTGCCTCACCGATACGGTTTTCCACGCCCGGCACCTGCGACAGCGCCTGAAGCAACAGGTTGCGACGCTGCACATCATAGGCTGCGGTGATTCCCAGCCCCTCCTCCGTTGCGGAATAGGTCACCCCGCCACGCCCCGATCCGGTCTTGCGGATCAACCCGGCCGTAGCCAGCTTGCGCAGTGAATACTGGATATTCGGAATGTCATCCCGATTGGTGACCCGCGCAAGCTCCTTGATCGTCTTGGGCCTGTCGTTCATGCGGATAACGTTCATCAGAGTGATTTCGGGACCCGAGGCGGACAGATCCGACACAAGCCCAAGACATTCGGATTGCCAACGCGCAAACCCCTCGAATGTTCTCATCAGTGCAAACTCGAAATCGCTCAGATCATCTTCGGCACCATTATCAAAAGTCTGATCCACCGCATTCGCGGTCTCAGTCTTGGGTGATCCGGAATAGATATCCAACAAATAGTCTCCTTGGTTCAGCGGCATAAATAAGCCTCCGGTGGCGGCGAAACCTGCTGTCAAGGTGTTTCACGCGCATTCGTTCCCCAAACCCGTCACCACGCTCCTTAGTAAGTATCTGGCGTTAGGTTTCAACCCGTCCGTGCAGCAGAAAATGGGGCCAAACTCGGCGAATTTATCCAAGGGGTTGGAGAATCAGCGGAATTTAAAAAGCAGGATAAACTTTAGTTACGCATTATTTTTAAGAATATAGATAAAATTTCACGCCAAAGGCGCCCTGAATCATATTATTTCCGTGAAAACGCGCCCACAGGCCAGACTCATGCGGGGGCGCAGCCCGCCCGGCAGGCCACCCGCCTGTTCGCAATAAAATGGCAGCTTAATCATCACTTTGCGCAGCGGGCGCGGGTCCGCCTGCCCACCGATCGCGCCCGAAATTCGCCGACCTCAGCCTGCGCTCATTGCGGATGTGCCTATTAATTCACCGGTAAGTCCTCAGGGCTATGCTACCCGCCGACGATGTGCACAGGCACATGTTGTGAGAAGGAGCAGAGCTTGGAACGACGGGCGGACCTCATGTTGGTTGTCGCGCAGGCATTGGCCGTGATGGTGACCATCACCGGTTGCGCTGTCGCACGCCTGATTGTTGCGTGGCGACCGGAGATTTCGACAGGGGCCAACTGCCGGCGCCCATATCGGCCGAAGACTCATGTCGCGGCACGCCCGCTGTTGCGGCACCCGCAGGCAATCAGACCTGCTCTTTCAGCTCGGTATCAAGATTGGGGCAGCGCAATCGCGCGCCTGCTGATGACCGGCGTCCGCCAATCTTTGGTCCGACGCCACAGTATGTTCGCCATGTCACCGCCCCCAATCGGGCATGGTTCTCTCGGTTTGCCCGTTCCGGTCAACCAATTCGCGAAACGACGCAGCCGAAGCTTGCGGCTGTGTCCAGGGGGCTGTCGGTACTGACTCCGACACAAATTCCGCCAGCGCGTCCGTTCCGCGCAATGGCAATTGAAAGGTGCTGAAATGAAATTCCGAAATCCTGCGCGTTCCGTCATGAACAGGCTGTCTGTCTTTGCCAAATGCAGCCTTCTCATCGCGGCGTCCACCCTCGTGGTGACCTTGTTTCTGACTTGGGAAAACCAGAAAATCCTCGGTGAAGCTGTGGATAGTGGCGTACAGACACTGGCCGAAGGCGTGACCGTAACCGTGGCCGCGCGCAGCGGCGGTGCAATCCGCTTTGGTGATACCGAGCGTCTTGAAAGCGACCTGCAATCCCTGATCGAGCTGTCGAACGGCCGGTCCAGCCACGGGATCGCCATCAATGGCAAGGGCAAGACGGTTGCCTCCACCGGCACCGCAACCGAGGCTGAAATTGCCGAACTGACCCTCGTCGCCCAAAAAGCGATGGAAAACAACCAGATGGAGTATAGCGAAAACGGCTATCTCGTCGCCGCACCCGCTACCGCCGGTGCCGAGGGGACGGTGGTCGTCGGCGCGGTCGGGATGGTCTGGAGCCCGGATGTCGCCTTTGCCGAGGTGGCGCCGAACCAGCTGCTGTCCTTCATTCTCGCCGGTGGCGCCTTTGTGGTGATGCTGGGCCTGTCGATGTTTGCCCTGCGCTCCATGATGTCGCGCCCGTTGGGCGATGTTGCCACCGCAATCAACCGCTTGGCCGAGGGCGATTATGATCACGACACCGAACATCAGGCACGGGGCGACGAAATCGGCCTGATCGCCCGCCATATCGAGGCGCTGAAATCGCAGCTGTCCGCCGCCAGAACCGTGGAAGATCAGCGCCGTGCCGACCAGGCGGCGCAACGGGTTGTGGTGGATCGTCTGAATGACGGGCTGCACGCGCTCTCGGAGGGGGATCTGTCGCAGACCATCGACGATGAATTCTCCGCCGATTACGAAAGCCTGCGCCAGAACTTCAACAAGACCGTCGACAAGATGGTCGGCATTATCGACGCGGTGATCGACAACTCATCGCGCATCCGTGCCAGCGCCGAAGAGATCAGCCAATCCTCCAGCGATCTCTCCCAGCGCACCGAGAGCCAGGCGGCCACGCTTGAGGAGACCGCCGCCGCCATGGAGCAGCTCACCGTCAGCGTGAAATCCGCAGCCGATGGCGCCCGCGAAGTGGAGGGCATCGTATCGGAGGCCAAGGAGACCGCCGTCAACAGCGGCCAGGTCGTCACCCGCGCCGTCGACGCCATGTCCAAGATCGAGCAATCATCGGAGAAGATCTCCCAGATCATCTCGGTCATCGACGATATCTCGTTCCAGACCAATCTGCTGGCGCTGAACGCAGGGGTCGAGGCCGCCCGTGCAGGCGAAGCCGGCCGTGGTTTTGCGGTTGTCGCCTCCGAAGTGCGCGCCCTGGCCCAGCGCTCCTCGGATGCCGCGCAAGAGATCAAGGCGCTGATCAGCGAAAGCACCGGCCACGTCGGCGAAGGTGTCGATCTGGTTGGCCGCGCGGGCGAGGAGCTGAAACAGATCATCGAACGCGTCGCCACCATCTCGGGCCATGTCAGCGGCATTGCAACCGGCGCGCAGGAGCAATCGACCACGCTGGGCGAAATCAATACCGGCGTGACACAGCTCGATCAGGTGACCCAGCACAATGCCGCCATGGTTGAGGAATCAACCGCCGCCAGCCAGATCCTGCGCAATGATGCCAATGAGCTGGCCCGCCAGGTCTCGGTGTTCAAGACCCGCAAAACGGACAATAACGTCGTCTCGGTGGCGCCCAGCGCACCAGCCCCGGCCCCGGCCCGGCCAGCCGCCGCGCCGAAACCCGCGGCTGAGCACAACCCGGCCCCATCGGCGCATGGCGATGATGACTTTTTCGATGCCAGCCCGACAAAGGCCGCCGTCGGCTGGGAAGATTTCTGATCTCCCCCGGCCACACCCAATGGCGAAAAGGCGCGCCAGATCCGGCGCGCCTTTTTCATATCTGCTTGCCCCCCTTATACATGGCCCAGTCCCTTCCCCCGCGCGTCCCTGCCCCGGATGACAGAACCCTGTCGCGAGTATCCGGGCAACACCATCGCCGCTCAGTTCTCTGGCAGGTCCAAGGCTCTGGGGGGCCAAGCCTCTGGCAGACCTGAGGCTCTGGCAGCTGATATCACCGCAGCCAGACCGGAGCCGAGCGGGGCGCGAAATCGACGACAATACAGGGAATCTCAAATCGGCCGCGAAACAGCGAGGCCACCACGCTTTTACCGCCGCAGCAGATCCTGTGCGGTCGCCAGCCTTGGTGGCCGGCGACCTTCAGGATGGATGCGGCCCCGGCAGGCGCTGCCTGCTAGCCAAGTGCAGGGGCTGGTGCCGCAGGGGCGGCGGTCTGCACCGGCGCCCAGACCGGGTAGCCCTGCGGCAGCGCGGCCGCCTCACCCGCCCCGTGCTCATAACCCGCGCGCCAGCCCGGCTGTAGCCAGACCCGCGCGTGATCCGCGCTCGCCTCCATGTCGTGAACCGCGAGGCTCAGCGCCGCCGCATCATGCTGCGCCGTCAGCTGCAGATGATCGCCCGGAGAGACCGACCGTGGCCGATCCAGCAAAAAGGCCGTCCGCCCCCAATGCCCCTCGGAAGCAAGATCATTGGTCAGCTGAATCCCCGGCGCCAACTCCATCTCAAAGCTGACAAAAACCGCATGGACGATACCCGGATGGCTACAGATCAGCGTCTCGGTGGTCCGCCCCGGCCTGACATCCGGGCGCGTAAAATCGAACGCAAACAGCTCTGTACCGGCGCCCAGCGGTCGCAGCCCACAGGATCTGAAATCACTCGGCGTGATCTGCGCAACCCGCGCCAGATGGTGAAAGGCGCCCAGATCGAACCCCTCTGCCATCTGCGGCCGCCACTGCTCCAGAAGCGGCGCACTTTCAACCGGTTGCGCGACCAGCCTGCCGGTTTCGGGAACCGCGCGGGCGCCCGGCTTGGCCAGCGCCGACATCGCATGTGACAGCGTATCCAGCGCGCCCTCCCCCAATAGAACGGTATCGACAATCTCCGAAATCACCACATCGGCCTGCTCCGGCATGTCGACACCGAGGATAATCTCATGCGACCACTTGGAAATGACGGTGATCCGGTCGCTCAGACCATTGTCGGCAATCACCCGCGTCGCCGCCTCCGCAATCAGCGGCTGCTGCTCACAGGTATAGACATGTTTCGCCCCGGCCCGCGCCGCCAGCATCGCCGTCAGACCGGCACCGCAGCCGATATCCAGCACGATATCCCCCGGTCTGACCTTCATCGCGATGGCCTCGGCATAGGCACGGTTGCGCGCTCGATCCGCCAGCATCGGAAAATGCCAGCGCGGCACAAACGTCTGGTGCAGCCGTTCCTGCAACACCTGCGCCTCATGGTGATGAGGATCCAGCCGCAGCGCTTCCGACAACAGCTGCGCGCTGCGCATACCGCCATCACCAAGGGGGGTGGATTTGGCAAGCTCCACCAGATGCCCGGCCTCCGCGCGCGCCGCTAGAAAGGGCATGGAGGCGGGTCTAGACGTTTGTGTTTTAAGCAATTTTTAGTTTTCCCTATTTGAGGCAAATGCAACTGATTGCGACTATTCACCACCCGGATCTAACAATTGGTAAAGCTCACAGCCTATCGCGTACCGAATGTCGGCAGGCCATGCCCCACCCCCTTGCCAAGGGTGCAAAAGTTTCTTAGCCTGATCTGAAACTCACATCGCACAACGGGAGGACAGCAGCTGAACATGCGTATCATCCGCCGACTTCAGCACGGTCCCCGTCTGGCCCTGTAAATCCGTTTGCAGGGCTGGCCAGAGGAAAATCTCGTCACTGGTCCGCCGATTGCCGCTTTTGCGGCCAAATCTCTTTGACCCGAGTTTTCCATGTCTGTCATCAGTCTCAATGCGTTGGGCGTCACCCTTGGCGACCCGCTGTTCCGCGACCTCTCCCTGACCCTTTCGAAATCCGACCGGCTCGGTCTCATCGCCGCCAACGGGCGGGGCAAATCGACCCTGCTTGCCTGTCTCGCCGATGAGCTGACGCCGACAACCGGCGAGATCACCCGCGCCCGTGGCCTGCGGATTGGCCACGTGAAACAGAGCCTGCCTGCCGAGGCGCTTGCCGTCACGCTCTATGACTGGGTGCTTGCCGCCCTGCCGGGCGAGCAGGCCGACTATGAAAGCTGGCGCGTCGATGTGGTTCTGGATGACCTTCAGGTGCCTTATGAGTTTCAGCACCAGCCGCTTGGCGCGCTCAGCGGGGGCTGGCAGCGCGCCGCGATGCTGGCGGCCGCCTGGATCACCACGCCAGACCTGCTGCTGCTGGATGAGCCGACCAACCACTTGGATCTCAACCGAATAGCCTTTCTCGAAAACTGGCTGTCAGAGCGGCCGCGCGATCTGCCGATGGTGATCACCTCCCACGACCGCGCCTTTCTGGATGCCACGACCAACCGCACGCTGTTCCTGCGCGCCGAAGGCTCGCGGGTGTTCCAGCTGCCATTCTCCGCCGCCCGCGCCGCATTGGATGAGGTCGACGCCGCCGATGCGCGACGCCATGCCAATGATCTGAAAAAAGCCCAGCAGCTGCGCCAGCAGGCCGCAAAGCTGAAGAATGTCGGGATCAACTCCGGCTCCGATCTCTTGCTGACCAAGACCAAGCAGCTGGCCGAACGCGCCGACCGGCTGGAGGCCGCCGCCAAACCGGCCCACCGCGAGCATTCGGCCGGCGACATCAGGCTGACCAACAGCGGCACCCATGCCAAGGCCCTGATTACATTGGATGATCTGACCGTTCAGACGCCGGACGGGCAGCGGCTATACAGTACCGGCCAGAAATGGATCACCCCCGGGGACCGCATTGTCCTGCTGGGCGCAAATGGCACCGGCAAGACGCAGCTGGTCAGGATGATCCAGCAGGCACTGACCGGCGGGGCGGAGCAGATCAGATGTGCGTCCTCTGTCGTTCCGGCCTATTCGGACCAGCACCTCAGCCAGCTGGCCGATAATGACACGCCGCTGGCGCTGGTGACGGCGGCCTCCGACATCGGCGATCAGCCCGCGCGCAACCTTCTGGCGGGGGCAGGCATCAAATTCGCCTTGCAGGACACGGCGGTGAAAGCCCTGTCAGGCGGGCAGAAGGCACGGCTGGCAATGCTGCTCCTGCGGCTTCGCAACCCCAATTTCTATCTGCTGGACGAACCCACCAATCATCTCGACATCGAAGGTCAGGAAGCCCTCGAAGCAGAGCTGATCGGCCAGGATGCCGCCTGTCTGCTTGTGAGCCATGACCGCAGCTTTCTCAGGGCCGTCGGCAATCGCTTCTGGTGGATCCGTGGCCGTCGCCTGGAAGAGGTCGCCAGCGCCGATGCCTTCCTCAGCTCTGAAATGGGCGCGGGCTGAGGGCTATGGCGGCGGCCACCTGTGACCGCCGCCCCGCCAGTTGCCGAAATATTGGGCAACACATCATCCGGGCGTCTGGCTGCGCCGGTGGCTGCGGCAGAACCGCTTGCGCCGCCACGTGGTTTTCGCAACTCTGCGACACAGAAACGGATACAGACACAACCCCCGGAACAGACCCCGCCCTGCCCAGCGACCGGGGATATACGACCCAAGGATCCAGCCGATGACGACCGATATTGCCATCACCCGCGCCAGCGCCTCCGAGCCCGAGGCTCAGGCGCTGATCAAACGCCATCTGGCACAGATGGCCGCGCAATCCCCCGCAGAAAGCTGCCACGCACTGGATGGCAGCGGCCTTGATGCCGCCGATGTCGCCTTCTTCCTGCTCCGCCGCGACGGGCGGGCCATCGCCATGGGCGCCCTGAAGTCCCTGCGAGACGGCGGCTGCGAACTGAAATCCATGCACACCCTCGCCGAGGCCCGCGGCAGCGGCGCCGGACGCCAGATGCTGGAGTTCCTGCTGGACCGCGCCCGATCCGACGGCGCCCCTGCGGTCTATCTCGAAACCGGCTCGACCGAGGATTTCACCCCAGCCAAACGGCTCTATGAAAGCTACGGCTTTGTCGAATGCCCACCCTTTGGCGACTACAGCAAGGACCCCTGGTCGCTGTTTATGCGCCTTGACCTGCGCGCCGCGGCTTGACCCTTCCCCGCGTCCTGTCATAACTGGCGCCAGCGGTCCCTTAGCTCAACTGGATAGAGCAGCTGACTTCTAATCAGCAGGTTGAGGGTTCGAGTCCTTCAGGGATCGCCAGCATTCCATCCATCTGCCAATTAGGCATAACCTTGCACACTTTAGGGGTTTTGATGCACACCCCGTGTCAAGTGGAAAGTGCCAATTGACGTTTTGAGTAGCTAAGTCCCCGAGAGAAAATGCTTTCGTTCCTTGACTGACACCCGGGACACCAGCAGGCAGATATCAGCTCACCAGCGTGTTCAGGACGGGTGCAACCTCCTTTTGGAGGTAGATCGGTCCGATAGCCACACCATTCAGCCGGAAAACTTCAATCCCGTGAGCTGCAAAAGCCGCCAGAATCGTGTTCCGGTGAAGCCCGGTCTCCTTCACTATCACCGTCGGCGTGGTGAACTTGTCATGGAAAGCAGCGATGTCCACACCGGACATCCGCCACTGGGAGCGCTTTGTCACCGGGTGCAGAACCTCCATCGCAGGCGTATGGCCACCTTCGATCAACGCTTGGAACGCCCCCTTCTGCCGCACTCCGATGGAGCGGGCAAAGGCAGCTGCGTTCATTTCCCCTTCCATGGCCGCCATTTTCTGCTCGCGGGGGCGAAGCAACTCCGACTGATCAACTTCGGCAACGTTGACGACGAGTCCGTGATAACCAAACGTTTCAGCGTGCTTGCCGACCCTCAATCTGCCGTCTCTGATCGCAGCGATAACCTGGCCGACAGAAAGACCCGCTCGCTTGTGAACATGTTGGATCGTTTCCCATCCTGGCGTACCAGCTTCTAGCAAAATGGCTTTTCGCTCCAAATCCTCGAGCAGGTGCAGCCCATCAGACACCCGCCAGGGAGACTTGATCGTTGCAACTTTCGTCCTGGGCGCCAGAACGCCGTCAGCTTCTAGTGATTTGAGTTCGACTAGCGTCGCGCCCATTGCTTTGCGCATCGCAATCGGCCCGACCAAAGTCGGGATCTCCTCCAGAAGGGGTTTGTATTTCTTTGCGTCGAAGGTCTTGCGAGCATCAGCGCGCGTGTCATCAGGAGGAAACGCTCCAGCCTCAGTCAGGAAGTCGCTGAGGACCGACTTGCCGACCCCGGTTTCCTTGCTTGCCGAGGCAAGAGAATGGAGGCGTCGTTCAGGCACGGTTTGACCGAGAACCTCATCTCCCGCCTCGACCGGCCAGATCTTCAATAAATGCCGACGTACAATATCGCGAAATCCATCAAAGCTATCATCGCTGCGATAGAGGCGACCAAGGGCCTCGAGCAGCATCGGCAATGCCTGTTTTGACCCAAAGTACCCCCCATCCCCCGCCTGCAAAATGCGATCGAGAGCACACGTGATTGCCTCAGGCCCTCTCGATGCGGCATCAAAGCCTTTGGCCTTCGCAGCACGGTCGTCAATTTCAAGTTCCTGAGCACGAAAGAGTTCCTTGCCAAGCAACGCACAGAAGGTCATGGCGGCAAACAAAGGCTGAGTTGCCAGCCACGTTTTGTCCTCACCTTGCGACAGGCGCCGATCAAGCCAGACGTCATAGGCGGACGGCTCAATCAGATCGCAGTCAAACCTGCCCACCAGAAGGTTTGGCAGGATCTCAGCCAATCTGGCACCGGCATCATCACGACTTACAGGCCGCGAGCTTTCCCAAAGTGGCATCAGAGGATGGCGGTGCCGCAAGCACACATCAACACCGCGGCACAGCCAGTCTCCCGCCATGGCCATGTGCCTCAGCGGAGAGGCTTGTTTTTCTGCCGCCTCACGCAGGCAATGAGGGCAGCCACGGATGATAGGGTTGCGTACGGCGCGGGAGACAAAAACTTCTCCGCGATATTTCATGCGTACGTCCCCGATTCGCTCACCTGTCCATGACAGCATGGTGGCCAGCTGAACGGGCGCCAAACCGGATCGGGTGGCAAAAATGTCAATCGCCTCCTGCTCCTGGTTCAGGATCCGCTTTAAACTAACGCCAAGATCAAGGGCAAATCCGGTGGCGTCGGTACCATTGATCGCAGCCATGCGCGAAAAGAAGGAGGGAAGTGTTTCCCGCTCCGAAGGTTCGACCGCCAAGGGCAACGTTTCTATCAACGGTGAACTCCGTCTCATTCTTGCATAACTTTAGGGCAAGATCGCTTATGCAAGCGCGAGTGTCCAACCCGTGAGGCCCCAGGATAGATTCAGGATGGTATCAACCCCACCGTTGGTTGCGAGTGTGCTTCAAGTTAAGTTCGAGACCATTGCCCCGTCTGTGTGAAAATTTTGAGAAGTTTGTAAACCCAAGATTAGGAACAGACATTCGTGTCTGCTCCTTCACAGTAGACAGGACAGTAGCTGTCTTGCCTCAGTTAGGGCCAAGGTCAGGAATGCATAGAAGCGCCCTTTGCAAACTCGGCCGTTTGACGCAACCAGCCGAGTTTTTACGCTGCGGCGCAGCCCGCCGTTTCTGCCGTTCGCTGCGACCGCGAGATCCTGCACCCGGTGAACTCACACAATGCGGGACCTTGCTGCCGTTCGCTGCAGACGCAGGAAGAACGACCTGGGGCGGTCGCACTGCGCAGATAGCGACCTTTGCAAAGTCGGCGGATCTGGTGCCATGACGTGCGATCAATGCCGCAGCCGCACGAGGAAGAGCTGACCTTCGCCGCGAGTGCAGCCGCCAACCGTCATCGAATGGAAGGGGGCGGGACAAAACCGACATTCGTTTTCTCACCTTTGCTGACGCAGCATATGCTCGCAGGTGCGGCACATTCATCGCCGCGTTGCAGCCAATGTCGCTAGACCGGTCATTGAAAGCCAGTCGGAGACGCAAAATTCAAACCGACCTTTCGCCGCAACCTGGATGGACCATCGTGGAGCGGACGAAGCGCCATTTCGCTGCGGCTGCGCCAATGGCCGCTTTTGTGAAGACACCCTAAAGACTCACACTGCATCGACAGACACAGTGTGGAAGAAGGAGCATCGAAAAAGCCGACACCCCTTCATACGTTGTTCAACCGATGCAGACTTCTACGTGCCCCGACGTTCATTCATGTTTTGCAACAGCACGAATGAAGTATACTAAAGCGATGGGGCCGTACAATTCAGGTTTGTCAGTCAAGAAGCAGCCTGCCGAGTGACATGCAGATAGCATCCCATAGCTGAGCCTAGATGCGACATCACAGCCCAAAAGACACTGAATTTTTGCTAGTTTTTTCATCTTAGTACCTCGTTTTGGAAGAAACGAGTTCGCGCAAACTCAAAAACTGTATTGCATCGGCACAGGAACAGTGTCGTTCTACAAAAGTTCGGCTGCAACCGAACTTTGGATCAGAGGGGGAAATATGGTCGGTAAAAAATTGCCGAAACCAGCGGTTTCAAATGATGCTGACAAGCTTGGAAAGCTCATTCGCCGATACCGAAAGGCACAAGGGCATACAGGAGAAAGCTTAGCCGCCGCCCTTGGAAAAAGCAGCAAAAGCGAAGTCTCTGCGTTAGAGACCGGATCGCGAGTCTTTAGCCCCGCAATAGTGAAAAACTACATCCGTGAACTAAAAATAGATGAAAGCGATGTTCCCCTTTGCTATCTGACACTTGATGCGCTTCAAAGGCTAGATCAGAAAAACGCAATTGCAGGATGGGAGCACCCTGTCACGGGTACTTTTGCATCACGACAGGTGCGAGAGCTGATGAAGGAAGCGGGCCGTTTGGACTGTACTGCGGTTGACGATGGGCTTCTGCTTTTACCGTCAACTCCGAAGCTAGACTTGAATCGTATTCCTATCAGTAGGTCGGGTGCCGCACCCTTCCTTGATCTCGTAAACCCTAAAGCTTCTGAGTTAAACGAGTTCCCTTCGGATTACTTTGACCCACAGATCGCGAACTTTCTGAAAGCAGCAGCTGATCAAGATGAGGCTGACGAAATTCAAGACACCTACCAAACAAAAGCAGCTATTAAGCAATTTACACTCCCAGCACCCGCATTTGGTGCAAACTTGCAGATGACAATAAGTCCTTTGTCATTTTGGACGTTAAGGAAGTTCAATAGGGCTATGGGTGACGGCAACCATTTGCATCAAATAAATCAAATGAAGCGGCAAGCAGTTCTGAATCTGCTTCGAAACGATGGCTCTCTAAGCTTCCGGTTTCCGTCTGCACTATATGTTGAAGCCACGGTTACAACAGCGGACAACAAATTGGTTATTGTAGAAAAGAACCCTGGTCTCAGCGTGATGGCCATGAGCGGGCGGCGTTGGACAGCCTCGATTGAAGAAGGCTTGAGTTGGCACTATTATTCCGACAGAAGCGAGATTGATGCAGTTGCCGCGGCTCTAAGGGGATTGGATCGTGAGCTAGATTTGAAGCCTGATCATATTGAGCATATCGAATTCGACGCTCTAGGCCTCGAGCTTCCCACTCTAAATGTTGGAATTCTTGGTGATGTGAAAACAAACCTTGAGTCTGCACAGCTGGTCTCCAAGATAGGAGCGTCGGTAGACTACGGTCGACGTTACCATTTTATCGATTGGAAAGAGGTTCCTGAAAAGGTGTTCTTCAAACCAATTGCCTCATTCGGAGAGTGGCACTCGCTGGCTCGACTGAGATGCCTATTGGGCCTGCAACGAAGGCATGGTTTTCAAGCTATTTTCGACATGTTTTCCTAAATCTAGATTTCCCAGTGTGCTCCACAACTTTTAACATCACGACTTCCAGTCAAAGCAGTTTTGCCGCAGATTCCTGATGGCAGACATTCGCTTCCGTGCAGCAATTCGGTAGGTATGGGCTCGAAATCAGATTTCGCCGCCTACGTCCTGAATATCGGCTCATAGACATCCAATGGCGGCGCACCGTCCAAGCCACTGCAAAATCATGGTTTTGGCGAGATTGGTAAATGGCCGGTTTCGTTCGGCCTGCCGCAATATCATTGCCGCATGAGCATCAGGCCGTTCAGAGCCCAGAGTTCCTGGTGCAGCGACATTGATCAATGTCCGCTTCAGTGGCACATGGATTGAAAATTCCCGAGAGATTGATTGTGATCTATTCTGTAACGCTTCTGTTTGGCTTGATGCTTGCTCCGCTTCTGGCTCATTTCCGCGGCAGGAAGCCCGCCGGACTGTTCTTCGCTGTAGCAGCGATCTACGCGGTTTTCGGTGCTGTCAGCTTCGCGCAAATCCAAATTGCTCTAAGCCAAGTCCGAGAGGCAGAACCTGCGTATCACGACACCTATTACGTGGTGAGCCATGGCTACTTCTTGGTGAACATTGGCATCGCAATGGCCGTCTTCGGCGCAATAACATGGGTGCAAACGCGATTTGGGGCGATGCGATATCCGGCCCTGACGAAATTACTATTCTGGATTCTCCATATCGCGCTGATCGGCAGCACCTCATTTCAAGGAGTGCTCGCCTTTATCCTGCCAAAGCCGCGCAGATATATCGACTATCCGGAGCTCATGGAAACCTACGTTCTGATAAGCTCGTGGTCAGGCTTTCTGTCACAAGCTGCACTACTCGGACTGTTGTGCCTGCTCTTGTGGTCGATCACGGCGAAATGGCTTTTGGGGTAAATCTCGACTTACGAAAAAGCGGCCTTTGGAGCAGGCGCAGCGAAAGCTCACTTAGTCCCGCGACCTGTAAATTCCCACATCCAAAAATGCTGCGCGATGCGCGAATGATTGAATCCGCCGCCGCGCCGCGGCGCAGAAATCTTCGCTACCGCAGCAGTTTCCGCGCTGCGCGCGCTTGCAGCATGAAAACGAAATGGCCGAGATGGGCTCATCGCTGACCTGCAGCGGTGCGGCAGCAGAGGCGCAGCGAAATCGCATTCGGTCCAAGCTGCCAGATGACGCCAGCCAGCCCGAAGCGGTCTTAGACAAGTAGTGCCGCACTGAAGATGCTGCTGGTGCGAAATTCCATGATCACTTTCCCGGAAGCGGACCCTCGGCAGGGCTAAGCTGCCTCATGTGATGCTGCAGGATGCACCGGGGGTAGCGGAGCGCAGAAACCGGACTTTGCAAAGTCATCTCAGTCGCCAAGTTTGGCCAAAGTTTTCGCTGCGCCGCCGCGCCGAGAAGCCGCCCTTCGCTGCAAGCGTAGCAATCAATGGCCCACGGAAAGGCGACTGTGCGGGATAAATCGGACTGCTGTGGAGCAGATATCATTGACTGCTTCTGCCAGCAGTGGACATCGCAACGAACTATGCTTGCGGAAATTCAGCTCACTCTCATGATATAAAATTTATGCATTAATAGCCCAAGGGTTAACTTGACGGAAGTAGATTCCCCCCCCAGTAGTTTGGGAATGGCATAACAGTTGAGTTCAATTCATGACTACTAACACAAGCTCTAGTTTAAC
>NZ_JAYMVP010000025.1:0-1082 GCF_048056915.1 Phaeobacter sp. JH20_02 | reverse complement strand
CTGACCGGCAGGTCCATGCCGTGTTCTTTCAGCAGGGCGTGGCGGCGGGCGGTTTTGAGGTCTTCGCGCACCATTTCGGCGCACATCTCCTCGGTGGTGATCTCCGGCTCCCAGCCCAGTTTCTGCTTTGCCTTACCCGGATCGCCCAGCAGCGTCTCCACCTCGGCGGGGCGGAAATAGCGCGGATCGATGCGCAGCACCACATCGCCCACCTTCAGCGCCGGGGCCATATCGCCCTCAATCGCGGTCACGGTGGCAATTTCCGCTTCGCCTTCGCCCGAAAACGCCAGCGTCAGCCCCAGCTCCTGCGCCGACCAGGTGATGAACTGGCGCACCGAATATTGCTTGCCGGTGGCGATGACGAAATCCTCGGGCGCCTCCTGCTGCAGCATCATCCACTGCATCCGCACGTAATCCCTGGCATGGCCCCAGTCGCGCAAACTGTCGATATTGCCCATATAGAGACACTCCTCGAGGCCTTGCGCGATATTGGCGAGGCCGCGGGTGATCTTGCGCGTCACAAAGGTCTCGCCCCGGCGCGGGCTCTCGTGGTTGAACAGGATGCCGTTGCAGGCATAGATGCCATAGGCCTCGCGGTAATTGACCGTGATCCAGTAGGAATAAAGCTTGGCCACCGCATAAGGGCTGCGCGGATAAAACGGCGTGGTCTCGCGCTGCGGGGTTTCCTGCACCAGGCCGTAAAGCTCGGATGTTGAGGCCTGATAAAACCGGGTCTTTTTCTCCAGCCCCAGGAAACGGATCGCCTCCAGCAGGCGCAGGGTGCCGATGCCATCGACATCGGCGGTATATTCCGGCGCCTCGAAACTGACGGCGACATGAGACTGCGCGCCGAGGTTATAGACCTCATCCGGTTCGATCTCGCTCAGCAGCCGCGTCAGGTTGGAGGTATCGGTGAGATCGCCGTAATGCAGCTTGAAGCGGGCATGATCCACATGCGGATCCTGATAGATGTGATCCACCCGGCTGGTGTTGAACGACGACGCCCGCCGCTTCAGCCCATGCACCTCATAGCCCTTCTCCAGAAGAAACTCCGCAAGGTAGGACCCATCCTGACCCGTCAC
>NZ_JAYMVP010000024.1:0-8652 GCF_048056915.1 Phaeobacter sp. JH20_02 | reverse complement strand
CTTGTCCATGAAAGCCAGAGATCGGGAAAGCTTAGCCTGTAATGGGCTTCTGTGTGGCGTAGTGAAACACTGGTGAAGTCCAATCGCAACAAACGCTTTGCTCGGCATCGGTGCCGTTCGATCCGAGTGCAGCATTCTTCACTATGGGCTCACTGCCGCCTTGCGGCGATGCGGCAGCTCGGTTGCAGCGATACCGCACCTGGTTTCTGCTGCCAGATGACACCAGCCAGCCCGAACCGGACATACGTCTTGCCTCTCAGCCGTGACGGGTGCTCATGTAGGCCGGGGCGGTATAGCTGCCAGCCGGGGCGCGACGGGGGCCTGCGTGATGCCCTCGGACCGGATGCGGCAGGCATACTTCGGTCCGATGTCGACCAGCACCCGGACAGCCGCTTAGGAAAAACGAAGGCGCTCTATCGCAAAGCCAATATGATTGTAACGGAAGATGAGCATCATTGAGAGAGCCGCGCTCTTTCCTCCAATGCGTATTCACGAAGCGTTTTCGAGGGATCTTTCGACGGCGCCACTCGACGTAGTCTGAGACGGCCAGCCGTATTCAGCCCTTCGATCCAGCTGCGCCTCGTCCAATAGACGCCTTCGAGATCATCGTGGGATTGCGGGTCGTAAACAAGATCGGCTGCCCCCATGTGACGCTCTTCGTCCGTGGCCGAGGGATCTTTGGTTTCCTGCTCGTACACATAGGCGAGGTGAATGCGTGGTGTATGCTGGCACTTCCAGGGTCGTGCAGTAATAGAGTAAGACGTGGCGTCCATGGAGCTCAGCCCCGTCGCAAGCTTGAATGAGTACAGTGAAGCGGTAATCTCAACTGCGATGGCATCGTGGCGCTCTGCCGTTTCGTAGAGCTCAGCAAGGTCGATTGCGCTCTCTGTAGCCGCCGCGTTCCGCATTTTTTCAATGGTGGGCCAGTTCGATGCAGTCGTCCCGACCCACACACCGTTAAGGTCCGGGAACACCGTCCGGTTGAGCAAAGGTATCGTTCGCCAAATGAACCGCCATGGTGCCCAGTAGGCCGTGAGGCCGAAGACGATCCCAAGTACCGCAAGAACAGCCACTGGCAGATAGCGGATGACCACCGAGTCGGACACCGTCACACCGACCCAAGCGCCGAAATTGTCTGCATAGACGGCAAGTCCAACGACTATCATCAGCGCCGTGCCCAGAGTTCTCCACGGCAAAAGTGCATACATGTTTTGTTCTCCTACACCGCGGGACATCCACCTCTTGGATTCAGATCGAGGATGCCATATATCTTGCGGGCTTACGACTCTTTAGCCGCTACATGGTGTTGTCCCACCCGATTGGCTGAAAGTCCAGTTGATGATTTTGTTCTTTGGAACGAGAGGGGAACATCATGCCGGTGAATGCGCACAAAGCGCTCAACAGTACCAACGAGAGTTGCTACGTCAAGAAGCTCAAGCTTCCCAAGGAGCGTGAAGACGAGCTGCGCGCGGTCCGTGACGAGTTGCGAGACGCGATCCGTTCTGGATTGAAAGACTGGACCGACCGCTTTCCAATCACAGAAATGGTCACACGTGATGCGATTGTCGCGCTCAACTCTGAGCAAAAGGATATCACCGAGGCTTTCGGTCGGCCGAAGTTTCGGATGCAGGGAAGCTTTTCATACTCGACAGTGAACGATCCGGCGAAGGGTAAGACGCCGCCGCTTCAGATCGACCTGGACGACGGCATGTTCCTTCCGACACGCTACATCAATCGCGACGGTGCTCTTGCACCTTCTGTAGCGGCAGATGGCTACTTCAGAGCCGTCGAGCAGCTTGTATCAGATGTTTGCGAAAAGAACGGGTGGACGCTCAAGAAAAAGACATCCTGCATCCGTGTCGAGATTGACCGGGAGGCGCACGTGGACATCGCACTCTACGCTGTTCCAGAGAAAGAATTCGCAACCTTGGTCGAGACGGCGATGGCCCAAAACCGTGTGATCAAGGATGATTTCATGGATTTGCGCGATGATGACTTTGCCAATGAGATCTATGGTCGGCTCTCGGCTGACCAGATGCGTTTGGCCTGCCGCGGCGATGACGGGCGCGGCAATTGGATCCCGTCCGACCCGCGCAAACTTGAAGACTGGTTCCGGGATGCTGTTCGGGATCATGGAGACCAAGTTCGTTTCGTCTCTCGCTACCTGAAGGCCTGGCGGGACGAGCAGGATCTGGTAGGCCTTGCTTCGATCGCCCTCATGTGGGCGGTCGTTGAGGTGTTCAAGAACCATCAGGGCTATAAACCGTTCAACGGCCGCGATGATTTGGCCCTTCTTGCCGTGGCTCGCGCACTCCCTGACATCTTGCGCCAAGAAATACCGAACCCGGTTGTCCCGGGTGAGCGTCTTGACCAAGGGTGGAGCCAGACAAACCGCCAGATATATGCTTCAGCTGCAATGGATCTGGAGGCGCAGCTGGATGCGGCGCTAATTAGATCAAGCACGCCTCAGGCCACATTGCGGCATATGTTAGACGCCCTCGGTTCGAGGTTTCCGACAGATGTGAACCTTCTCGTTGACGACGCGGCTCAAGCGGGGGACACCGTTGCTGCTCCGGAGATCCTGACCAACAACTTGCTTGAAACCAAGGACGAGCGGCCCGCGGTGAAGCTGGGTGGAGATGAACGCTACGCTTGATCTTGCTGGCATAAGCAACGTGCTTGGCAGTGTCGGTCGGGCAGCTGAGAGCCAGTGGCGCGGACAGAGACTTGCTGCCGACGACCTGCGACGTCTACCAAAGGGGCCTTGGGTCGCAGGTTGGCGTTTCAGGGTGGCGGTCGAAACAGACGTCAAGGAGGTCGACTTGGTGTTCGACGCCGTCTTCCCCTGGTCGGCACCACGGCTCTACATGCGGCGCCCGCCGGCGCTCGGCACCCTCCCACATCTGGAAGCAGATGGGTTCATCTGTGCTTTTCCCAGCCGAACCCCGGTAGATCCTGCCAATCCGGTCGGGATTGCGCGGGCTTACCTGAAGAGGCTGCTGGAGCTAGCAGCGGATTGGTCGAACCCAGAATTCATCGAGAGAGAAATCTCTGACGAGTATCTATCCTATCTTGGGCGCAAGAGCGCGCCGCGGCCGATCCGGTCACTTCTGGCGCCGAGCGAGTACGCTGGGCCCAAGGCTTACTTATGGAGAGGCCGAACGGGTATCGTTCTCTCCGAAAACTCGGAACACCTGACCGAATGGCTAAATCGCCGGCACGGACGCCAGATGCGGCCCTGGTTGTTCGATCAAGCGGTGGTCCTTAGGCCAGATGCCCTACCCAACCCGCAAGAACTTCCCGGCAATGCCAGACAGCTATTGGAAATGGCGGCACCGGGAGCAGAGAGAGATGCTTTTATCGAGCCGCTTTTGTGCGGCACGGGTGCTTTGCTGGTGGCTGTCGCGCTACCAACGCGACCACATGCGACGATGATCGCGTATGAGATCCCAGGCGCGCGGAAGGAGACCGAGCGCGGGCGCAAGCATGTAACGGCCGGGTTCAGAGCCAAGAAGATGTCGCGCGAGGTTTTGATCCAACGGCGAGCCAGCGCATCTTTGAAAATTTCACCCATGGAGGTGGAGCGCCTTGATGCAGCATGGGTGCATGGGCGAGACCAACTGCCGGAAGTGCAAGCACTTCGAGGCAAGACTGTTACAGTGTTGGGATGCGGTTCCCTCGGATCTGGGGTTGCCACACTTTTAGCGAAAGCGGGTGTGGGTGGGTTAA
The DNA here is from genome assembly GCF_048056915.1 of Phaeobacter sp. JH20_02. Lineage (NCBI taxonomy): Bacteria > Pseudomonadati > Pseudomonadota > Alphaproteobacteria > Rhodobacterales > Roseobacteraceae > Phaeobacter > Phaeobacter sp. JH20_02. The sequence continues at coordinate 4,923 of NZ_JAYMVP010000024.1, read as the reverse complement.
ACCTGATCGATCCCGAAGTCCTCGACAGTGAAAACACATCCAGACACGACCTGGGCATGTCGAACGTGGGGCGCTGGAAGGCAGACGCGTTGGCTGAGATGTTGCGCAATGAGTTTCCACATCTCCCAAATGTGCGTGAATATCATGTCCGTTGGCAAACGATCGCGGAAACCAAACCGGAGGTCTTGCTCGGCTCGGATATCATTCTCGTTGCGATCGGGTCCTGGATGGATGAAGGCGCGTTCGAGGCATGGCGTCTTGCCCAGGATCGTCCGCCTACGGCGATCTACGGGTGGTTGGAGCCGCACGCAGTTGCCGCGCATGCAGTGTCGTTTTCGGAAGGAGGACCATGTTTCGGGTGCGGCTTGAGCGCGTACGGCGAAAGCCTGCTCCGTGTTGCTGAATGGCCAGGAAGCACGACGACGCGGACGCATCCCGCGTGCGGCGGTGCTTTTCAACCCTACGGGGCATCGCAACTTGCGCGCGGTCACGGCCTGATGGCTGACCTGTGTCTTGAGCAGTTGATAGGCGACCCGACCCATGTTCACCGGATTTGGTCCGGTCCTACTCGTGTACTCGGTGCCGTTGGCGGAAACTGGTCCGAAGAATGGAAGGAGTTTGTAGGTCGGTCATGCGAGGCCGGAGGGGAGTTCGAGCGCACCTGGACCCGCAGCGATCGCTGTCGGATTTGCGGAAGCTCATGATGACTGTCTGGGTATGTGATCGCTTTGGGCTTCGATATAGGCTTGCGCCTCATGCGATTGAGGTGATGTTGAAGCACCGCCAATTGAGGTGGAAGGACCGTGAAGCTGGTGGCCCGCTGTTTTCCAGTTCACCTGGGCGGCACTGTACAATCGATTTAGCCTCCGGACCCTTCCCCCAAGACCGTAGAACTCGGCATGGCTACATTCCCCATCGGCTGAGCGTGCAAGCCGACGTTCTTCAAAAACACGGGTCGGGTCTACACTTCATCGGAACTTGGCACACGCATCCATCGCCGCGCCCAACGGCGTCGCCCTCAGATGCTAGGTCCATCCTCAATCTCTATAGAGAGTCAGACCACGATCTTGATGCGTTCATCATGTTGATTGTGGGTACTGACCGTGATCCAACAACATGGGAGCTATCTGCGCAGGGTACCTTCGGCAGGATCGTTCTCACCCCGACAACATTGACCGAGAGCGAGGCTTTTGGTGGAGGCCGCGAGTTCGAAGGCAATGGTCCAGATCAATAAAGCGAGCGAGACGGCTCACCTTCTTTGGTGTCCGATGCCTGACGCTGCTGACTTCGGCCTGTTCGAAAATGCTGCGCGATACCGCGAAAAGTCATTTCGGGGAAGCTGCGCCGCGGCGAAGACCGACTTGGTGACGGGAAGCTAGGAGCCGATAGCGACCTATGCAAAGTCGAGGCCGCTGAACGCCACCTGTGGCTCGAGCGGCCCATTGAGGACATTCGCAGGGCTGGCCATCGGTGTGTCTCTCTTCCCGAGCCGGTCATTCGAAGCGTTGTGCAGCGATACAACCAAGCTGTTACCTCAGGATCCCTGAGATGAATTTCTCAAAACGGCTGAGCAAAAAGACGACACAGATTTAAAATCTTCTGAAAATCCACAAAATTATTGTTGCAACAAGGCCCTACATGACTCGGAGTTCAACGAAGCGTGTATGGCCCCTTGCCTCTAGTAGCATTTTCCCCGTTAATCACGCATTTAGTGGGCAAGGGGTATGGGGTACACGCTTGACGATCTTAACTGTTCGCTCATCGGAATATCTCGGAAGGACTGAGACCGGCAGGTCGCATCCGATGAAATGCATATGCGAATGCGATGACGGAAGTGAGAGGGAGGTCTATGTCAAATACAAGGACTTTCATGATGAGCTGGTCTTCGACCACCTTGTGGGCGAACTGGTCGCAAATCAGTTCGCACTAGACCTCGGCCTGCCCGCAGCCACACCTTGCCTCGTGCGTGTCGATGAAGATTTTCTGGATGCTCTTCCACGTGACGAGGAAGGCGACGCTCTCCGAGTAGCGTTCGACGCAACCGGCGGCATCGCATTCGGCTCGGTAGCCTTTAGCGCGAACAGAAGATGGGCCCCCACCAACATCGTCCATAGGGGGCAGCTTCACCAAGCGGCCCAACTCTACCTGTTCGATACCATCGTTGAGAACTCGGACAGGGGCGTTGGGAATACGAACCTGCTAGCCCTTGGACACGATTTCAAGGTGATAGACTTCGGACACAGCTTTCAGCGCTGCCATGTTGGTTCAGATTACAATGCTGGGGCATTCCCTTGGCAGCATGGAGGTATCTTCAACCACTTCCCCGGAAACATGCAGCACGTGCTGCTCAGTGGCCTTAAGGATGTGACCGAGGAGATGATAGACGACTTCACGACGAACCTGGCAGGAATGTCAGACAATGTTATCGAAGATTATGTTACCATAGTGCCTCCTGCATGGGGGCAAGAATGCGCGTGCAAAATCGTGGACTATCTGCTAGACGCGCGCGTCAACGCGGATGGGTTCTCAACTCGGGCGAAGGAGGTGCTACTGTGAAACGCAAGTTCAAGTTCGACTACTGCCTCCTGCAGTACGAACATAACCCGTGGCTTAAGGAACGCCTCAATATCGGCGTGTTGCTGTATAGCGAAGCGGCTAACTTTCTTCAGCTCAAAACTCGGAGCTGGGATGGCCGTATCCTTCAGTCCTACCCAAATCTTGAAAAGGCGTCTTTCACAGAAGACCTTAATCAGATTGCGCGGAGCATTAAGGTTTTTTTGCGCACAGATTTCAAGCAGCCAAGTCTGATCCCAAGTCTTAGGTCGCTACCTTCAATCGATCAAAGCGAATATGGTGCATTGCGGATAGGTCGGTTGCTGTCTCCCGATATGGATACTAGCTACCGATGGGAGGTTGGTGGAGTTGGGGTTTGCAATTCACCCTCAGAGAAGCTGGATCAGCTCTTCCATCGCTTCGTCGCTTCTTATGACAAGCCTAAGAATGATGCAAATCGCAGTGATAGCCAAGTCTGGTCAACTTTCAGCTCCAAAATATCCGAACGAAAGTTGGATCATTTTATTGAAACAGACAAGATCGTTACCACAGATCTAGGCCCTGTAAAGTTTCATGCAGGATATAGGAACGGAGCGCTTCATGTTATTCAGCCCCTTTCCTTTGACCTTAAGGACGAGGAGCAAATTGGATCAAAGGCGGCTAGGTGGGCAGGTTACGCACAGGCGGTCAAGAGCTACAGCCAGGGTAGTGTGCAATCTCATTTTGTACTTGGGCACCCCTGCAAACCCAATCTTGAAGATTCGTTCGATAGGGCGAAGAAATACTTGGAGAAGATTACCGGAGCCAACAACGTTGTGACTGAAGAGAATTCGGGCGACTTTGCCGACATTATTGAAAGTCAGATGCAGGGGCACTGACCAGTCTCGCTGCAACCTTGCCGTGGCGACGCCGCATCTCGGCTTTGAGCCCAGATTACCACATGCCGCCGCGCAGCATCTGGCAGTTGCAGAATGGCTGCGCTGGTAATCTCGGCGCCAAGGTGTCACGTAAACTGCGTGAGGTATTAAGTCATTCCATACGCTTTCCGCCCATCAAACCACTCGCACGACATTATCCGCAGAGATGATTTTCAGTTATCTAAGTGGTTGAAATGAGAGGTTAGGGAAGGGTTTTTCTTCCTGTAGTCACTGGGCAAGTGCTTCAGAAGCTTATATTTCTCGATCCACGGGCGGAAATCGGCACCCCAGTGGGTTACTCCATTAAATATTAGGAGCTTCACCTCAGGGGAACTCATCTGAGCCCTGAGAATTTTTGAATATGCCTCTTTATCTTCTTCTGGTGCGCCTGAGTTTTCAATCTGCCTAACGCAATTATACATAAGGCGAAAATATGGACCTAGGCTGGGTTCGAATAGCAAGTTGTAGAGTTGTAGGTATTGTTCGATTTGAATTGCGCTATGCGCATAAGGCTGTAAGTCTTCGCCAAGTTCATCCGGGAGCTCACTTGCAAAATACTCCAAGACTGCGCCGCCTTTCAAATCACCGCCGCCTTCGATATCTGCGGGCAGCCTCATATTAGAGACGTGATCATTTAGTAGTCTAAGCGTAGAGAAATATCTGTTCTCAAATCTTTGCCGTTCAAATTCCTTTCTTGTGTCGGTAAGTTCACTACGTTGCAAGGAAAGTTCAACCTTTTGAAGAACAAGAGTCGCTATAAGTCCTGCAAATGCAAGGCCTGAAAAAAGAGACGAGATGCTGCCGAACATGTCTCCAGCCGTTCCAGCGTTCTCAGGAACTCCATATAGTTTTGGAAAAATCTCCCAACCCAAAGTCCAAATCAAAAGAACTGATGTGGTGGGAAGGATAATTACCACCCAATCATACAGCTTGCCGCTATCTTTCATTTTTGCGGCAAAAACGAGCGTGCAGAGAGTTCCGCAAATAATTATTGCAAGGAGGGAAATGCAGAACCACAAGATCATTGCAAACTCCAGCCTAATAGTCAGCGCATTTTGGTTCGATATTGCTGCCTTCGTCATCGCACCCCGCTCGGTAGCGAAGGTATTGCAAGTCAGACATGATGCACCTGACTTCTTGTCCGAAGCAGCTGGATCAGACAAGGCTGTGAATATAGAAATTCAGTCTCGATGCCGAAAGAGCACTTTATTCGCAGGCTTCTGCATCAACCCAGAGCTTTCAGCGAACACACGCGGTCAAGTGCAGCGCAAAATCAGCTGTGGAGCTCTGGGAAAACTTGTCTGAGCACAAGACCGAGTGAAGCTGGAGCTGAGATAACCTTGGGCAATGGTGGATCGTGTGTTGCTCTACGGATATTAAGTGGCGCATTTAATGGAAACAAACTGCGTATCGCTGTCGTTCAATCGCTGCGCAGCGAATGTTTTCTCCCCCC
>NZ_JAYMVP010000023.1:0-291660 GCF_048056915.1 Phaeobacter sp. JH20_02 | reverse complement strand
GGCGCGCGTTCAAGAGGCTGGGAGACCTGGCCGAAGATGTGATCTTCGACAGATGCTCTGGCAATAGAAACCAATTGTCGGCCACCCCTGCACGACGGGGAGGTGGTCGGCATACAGCGTCAGCCAGCGTTTGACACAAGCTCGAATGTGGCATTGTCGTTCAGCACCTGGATGCCCTGGGCGACGCCGACGCCGTTGCTGCCGAACGTCGTTGCGCCCTCCGTGTTGAGCGACAGATAATAGCCAGCAAATGTCGAGCATTCGAAGGCGAAATAATTGGCGCCGACGACACGCAGTATCCAGCGCTCGAGCCCGCCGCAGCCGAACTGGCAGTTGATCGGTTTGATCTCTCCCGGCGATGGGGTGCCGATGCGCACGTAGCAATTGTTCCATGCCGCTGAGAGCAGGCCGATTGTACCGTCTTCCTGCGGTGTCAGAATAAACTGCTCCCATGAACTTGCGCCGATTTGCGCGTTGACCGTTCCGGCGCCTTCGGGCGCGGGCGCGTCGACACCGCTGCCATCCATGCGAAGATAGGCGTCGTCATAGGCCGCGCATTTGAGAGCATAGGTCAGCTTCTGCGTCGCTGATGCGGTAGTGTTCTCTTCCAGTAAACCGAGATTCATAGCAGGTACTCCTCCGTTTCAGGGAGGTTTGAATAGCATGAAATACAATCGAAGGTTGAGTTAAATCGCCATCATCCCAGCGCGATGGTAGAGTGAATTGCGGCCTGGTGGCTAGGAGCGTTTGATGATCGCAAACAGCGATCCAGCGCTCGGCCACAGGGGTGTGGGTCACGCACTGGGTTTCTGCGCCGCGGCAATATCGACCGGGATCGGCGCGTTGACCGTCAGGGTTCGGTAGGGGAAGGGAATCTCGATACCCGCATCGTCCAGGGCGGATTTCACGGCACCGACAACCTGATCCCGGCTGGCGCGGATATCCACCGGTTCGGACCCGGTCCACCAGGTAATTTCGAAGTCGATGGAGGACGCGCCAAAGCTCTTGGCAAAGACCTGAATGTCGCGCACGTCATTGCGCACCAAATCGACGCCTCTGACCGCTTTTGAGATGACATCACGAGCGGTATCGACGTCTTCGCCATAGGCGACGCCGCAGATCAGCGTGGCGCGCCGCAGCTCGCGGTTGGTGCGCACGGTGACGGCGTTGTGGAACAGCTGCGCGTTGGGAACGACAACCAGCTGGCCGTCTGTCTGACGGATCCGGGTGTCGCGCACGGTGATCGCCTCGATCTTGCCCTCGGCACCCTCGCATTCGATGAAGTCGCCGATTTGAAAGGGTTCTCGCAGGAGGAGTAGAATACCAGCCAGGAAGTTTTCAAAGGTATCCTTGAAGGCAAAGCCAATCGCCACCGACCCAAGGCCAAGGGTGGTCAGCGCCTTGCCCGGCGTGATCGTGGGGAAAACAACGGTGACTGCGATCAGGCTGCCGATAAGCCATAGCAGGACGCTGGCGAGGAGCTGTAACACGTCGCAGAGATTGCGTCGCAGTTTCAGCTGGCTGCTGAGCCGCCGGATGATCGTTTTTGCCGCCCAGACCAGCGCAGCTGTCAGCACCAGAACGATGATGGCAACGGCCAGACGCGGTAGCGCATCGATGGCGCCTTCCAGCCACCCCGTCAATTGGTCCATCAGTGTGGCGCTGATCTCGGCAGTCATCGGCGTATCCCTTTACAGGTCTCTAGGGCTAACGCTCCGGCGTGAAAAAGGTTCCGCGCGGCGGAACCTACTGGGACACTTGGGCGTTGAACTGGATATGGAAAACAGGAGTTGCAGATGATCGAGGCCAAGACGTCCGGCGAAGACCTCATCCAGGAAGAGTCCGAGAATGAGGCCGTCGAAGAGGCAACAGGCCTGTCTCCAAGGCTGATCTTTGAAACCATTCGTCGCAACGGTGAGGAAGAATTGGAGCGACCCGTGCGGGCGCTGTGGTGGTCTGGCATCGCTGCCGGGCTATTGATCAGCTTCTCGGTGTTGGGCAAGGCCGTTTTCAAGACCCATCTGCCAGATGCCAGCTGGTCCCCGCTTGTTGAGAACCTTGGATATTCACTAGGCTTTCTGATGGTCATTCTTGGCCGAATGCAGCTGTTCACCGAAAACACCATTACCACCGTGGTGCCGGTCATGTTGCGCGGGGACAAGGCCAGCCTGCTGCGCACCGCGCGGCTTTGGTCGGTGGTGCTGGCTGCGAATGTTGTCGGGGCCTTCCTGATTGCGTCGTTCTTTGCCCTGACCCCGGTGCTGGACCCGGCCCTGCGCGCCTCCATGGTGGAAATCAGCGAACACGCCACCGGAATGCCTCCGTTTATCGGCATGATCAGCGGTATCCCGTCGGGGATCCTGATTGCGGCAATTGTCTGGATGCTGCCCTCTGCGCAGCATAGCGAAATCCCCCTAATCGTCATCTTCACCTGGCTGATTGCCGCCGGGGACTTCACCCATATCGTCGCGGGTTCGGTTGAGATGGCGTTTCTGATGGTGCAGGGGATGCTGCCTCTGGGGCAGGCTGTCTTTGGTTTTTTCCTGCCGGTCTTGGTGGGCAATATCATCGGCGGGACAGCGGTTTTCACCGTGTTGACCTACGCGCAGATCAAGCCTGAGATTGACGAGAAATAGGCGTCTGTTTCAGACCCGGTCCGCGCCAGTCAGGCGTAGGACCGGCCAAGTCTCGGAACCTTTTCCTGTCAAAAACGTTGTGTTTGCAGAACCATAACGGATAGAGACGAGGATGATCGATGATGAATTGGCCACTGGTTTTTTCTCTGATTGCAGCTGCTTCGGCAGTACTGGCATTTGGTGGTGTCGCGGCAGGGGCGGCATTTGCTGCCAACGTGGTATTCCTGATTTCAATGTTCTTGCTGGGGCTTTCGCTCATCGATCGGACGCTATGCGACTGACCGGACGACGCCTCCGATAAGAGCAGACAAAAAAAGACGCGACCCAGAGCGGATCGCGTCTTTTTTTGTCCGCAGTATCTTACGGGCCGACCGTCTCTTCTGCAAAACTGGGGTGAATGCCGACGACTGCGTCAAGATCGTCTGCGGTGGCTCCGCTTGCGATCAGCGCGGCGAAGGGGGCGATCAGCTCCGGTGCTGCGTGATCGACCAGCGCCACGCCGCTCAGCAGGGGGCCGTTGAACGATCTGTCAAAGAACGAGTTGGCAGCCGTGCCGTCGTCCAGCACATCGCTGGACAGGCCAGACACCTGTTCACCGCCGGTGTTTGTCTGATCCATCCGGCCGACCTGCGCGACCGGCGGGATGGTATAGGCCGACTGCGGCACCAGATTGAGATCTATCTGTGCGGCGCCGTCGCCAAAGTGTTGGGTCGCAAAACAAGCGCCGTCTCGCGTTGCCACAGGGGTAAGCGGCAGACGGTCGGCAGCGTCGCCGACCGCGTAGATGCCGGGAATGGATGTTTGGAAATGCTCATCAATGGCCAGCGCGCCGGATTTCGCATGGACGATGCCCTGCACCCCTGGCCCAAGGGTGTCGGTGTTTGGTACTCTCCCAATGGCTGCTATCACCTGATCTGCATATTGGATGCTGCCATCGTCGAAGCTGACTTTGAACATTGTCCCGTTGAAGTCGATCTGCTTCGGCTTGCGGCCAAAGCCGATGGTGACGCCCTGTTTCTGAAGACCGGCCTGCACGCAGGCGATCGCCGGTGCGTGAAATTGATCAAGCAGTCTGTCGCCATCGGTCATCAGCTGCACCTCGCTGCCAAAAGCCGCGAAGATACTGGCGAATTCACATCCGATATAGCCGCCGCCGATAATCAGCAGCCGCCCCGGTAAATCACTCCACCCAAAGACATCATCACTTGTGGCGGCCAGATCACCGCCCGGAATATCCAACGCGCGCGGGCGCGCCCCGGTCGCAAGCAACAGTTTTCCGGGCTGGAAAACCTCACCACCGGCGTGAATCTGGCCCGCTTCGCCAATCTCGGCAGTGGCGCGCAGCAGGCGCACACCGGCCTGTTGCAATTGATCCTCGAAGTGGTGGTTGAGGTGGTCAATCTTGGCGTCGGAGCGACGGCGCAGCGCGGCGAAATCAAAGTCCGGCAGGGCCGTCAGGCTAACCTTGGCCATATCACGGTGGCTCTGGCGATGGGCCGCGGCTTTCCACATCAGCTTCTTCGGGGTGCAGCCGCGGTTGACGCAGGTTCCGCCCAGCTCAGCCTGTTCGATCATCACGACCGAGGCCCCCAGCCGCGCTGCCGCCTTGGCGGCCGCCAGCCCGCCGGAACCGCCTCCTATGACCACCAGATCGTGGGAAGCAGCCGGGTGATGGGTGAAGTGGCTCATGGTTGTCTCCAATTGGATTGCGTCAAAACCTCAACTCGCGGGCAAAGGCTAAGTTCCAAGAAACAAAACGCCATCTTGCTGCGTTGAGTTGGCAACGCGGGAGAGAGCCTCATGCCAAAACAGTCAGATCACAGCTCAACCTCCAAGTCGGGGACGACCACCACCACCGACCAGTCGAAAACAGCCCCCAACCTCGACCGCAGCGGTCCACCGAGTGACCCCGGACGGGACCGGAGCGGGCAGACACAGGATGGATCGCTTGCGCAACTGGCGTCGTTTGTGAAACTGCTCTGGCGGGCCTGGGGCCGGATGGGACAGGCCAACGGCGGGCTGCTCGCCGCCGGAGTCGCCTTTTACGGCCTCCTGTCGGTTTTTCCAGGTATTACGGCAGCGGTTGCTCTGTTTGGTCTGATTGCGGATCCAACCCTGATCACTGCACAGGCTGCTTGGCTGACCGGGCTGTTGCCACCGTCGGCTGCGGATCTGGTCAATCAGCAATTGGTGCAGGTAGCGGGCGCGCGCCCAGAGTCGCTGGGCTGGGCCGCCGCAGTCTCCGCTGCTCTGGCGCTTTGGTCCGCATCGCGTGGCACCGACAGTATGATCCAGGGGCTGAACGTAATTTTTGGCACCCGGGAAGGGCGCAGTTTCATCGTTCTGAAGGCGATGACTGTCGGCATTACTTTCACGGCCATTATTGGCGGGTGTGTCCTGCTGCTGGTCGTTGCGGCGATACCCGCCGCGGCTGCGCTCCTGGGCGAGTCAGCGTTGTTGTCGATGGTGACCCAACTCCTGCGCTGGCCCCTGATGTTCGCAGTCGGTATCGCTGGAATTTCGGCGCTCTATCGATTTGGACCGGACCGGTCCGGGGATGGCTGGCAGCTGTTCACGCCCGGCGCGATACTGAGTTGTACGCTTTGGGTCGTCGGCAGCATCGGGTTCAGCCTCTATGTGCAAGCTTTCGGCAGCTACAACGAAACCTTTGGTGCCCTCTCGGGGGTGATCGTTCTGCTGACCTGGATGTGGTTGTCTGCTTTTGTGATCCTGTTCGGGGCCGGGCTTGATGCCGAGCGCCGCGCGGTGGTGAAAACTAGCCATTCTGTACCGGGTGACGCGCCGCGTGAAGACAAGCTGACAGCGGATCACGTGCCAGCTCCCCACGCCGCCTAACGGAGCGATGGGATCGGGAGAGGCGACAGGGAGATGACGGGGGCCAGTTGGGGCGTTAGCCTTCGGCATCCTCCTGCACTTCGCTCAAGCGTGAGCCAAGTGCCGCGCCCAGCCCGCTAAGCAGGGCGAGGAGCGCAAGAACCGGTGCTGCGCCAACAGCATCGGCCAGCAGCCCAAAGCCCCCACCCAGCAGCAACAGCACGCCAATCATCGTGTTGGAAAGTGCGGTATAGACCGATGTGTGACCATCCGTATCCATATCGGTCAGATGTGTTTTTCGACCGGCGCGCGCGCCTTGATAGGCGATCTGGGCGACAAAGACGAAGCAGGCCACCAAGGCACTGGCAACAACGCCCTCACCCCAGCCGAACGCCGCCGCCGCCGCCAGCGTCACAGCGCTCAGCGCACCCGACACCATCAGGGTTTGGCGGCTTGATCGGTCCGATAGCTTGCCCCAGATGTAGGAGGAGACGATCGCAGCAATGGAGGAGGCCAGCACCAGCAGCCCGAGATTGCCAAAGCCGCTTTCGGCGTCGCGTCCACCAAGCATCACCAGAAACGGCGGCGCCAAGGCGGTTGAGATCAGCAGCGCCCGGGTGCCGATGTAACGCTGCAACTCGCTGTCCTGCCGCAACGGGCGCAACAGCTCCTGCGGGCTGAATCCTTCTTCGGACTGAGGCTCGGCTTCTGGCTCGTTCAAACGTGCAAAGACGGCAGCGGCACCGAGCCAAAGCAGGCCTGATACGGCAACAACCAGCGAGATGGCCATCGGGCTGCGGGGCAACAGCCCGGTGCTGAGCAAAATCGCAAACAGAAACACACCGCTGGCGGCGACGGTTCCCGCCGTTCCCGAGACGGACCCCCGTTTGCCCTTGTCCACGGTTCGGGCGAGGATGTCCTTGTAGCTGGCGCTACACGCCGACCGCGCTAGGGCCAGCATGGCAAGGCAGCCCAGAATGACCCAGCCTGCCATGACACCTGGTAGCAGCATGGCAGCGGCGGCAATGCCAAGCGCAGCGAGACCTTGAAGCGCCGATCCGGCAGCCCAATAGTATTTGCGATATCGGCTTTGTTCGATCCGCTGGGCAAGGACCAGCTGCGGCAGGAGCGATCCTGATTCCCGCACCGGGACCAGCACCCCAATCAGATAGCCCGGCGCACCGATTGCGTTCATCAGCCAGGCCAGCACCAGTTTGGGATCAATCAAACCATCGGCCAGCTTCGTCGCAGTGAGGGCGGTGACATGGGTCGCAACCCGGCGGGCGGCTTTGGGATCGGAAGCCTCAGACCCGGCCGTCAGCTTATACGTCAATTTTGCAAAACCCATTTCAGTCTCCGCCTCGCGCTGTTCCGATATCCTCTGCGATATGTGGCAACGGGCGCAGAAGTCTACGATCACATGCAATTGCCGCCAGAAAGCGTCGCCGAAGGAGGAGGTGGCCCGGTTTCAGTCACGGGTCCGTCGCGCGACCTTCAGGAGCCGTTGAAAGGTTGGGCATTCCATATGCGATGGCGCAGGGCAGTCGGCCACATGGCGGATCGCGTCACGAAGCGTCGACAGGTTGCGGATCTGTTGATCCAGCTTGTCCGCCCTTTGGTGCAGCTCATCGCGTGGCAGGTCCGGCCGCCCATCCGAGCCAAACATCCCCGAAATTTCCGCCAGCGAGAAATCGGCTGCCTTGCCAAGCGCGATGACCGATAGCTGCAACAAGGTCTCAGGCCCGAATTGTCGCCGCAATCCCTTGCGCGCGAGCGAGGTGATAAGGCCGAGCTCTTCGTAATACCGCAATGTGGCGGGGGTGACGCCACATCGGGCGGCTACTTCTCCGATGTCGTACAGGCGCATCGCTCTTTCCTCTTGACCTAAAGTGGGCTTGAAGTTGCAGGCTGCGCCAGAATGCTCACACCCACAAGAGGAGACTGGCATGTCTGTACCGGCAGCCCCGATTTCTGATGCAGTCTGGAAGGATCCGCGCGCGCTGGCCCTTCTATTCGCCGCAACCCTGACCATTATGGCGAACGCCACCATCAGCCCGGCCCTTCCCGGGCTTGAGGCCGAGTTCGCCGATACGCCGAATGCGGCTTTGCTGACGCGGTTCCTGGTCTCTGCACCGTCGCTGTCGGTTCTGATCTGCGCGCCGCTCGCCGGGTGGATGGCGGATAGGTACGGGCGGCGCTGGATGCTGTTGCTGGGTATTGCGTTGTTTGCCGTCAGCGGCGCCGCAGGGGCGGTGCTGCCGAACCTGCCGGCGATCATGATCAGCAGGTTGCTCTTGGGCGTGGCGGTGGCGATGATCATGACTGCCCAGACAGCGCTGATCGGCGATTATTTCACCGGCGACGCGCGGCATTCTATAATGGGTTTGCAGACATCGGCACGCAACTTCGGGGGGCTGATCTTCATCACCTCAGCTGGGGCGCTGGCGGTGATCTCAGCCCGGCTTCCCTTTGCGATTTACGCGGTTGCGATTCTTCTTTTGCCGCTGGTCTGGCGTTACCTGGCAGAGCCGGATCCGGCCCAGCGGAGCGAAACCGCAACCGGATCAACCGAGGGCGCAGCCCGTTCGGCTTGGCCTGTGCTGCTTGTCGGCTTGGCATCGTTGCAGATGATAACCAGTCTGGTTTTCTTCATGATGCCGACACAGCTGCCATTTTTTCTGGCGACGCAGGCTGGCGATCATTCCGCAAAAACCGGGCTTCTGTTGGGGGTGCTGACACTATCTGGCGGGATGACAGGGTTTCTTTACCTGCGCATCAATCGCTGGCTCGGTGCGGCGGGCGCCTACGCATTGGGATATGCCTTGATGAGCAGCGGGTTTCTGATGCTGACGGGGGGCGGCACCCTGTGGCAAAGTCTGGCGATGGTCGCCATCGGTTCCGGATTGGCCACGGTGATGCCGAATTTCGTCGCGCTGGCCTTGGCGCTGTCACCCGCCTCGCGGCGCGGCGTTGTGGCGGGCGCGTTGATGGCATCGGTGTTTCTGGGACAGATCCTGTCGCCTGCCGTCAGCATACCCGGCATCGCGACCCTGGGGTTTCTGGAGATGTTTCGTGCGGCGGCTGTGCTGCTGATCTGCCTGGCGATTGGCGCTGCTATGTGGGCCCTGATTCCCCGGCTCTATGCGATTCTTCTTGAGCCGATCAGGGGGCTGCGCCGCTCCAGATAGGTCGAATTGGCAGCATCACACCACCGCGCGTTAAGATATTGCAGATAAACCCTAAGGGAAGGTTAAGGCGGAGTTTTGGTTATTTGAAAGTTAAAACGGCTCTTCCTGGGCTCTGTCGACCGACCCGCCGCGCGGCGCCTGCGGCAATGTGGCAACCCTGCCGCACGGTGGCCGTAATGCCATCGTCAGCTGCCAGCGACCGGCTGCAGCCTGATTTGCCACCGTGAGAATTTATTAAGCGATCACAAAGGTTTGCTAAAAAGTTAATAAAACACCCGAGAAATTGTGTGCGCTCTGAGGTTTTTTTGCGATGATGGGGCATCAAAACCCTGGGGGGGGTCCTGATTTGTGTAGAGAGACTTATTTTGCGCATGGTTTCGGCCATGTCGGGCAGTTTTGCGTCTCATTCCAGCCGCACGCTTGAACCAAGGTGTGAGCGTGGGAATTTGGAGTGGGCGATGAAACGCATTTTTGCTGCTTTTGCGGCATGCCTCCTGTTTGGCATGCCTGATAGCTCTGCTGCGGAAGATCCGCAGTCGAGCATCACCTCCGTTATTGGATGGGAAGCCGTGGGTCGGCTGAACATTTCAGGACGGAATATGTGTACCGGGGCCTTGGTGGCACCCGATCTGGTCGTGACGGCGGCGCATTGCGTCTACAACCCCGACACCGGCCGCCAGGTTGATCCGACCAGCATCCGGTTCGAAGCGGGGCTGAACGGGCGACATGCCAAGGCGGCGCGGTCTGTCACCAAGGCGGTTGTCCACCCGAGCTACGAGTATCAGCCACTCGGCGATTCACAATTAGGCAGCGATATTGCGATCCTGCGTCTGGATCGACCAATCAGCCGCAACATGATCCAACCGTTTGAACTGGCCAATCGTCCGGCGCGCGGGGCGTCGGTTGAAGTGCTGTCTTATTCGATGGCGCAGCAGAACCGTCCAAATCTGGAACAGAACTGCCACGTTCTGGCGCGACAGGCGCAGGTCGTGGTGATGACGTGCCGGGTTGATTTCGGTGCGTCAGGCGCGCCTGTCTTTGACGTCGTTCCGGGCCGGATGCCGCGACTGGTCTCGGTTATCTCGGCCAAAGCGGCGATGGGCAATCGTCGGGTCTCAATCGGAACTTCGTTTGATCAGACCGTTCTGGCGATGATGCGGTCCGCCAGCTGATGGTACGATACGGGGACAAACCGGCATTCAGACCGGTCGAGCAGACCCCGTTCATCCATCTTGCGAAGGATCTTTAGGCAGCACCGATCCGAGGAAACCAGCTGACGGCCGCGGATGCACACCGGTTTTCTCCAAGCGATCAACCTCTTAGACAGCCCCCCTGCATCCAATTGGATCGCGGGGTTTCTGGATGTGTTGCCTTAGGGTTCGCGCAGGGCCTCGCGGGATTTATACAGCGGTTTCAGCATGTAGTTCAGGATCGTTTTGCTGCCGGTCTGCAATTCAGCGGTGGCGCGCATCCCGGGGCGGATCTCGATGGCTTGCTGGCGTTCGGTAAATTCGGAACGATCAACCTTCACCGTCACCCGGTAGTACGGCTCTGCACGGGGGTTGCGCTCGTCTTCGAAGGTATCGGGCGAGACAAAATCCACCTTGCCGCGCAGCGATCCGTAGATGGTGTAATCATAAGCTGAAAGCTTGATCGTGGCATCCTGGCCGGGTTGGACGCTGGCGATGTTTTCGGGCTTCACTCGTGCCTCTACAAACATTTCCTCGCCGAGCGGGATGATCTCGACGATTTCCTCACCGGGGCGGATCACGCCGCCGATGGTGGTGACCGCAAGGCTGTTGACGATCCCGGCCATGGGCGAGGTGATCACGGTTCGGTCAAGCTGATCCTGCGCCAGCCGCAGCTCCTGCCGGTATGAGGTCAGCTCGCGAAGGGTTTTGGAGTAATCCTCCGCCAGCTCCAGCTCTGACTGGGTGCCAATTTCATTGTATTTGGCCTGGGCGTCGCTCACGGCCTTTTGCGCGCGGTTGACCTCAATCAACGCCACGATCTCTTTCTTGTAGAGACGCTGCATATTGGCCAGTTCGTCCTTCAGCTGGTCGAGGATCTCGCGGGCGCTGGCGCGGCGACTGGTGAAATCGGTCTGCCGGGCATTCAGCAGCGCACGCTCCGAGGTGTAGATGCCTGGGGAGCGTTCGGCCAGATCGTCGGGAACATTGAAATCAAACGCACCCTCCAGTTCGGCCTCAAGCCTGTATTGTTTGATTTCCAACGCGTCGATCCGGTCCTGCAGATCATCAGCGGCGGCGCGGAACTTGGTGTCCTGCAGACGGGCGAGGATCTGCCCGGCCTTCACCGTGTCGCCCTGATGCACATGGAGTTCGGCAAGAATGCCGCCTTCAAGGTTCTGCACGATCTGAGAGCGCGAGGAGGACACAACCTCGCCGTCGGCACGAACGATTTCGTCGACCCAAGCAAAGCTGGCCCAGATCAGAAACACCACCAGAGCGCCTGCCGCCAGATAGATGATGCGGCTTGCCCCGCGCGAGGTTTCGCGAAGATCGTAGCCGGTCGAGGTCATTTGCCCTCACCTGCGGCAAGATGTGCCAGAACCTGATCACGCGGTCCGTCGACCACCATGCGCCCGGATTGCAGGATCAGCGTCCGGTTGGTCAGCGACAGGATCGGCATCCGATGTGTCGCAATCACGGTCGTGCGACCCTCCAGCCAGGTTTCCAGACGGCTGACCAATGTGCGTTCCAGCGTTTGGTCCAGTGCGGCAGTGGGTTCATCCAGAAGCACAATTGACGGGTTCTGCAACCACAGGCGCGCCCAGCCGATCGACTGGCGCTGCCCGATGGACAGCCCGCCGCCGCCGTCGAAGATTTCCAGATCGAGGCCCTTGTGGTGATTGCGCACATGGGCGCCGAGGCCTGCAAAATCCAGCGCCGTCATCAGCCGGTCGTCGTCGCGTTCCAGCTGGTTGAGGTTCAGGTTCTCGCGCAGCGTCCCGGCAAACAGCCGCACATCCTGGCTGAGATAGCCGATATGGCGGCGCAGGTCGCGCGGGTCGATCTGGGTCATGTCGGTGCCGTCAATCATCACCCGTCCACGGTCCGGCGCATAAAGTCCCGACATCAGTTTCAACAGCGTCGATTTCCCGGAGCCGTTGACGCCAAGAACCGCAACCCGCTGGCCGGGGGTAACGGCAACGCCCGGCACGTCCAGCGTCGGGGCGCCGTCTTCGTCATAGCGAAACATCACTTCGCGCAGTTCGAACCGGCCTTGCAGGCTGTCGCGGCGCAGATAAGAGCGTTCGTCTTCTTTTTCCTGAGCGGAGTTGGCGATGGCGTCCAGTCCTTCCAGCGCACCTTTGACGTTGCTCCAGCGGGCCAGCGTGGCGGCAAACTGGGTCAGAGGTGCCAGCGTGCGGCTGGTCAGAATACCGGTTGCGATGATGGTACCGACGGTGAACTCACCGGCGAAAACCATCAGAGTGCCCACCACGACAGAGCCGATATAGGTGGCCTGCTGGACCCCCTGCGACCAATGGGTTAGCGCGCTGGCAAGGCGGCGCTGCTCGGTCGCGGCATGAGTGGAGAGCGTGTTCAGCTCATCCCAGAGCCGCAGAACCCGGTCTTCGCCGCGCTGGCTCTTCAGCGTGTCCAGCTCGTTCACGACCTCATGCAGCAGGCGTCCGGCTTTGGCATTTGCGCCCTGTGTCTGACGTGTCAGCGCGATCATGCGCTTCTGCATGAAATAGGCGGGCAGCAGCATCAGGATGCCACCTGCAATGATAATCCAGACGATCGGGCCCGCAATCGATGCCACCAGCAGCAGGAACACGGCGATGAACGGAATGTCGGCCAGTGTTGAAATCGTGGTGGAGGTAAAGAACTCGCGCACCGATCCGAAATCGCGCATCGCGGCAAACAGACCTGAGGGGGGCAGTGGTTTCTTGTCAGAGCGCATCCCGATCAACCGCCGCATCAGGTTGTTCTGCACCGACAGCTCGATCTGGCGTCCGGCGGCATCTGTCAGCCGGGCACGGGCCAGCTTCAGCAGTGCTTCCAGCATGATCGCAAGGAAGGCGCCGATTGCCAGCACCCAGAGCGTCGCATGGGACTGGTGAGGAACCACGCGGTCATAGACCTGCAGCGAGAACAGCGCGACTGAGACGGCCAGAATATTGGCAACCAGCGAGCCGAGCATGATCTCGCCGACCTGACGGCGGTATTTGGGGAACTCACCCCAGAACCAGTGATCACTTTCCAGCTGCGGTGTATGGCGGGCGGCGATCTGTTTCAGGGAATTGCGTGCGCCCAGCGTTGTGCCGGTGAAATAGGGACCGAACTCGGCCACCGGCACATCCGCGCGATTATCTGTGCAAGTGGTGTCATAGACGCTCAGCATATCCCGGCTTTGCGACAGGACCAGAACGCATTGACCATTGTTCATCATGGCCAGCGCGGGCCAGCTTTCGGGGATGAGCGGCACCTGATGATTGATCTGCGCCTGCATCCCCGTGGTCTGAAGCGCGCGGGCAAGCGAGTCGACGGAGACATCGCCCGGATCATTGCGCCACATATGTTCGGCAAGGTCGCTGAGGGCGACATTCGTGCCTTTAAGGGCTGCAAAGGTCGCGATGAGCGCGGCGCGATGCTGAATACGCGCTGTTGCGTCCTCGATCAGCGCGCTGACCTCGCCCACGTTTCCATCCTCCAGCAGGCCGGTCAGATCGACATCGGGCATCGGTGGGGTCGCGGGACCGGGGGTCGGCGCAGGGGCAGCCGCGGCCGGCGCCAGATGTGGCGTCGACTGGGTATCAATGGCGCGCAGCACCGGTTTGCCACCACTGGCACGTCCTGCCGTCCCGGTGTCGCGCGGGGCAGGGGGGACGGTCCGCAGTACGGTGTCATCTGTCGGGCGGTTGGAATTGCTCAAATCCGGTCCCCATCGGCCAATAGTCCCATATCGCTTGCCAGCGCCAGCTGGATCAGAACGACTTCGTATTTTGCGTCGATATGGGCGTGTTCGCGGCGTACCACCTCTTCGTAGATGGATACCACATCCATGACCGAGCGTTGCCCGGCCTTAAACTGTGCCTGAAACAGGCGATAAGTCTCGCGGCTGGTCTGCGCCAGGGATGCCGCTTCGGCCTCTTGCCTACGATAAGAGGCGAGGCGTTGCATCTGGCGACTGAAATCGCGGCGTGCATCTTCCTCGGCCTCGGATACCTGCCGTTTGGCAATTTCCTTGGAGGCTTCGATCGCTTTCAGCGCCGCAGGCGTGCCAAGGCCAAAGGGCTGCGCCAGATCAAGGGTCAGTCCGGCTCCCGAACCATCGCTGGTGACATTGCCCGCCGCTGAGACCTGCGGCAGCAGCCCTGCGCGCTCCATCTTGGCCTGTTCGACACTGCGGGTGGCCTCGGCTTCGGCTTTGAGAACGGTGAGATAGGCACCGGCCTCCGGCGGGGTCGCCAGTTGCAGGTGGCTTGGCGTCCCGTCAAAGCTCTGACCGGTCATCGCCCTAAGTTCGGCTGTTGAGGTGGCGGTGGCGTCCTTGGCCGTGGCCACGGCTGAGCGGATGCCGTTGATCTTGCTCTGCACTACGTTGAGGTCGGACCGGTCCGACACGCCGCCATCAACGCGCCCCTTCACGATACGTTCAAATTCATACATCCGCGACAGGGCGCGGGTGCCGATCGCGGCTTTCTCAGCACCGCGCAGGCCCGCGACATAGAGGCCCAAGGCCGTCTCTACACGGCTGTTCATGTCAATCGAGAGGTTGACCGCTGCGACTTCGACATCGGCGGCGGCAAAGGCGCGCTCGGCCTTGCGGCGTCCATTGTCGAACAACACCTGTTCAATCAGGATACCCGCCACCAGATCCCCGAGATCGGTGAGGCTGACAGAGGGGCCAAGCGTCGGCAGCCAGTTCTTGGATTTGGCCTCCGCACGCAGTTTGGCGCTGGTCAGCTCGGCCTCGGCAGCGCGGGCAGAGGCGGAAATCGCGGATTGCGCAACAACGTCATAGACACTGCCGTCTTCAAGCAGGGACTGACGCTGCATCAGGGTTGAGATCACCACCGAGGGGTTTTTGGCATCCGGCTGGGCAAAGCTGCTGGCGCGCCGATTGACATCGGTTTCGGCGCCTTCGCCGGTTTTGGCAAAGGGCAGGGACTGCATGCAGGCCGACAGGCAGCACAACAGTGCCACCGCGCCAATGGGTCGTCCCAATTGCATTCTGCCCCCTCGCATCGCCTGTGCCCTTACCCTTGTTGCCGGGTAGTTTTGCCGGGGGCCGTTGGTTTGCGCCAAACGGCCCCCGGGTGATCGCTGTGGATCAGAAGACCACCTGAACGTCCTGATCGACGATCAGCGTCGTGCCATCGTTGCCAATGGTATAGACATTGTAGAGTTCACCATCGACCACACGGGTCCCCGCGCTCGCGGCGTTGCCGCCGGTGAGGGTGATCTGGTCGTTGTCATTGTCGCTGCCGTGGATCGTCAGGGTGTCGGAATTGTTCGACAGTGCCTTGATGTCAGCTTCATTGAGTGTGAGGTGCACGTCGTTGGCAAATTGCAAGTCCAGATGGTCGATGTTGAACTGGCCCAGCCCGGCGTGATTGATGGTGCCGCTGTTCGTTGCGTTGTCATCAAAGATCACCAAGGTGCTGGAGGTATTGCCAACATCATCGCTGCGCGACAGGACCAGATGTGTTCCATCCGGGATCGGCGTGCCGAAGGCAAACTCGGTGCCATCCTGCGGGTCGACCGTCTTGGTCGCCGCGGGAGAGCCAACAGTGCCTGCCGGGTTCAGCGTATTGACCGCGTAATTGTCGGTCGCGTCCTTGGTTTCCAGCTCAAGAATGCCCTGGCCAGTGATTTTCAGCGCATAGATGGACGCCGGATCAACCAATGTGTCGATGTCGAACTGCTCGGTGATGCTGCGTTCGTTACCGGCAGCGTCGGTCGCGGTAATGGAGGCTGTCACGGTGCGGTCACCGTCCGGCAATGTTGCGTCGTCGAGCGTCGCCGTCCAGTTGCCGAGGGCGTCGACTGTGGCAGTCTGCTCTTTGCCTTCAACGTTGATCACCACCGTCGATCCTGCTTCGACAGTTCCGCTGAAGGTGACACCCGCCTGCTGCTCTGCCTTGTTCACGATGTCGTCCGAGGTCTGGTTCGGTTGCACCGTCAACGGCGTCACCAGCGTATCGAGCGCAACGCTATCCGAAACGCTCGCAGTATTGCCCGCGTCATCGATGATGGAGGCGGTGATCGGCAGGTTGCGGGTGCCGGTCGGGATCTGGGCCGCCGGGAAGGTGGTCGCCCAGTCGCCGTTTGCATCGGCGACGACCTGACGGCTTGCGGTGCCAAGGCCAACGGTCACGGTCAGGCCTGGCGTCGCGGTGCCGCTGATTTCGACACCGTCGGCGCGTTCGACAGCGTTGATCACATCGTCGATCTCGATCGGGTCGGGAGATAGCGTCACAGTGCCCGCAACGGTGTCTACCCGCAGGGCAGAGGAGGCCGAAGCGGTGTTACCCGCCGCGTCCGTTGCCGACACTGTGACCGAGGTATTGTATTCGCCAGCAGCCAGCGCGCCGGGCTCGAACAGCGCACTCCAGTTGCCATTTGAAGCCACGGTTGCGCTGCGGGTCACGCCTGCAACGGTCACCGAAACCACGGAGCCGGGCTCGGCGTTGCCTGTGAGCGTGACACCGGCCTGCGCCTCTGCTGCGTTGACGATATTGTCGCCGCCTGCCTGGTTGGCATCAATGCTGACAGCGGTCGAGGTATCGACACGCAAGGTGCCGGAGGTGCTCTCGCTATTGCCGGCCGCATCGGTCGCGGTGACGCTGATCGGGGCGTCATACTCGCCGGGGGTGATTTCGTTGGTTGCGTAGGGCGCGCTCCAGCGGCCCTGTGCGTCGGCGGTGACGGTCCGGGTGATGCCCTGGAAGGTCACCGCGACAGAGGCGCCTGGCTCGGCGCTGCCGGTCAGGGTCAGACCACCTGCGGCTTCGGCACCGTTCAGCACATCGTCGCCACCGGCCTGCCCGCTATCAAGCCCAACGCTGGTGGTGGTATCCACACGGATCTGGCTGCTGGTCGAGGCGGTATTGCCGTAGGCATCGGTCGCTGTTGCGGTCACCGTTGTGTCATAGGTGCCATCGGCGATATCCGACCCGGCGAAGCTGGCCGTCCATTGCCCCTGGGCGTTGGCTGTCACAGTGCGGGTGGCTGTTCCCAGCTGGACCACAACGCTGGCGCCCGCTTCGGCGGTGCCGGTCAGGTCCAGACCGTTGTTGGCCTCTGCCGCATTGATCATATTGTCGCCCGCCAGCGGATTGCTGAGGGTGATATCGGTTTCGGTATCCACACGGACGGTGCCGGTGGTGGAGGCAGTGTTGCCTAGTGCATCAGTTGCTGTCACCGAAATATTGGCGTCATATTCACCGGTCGGGATCTCGCTGCTGGTGAAATCGGCGCTCCAGTTGCCCTGCGCATCGGCAGTGACCGTGCGTGTCGTTCCCTCGAGCGTCACCGCGACACTGGCGCCTGGCTCGGCCTTGCCGGTCAGGGTTACGCCGCTGGCGACTTCCGGCGCGGAAATCACATTGTCGCCGGCCTGAACCGCGTCGAGCGACGCCATGGTTTCAGTATCGACCGGGATCTTGGTGGAGGTGGAGCTGGTATTGCCGCTGGTGTCTGTTGCCACGGCAGAGACGCTTGCGTCATAGGTGCCGGTTGCGATTTCAGAGCTGAGATAGCTGGCCGACCAGTTACCCTGCGCATCTGCGGTTACGGTACGGCTGACCCCCTGGAAGGTCACCACAACACTCGACCCCGCCTCGGCTGTACCGGTGAGGGTAATGCCCGCTGCCTGTTCCGCGCCGCTGATCATGTGATCAGTGCCCACTTGGGTGTTGATCGTGACCCGGGTTTCGGTGTCGACGTCGACCGTGTGAGTCGTGGTGCTTGTGTTGCCAAAGGAATCGGCGCTGGTGACTTCGATGGTGGAGCTGTAGATGCCCGTCGCCACTTCGTTCACGCTGTAGTTCACCGACCATGTTCCATCATCGGCCACGGTGGTTGTGCGGGTCACACCCTGGAACACAACACTGACGCTGGCCCCTGCTTCGCCGGTGCCGTTGATCACAACACCGTCGGCCACTTCGATATAGTTGATGTGATCGTCGCCTTCGACAGTGTTGACGTCGATTGGCGGCGGGGTGGTGTCGATGATGACCGAGGGACCATCCAGATTGAATTCGGTACCGGCCGGATCTTTTACATAAACTGTGGTCTCGTAGGAGCCATCCGGCGGCAGGTTGGTCACCGGGAAGTTGGCAACCCAGGTGCCATCATCCTTGACCGTGACGGTTTCGGTAATTGTGCCGAGCGTGACTTCCACGGTGGAGCCGGGGGCGCCGGTGCCGCTGACGATCACATCTTCGGTGGTCGAGCCTGCAACCGGATAGGTCGCATCGGGATTGTCGACGGTTGGCGTGACGGCCCCGCCGCCTCCGCCACCACCACCGCCGCCTGCGCCAACAATGGCCGCCGCGCCAACGACGCCAGCTGCGGCGCCTGCGGTGCCGAGGCCGCCGATCAGCGGGGCCACAAGGGGAGCGACAACCGGTTCGATGCGGTCCACGTCAAGGAACACCATGTCATCGTAGGCGCTCCACTTGCCGCTCATGTCGAGAGGTTCGTAGCTGGCATAGAGCATGCCATCGGTGCGGTCCTCCAGAACCACTTCGATGAAGTTGCCTTCCTCGCTGAGGAACAGGTTCTTGCCACCTGTCGCATCGGTGTTGAAGAAATCGTCCAGCACCACCACCTGACCGTCGATCAGCGTAATATGCAGGTCCTGGCCTCGCCGCGCGTAGCTTTCGACATCGGAGGGTCCGAGGTTCAGCGAAATGTCTTTCGCGGTTGCTGTCGCAATTGTCGCCTGGGGGGTGTCAGCAGATGTACCATGCTGCTTGGTGCCCGCCATCTCGCGGACGATGTATCCAACCGTACTCATTTTTATATACCGCTCGTCAAAAGACCAAAGCGCCGAAACCGTGACGCCCAGGTAGCCTGCATTGTTTTGCCCATCAGCCGTCTCCGCGGCCATATTGCCGCCATATTGCTGCCTTCCCAGCGGCCTTGTCTAGGTTTTGATGAGCGGATTTTTACCGAAAAGATCAGGGTGTGGCTAATTTGTATTCAATTTGCATCGAAGTTTATCCGTCGGTTTTTGTTAATGATCCCCTTTGGTTGACGTTAGGGAAGTGGCTGCGGTGGGTTTGCGGTGCATTTGCGATGGGCGCTGCGTTTATTTGCCTTCTGTTTATGGTGGTTCCATGTGTCCGCAGGCTGAAGAGCCGTCAGAAAGGGGGCCGGTTTCGGCTGTTCGGGTCACGTCTATATCGCCAATGTGTGAACAAGCGTTCTATTAAAACGCACTGGCAATTAACCAAAAAGACACCAGTTTCAGATAGGCTGAAGGACATAATTGGTGTAGAGTTGATCCTAAGTACACGACGCCGAAACCCAGGCCACAGCTGGAATGTCACCGCTCAGAGTGACCCGCTGGTCTTGTATCGCCGGATCCGGCGCCGAGCAGAATTCAGACGAATATTTTCACGCGGACATTACTTGGCCCTCGCGCTGGGCGCCCTCTGTCCGTGTGCGATCTTGGACCCCAGGAGGACCGGCGCGCAGTAACTAGGAGGCTAGAGCCAGATGAAAGACATTGCCGAAATTTTTGCCGAACAATACGGCGAAACGCGCGAGCAGGAGATGTCGTTACAGGACTATCTGAATGCTTGTCGCGATGATCCCAGCATGTATGCCAATGTCGCCGAACGTATGCTCAAGGCGATTGGCGAAGAGGAGCTGGTTGATACGTCAAAAGATGCGCGACTGGGTCCGATCTTTCAGAACCGCACCATCAAGCGATACGCTGCCTTCAAAGATTTCTACGGCATGGAGGACACGATCGAGCGGATCGTGGGTTATTTCCGCCACGCCGCGCAGGGGCTGGAGGAGCGCAAGCAGATCCTCTACCTGCTGGGTCCGGTCGGCGGTGGTAAATCCTCGCTCGCGGAACGTCTCAAACGTCTGGTAGAGGAGCAGCCGATCTACGTGCTGAAGGCTGGAGATCAGCTGTCGCCAATCTTCGAGAGCCCGCTTGGCCTTTTCGATCCGGTGCGGATGGGCAAATTGCTGAGCGATGAATATGGCATCGCTCAACACCGGCTGCCGGGGCTGATGTCGCCCTGGGCGGTCCAGCGGCTGGATGAGTTCGGCGGCGATATCAACAAATTCTCGGTGGTGCGGCTCTATCCGTCGCGGCTGCGCCGGATCTGCGTTGCGAAGGTTGAGCCGGGCGATGAGAACAATCAGGACATCTCCACGCTGGTCGGGAAGGTCGATATTCGCCAGCTGGAACATTACAGCCAGGACAATCCCGACGCCTATAGTTTCTCAGGTGGCCTGAATCGTGCGACCCAGGGCGTTCTTGAGTTCGTCGAGATGTTCAAGGCGCCGATCAAGATGCTGCATCCGTTGCTGACGGCGACGCAGGAAGGCAATTACATGGGGACCGAGAGCTTCGGCGCGATCCCCTTCACCGGGCTGATCCTTGCACATTCCAACGAGAGTGAATGGCAGCAGTTCAAGAACAACAAGAACAACGAGGCCTTCATCGACCGTGTGTCGATCGTGAAGGTGCCTTACTGCCTGCGGGTTTCCGAAGAGGCTAAGATCTACGACAAGCTGATCGAACACAGCGAGCTGGCTGCGGCCCCATGCGCGCCTGAAACGCTGAAGATCCTCAGCCGGTTTTCGGTGCTGACCAGGCTGAAACCGCATGAAAACTCAAATCTCTATTCCAAGCTGCGCGTCTACGATGGCGAAAGCCTGAAGGACACCGACCCGAAGGCCAAGACCGTGCAGGAGTATCAGGATCGCGCCGGTGTCGACGAGGGGATGAACGGGATTTCGACCCGTTTTGCCTTCAAGGTGCTGTCGACTACGTTCAACTTTGACACCGATGAGGTGGCGGCGGATCCGGTGCACCTGATGTATGTGCTGGAGCAGATGATCAAACGCGAACAATTCCCGGCGGAGACAGAGGCGAAATACCTTGCCTTCATCAAAACGGAACTGGCCCCGCGCTATGAGGAATTCATCGGCAATGAAATCCAGAAAGCCTATCTGGAGAGCTATACCGAATACGGGCAGAACGTGTTTGATCGCTATATCTCTTATGCCGATGCCTGGATCGAGGAGCAGGATTACAAGGACCCGGACACCGGCCAGCTCTATGACCGCGAGGTTCTGGACGCCGAGCTGAGCAAGATCGAAAAACCGGTAGGCATCGCCAACCCCAAGGACTTCCGCAATGAGGTGGTCAAATTCGCCCTGCGTCATCGCGCCAATACCGGCTCGAACCCGGCATGGAACTCCTACGAGAAGCTGCGGGATGTGATCGAGAAACACATGTTCAGCCAGGTCGAGGAACTGCTTCCGGTTATCTCCTTCGGATCGAAGAAGGACAGCAAGACCGAAGGCAAACATCAGGAGTTCGTCGAACGGATGCGCAGCCACGGCTATACCGACCGGCAGGTTCGCAGGTTGGTGGAATGGTACATGCGCGTAAATAAGGCGGGCTAACAGCAAAGGGTGGGTGGCAGATGCATCACTTTATCGACAGGCGCGCCAATCCCAAGGGCAAGAGTTTGGGGAACCGGCAACGGTTCCTCGAGCGCGCCCGCGAAAGCATCAAGGAGCGCGTGGACAGATCGGTCCGCGACAAATCGATCAAGGATGGTGGCGGTATTCCTGCCGAAGGTGAGAAGGTCACTATTCCCTCACGGGGTTTGAAAGAACCCCGGTTTCACCATTCCGCCAAGGGGGGCCGCCGCCGTCACGTGCTGCCCGGCAACAAGGATTTTGTTGTCGGCGACACGCTCAAGCGACCGCAGGGGGGCGCCGGAGAGGGGGGCAAACAGGCGTCCGAGGATGGCGATGGCGCGGATGAATTTTCCTTTACCCTGACGCGCGACGAATACCTTGAGATCCTGTTTGATGGTCTTGAGCTTCCAGATCTGGTCAAAAAAGCCTCTGTAGAGACTGAAACCATCGGGACACGCCGTGCCGGGCTGACCACTGCGGGCACGCCGAACAACCTCAACCTTGTGCGGACGATGCGCAATTCGCTGGGACGTCGGATCGCACTGCAACGCCCGACTGCCAAATCCATAGCCGAGCTGCAAAAACAGATCGAGGAGCTTCAAGCGCTGGCGGAACGCAGCACCGAACAGGAAGCCTATCTTGAAGAGCTGATCCTCCGGTTGGAGGCTCTGGAGCGCAAACGTCGCGTGGTGGGGTATATTGACCCGCTGGATCTGCGATATGACACCCACGTGCCGGAGAAGATCCGCAACTCCCGTGCGGTCGTGTTCTGCCTTATGGACGTCTCTGGCTCCATGCAGGAGCGGGAGAAGGATCTGGCCAAACGGTTCTTCCTGCTGCTGCATCTGTTCCTGGCGCGCAGCTATGAGCATACCGAACTGGTCTTTGTGCGTCACACCCATCACGCGCAGGAGGTTGATGAAGAAACCTTCTTCTATGCCCGCGAGACAGGCGGCACCATCGTGTCGACCGCGCTGGAGAAGATGAAGGAGATCGTCGCCGAACGCTACCCGCCGGATGAGTGGAACATCTACGGGGCGCAGGCCTCTGATGGGGAGAATTTCGGCAATGACTCGGCGCGTTGCAAGGCGCTGCTTCTGGAAGAGCTGCTGCCGGTCTGCCAGTACTACGCCTATGTCGAAATCGTCGATGAGAACGCCGAGATGCTGTTGAGCAATCCCGAGGCGGGTGAGGATCTCTGGCAGAACTACCGGCAGGTCAAGGCTCAGGTCCCGCATTTTGAGATGCAGCGTGTGTCGCAACCCTCCCATATCTATCCGATTTTCAGGGAGTTCTTCCTCCCCAAGGCAAAAGGGGCGCAGAATGCGGGCGGGTGATACTATCGCGAAGCCACTGTTCACGGGGCCGGAATGGACCTTTGAACTTCTGGAAGTTGCGCGGGACGCGATTGAGGATATTGCGCTGAATGATCTGGGGCTTGATGTATATCCGAACCAGATCGAGATCATCTCGGCCGAGCAGATGCTGGATGCCTATTCCTGCGTCGGTCTGCCGCTGATGTATCAGCACTGGTCATTCGGCAAGCATTTCGCCCGCGACGAGGCGCTGTATCGGACCGGGCGGCAGGGGCTGGCCTATGAGATCGTCATCAACTCAAACCCCTGTATCAGCTACAATATGGAAGAAAATACCATGGCCATGCAGACGCTGGTCATGGCCCATGCGGCCTTTGGGCATAATCATTTTTTCAAGAACAACTACCTGTTTCAGCAATGGACTGATGCGGCCGGCATTCACGACTATCTGGCCTTTGCCAAGAACTACATCGCCGCCTGCGAGGAGCGCTACGGGCTCAGCGCAGTAGAGGAGATCCTGGACGCGGCCCATGCGCTGCAATCGCAGGGGGTCTTTCGCTATGGCCGTCCGCCCAAACCCACCACCGAAGAACTGGCAGCGATGCAGAAGGTGCGTGAAGGTTATGAAAGCGGTCAGAGCGTTCTGGATATCTGGACCGATGCAACCATGGGGGGCGACAAGCTGGAGCAGATCAGGGACGAGCCCTATAGTGCCCGTCGCAAGCTGATGAATCTGCCGCAGGAAAACTTGCTGTATTTTCTGGAGAAACACAGCCCGGTTCTTGATCCCTGGCAATCTGAAATCCTGCGCATCGTGCGGATGCTGGCGCAGTATCTTTACCCCCAGAAACAGACCAAGGTTATGAATGAGGGCTGCGCGACCTTTGTGCATTATTACATTATCAACGAGCTGTTCGAGCAGGGCCGCCTGACCGAAGGCGCCTATATGGAGATGATGCACAGCCATACCAATGTGGTGCTCCAGCCGGAATATGACGACCCGCGGTATTCTGGCATCAATCCCTATGCGCTGGGCTTTGCGATGATGCAGGACATTCGCCGCATCTGCGAGAACCCGACCGATGAAGATCGCGAATGGTTTCCGGATTTCGCGGGTGATCCCGACTGGCGCCGGGTGATGCGGGATGCCTGGGCCAATTACCGCGATGAAAGTTTCATCCAGCAGTTCCTGTCGCCGCATCTCATCCGCAAGTTCAAACTGTTCACCCTCGCTGATGACGCCGAGCAGTCACATCTGGTGGTGAGCCAGATCCACAATCGCAGCGGCTATCGCTCGGTGCGGCGCGATCTCGCGCATTCCTACGATCTGGCCTATTTAGAGCCTGATATTCAGGTCACCGATGCCGATCTGAAAGGTGACCGCGAGCTGAAGCTGACCCATACGGTGCGCGACGGCATTCACCTGTCGGAGGATGACCGCGACGAGGTGTTGAAGCATCTGCGTCGCTTGTGGGGCTACGATGTCAGCCTTGAGGCGGTGGACGCCGGATCCTAGAGGTGCGGTAGGGCGGCAGTGCGGCGTTAGGGGATCTGCGCGCGTAGCTGATCCTCAAGCGAGGTTTTGGCAGCCAGAATATGCTCTGCTGTCAGCTGGGCCGCGAGATCGGCATCACCTGTTTCGCAAGCTGCCAGTATCGCGCGATGCTCCCTGCTGCTGCGGGCCATGCCGTCGCTCATGATAAGCTGCGCGCGAAGGTAGCGATCAATCCGGTCCATCGAGGTTTCGACGATCTCGACGTGATAGGGCAAGCCGCTGACGCTATAGAGCGTGCCGTGAAATTTTCGGTTCAGCGGCCCCCATTGCATTGGCGCATCGCAGGCGGCAAAGGCATCCAGATGCGCGCGCGCCTGTGCGAGGATGTCCATGGTCATGTTCGGGACGGCGGCGCGGATGATATCCGCTTCAAGCTTGGCGCGCAGGTCAAAGATTTCTGAGGCGTCCTGCATCGACAGGGTTGCGACCACGGCACCCTTGTAGCGCTGGGAGGTGACCAGCCCCTGCTGTTCCAAGCGGGCAATCGCCTCGCGAACGGGAAAGCGCGAGGTGTGAAAGGCCTTGGCGATTTCATCCTGCCGCAGGGGGGTTCCATCCGACAGCTCACCGGTGATGATCGCCTTGCGCAGGGTGCGAAAGATGATCGTCGCGGCGGATTCGGTCCGGGAGATGTCAACGGCTTGTAGTTTCAAGCAAGGTCCTCAACCAAAGCGGGGCAGGTGCCGGGCAATTATGCCTTTGGTTGACGCGGCTCGCCACCCCTTGCTGGCAGGACGTTCGCCGAATGCAGGCAGATGAAGTGCAAAAAAAACGCAGGCCCTGCGGCCTGCGTCATGATCTCGGGTATGCGGGTGGATCAGAATTCGACCACGGCGCGGATGGACTTTCCTTCGTGCATCAGTTCGAACCCATGGTTGATCTCGTCCAGCGACAGTTTGTGTGTGATCATCGGGTCGATCTCGATCTTGCCGTCCATATACCAGTCCACGATCTTGGGCACGTCGGTACGTCCGGCGGCGCCGCCAAAGGCGGTGCCACGCCAGCTGCGGCCTGTGACCAGCTGGAACGGACGTGTCGAAATCTCGGCGCCTGCCGGAGCCACGCCGATGATGATGCTCTCACCCCAGCCTTTATGCGCCGCTTCAAGCGCGGTCCGCATGACCTGCACATTGCCCGTCGCGTCGAATGTGTAATCGGCGCCACCCTTGGTCAGCTCAACCAGATGCGCCACCAGATCGCCCTCTACCTCTGAGGGGTTTACGAAGTCGGTCATGCCGAATTTCTTGGCCATCTCAACCTTGCCGGGGTTGAGGTCGACGCCGACGATCTGATCCGCACCTGCCAGTCGCAGACCCTGGATCACGTTGAGTCCAATGCCGCCAAGGCCGAAGACAATCGCGCGCGACCCGATCTCGACCTTGGCGGTGTTGATCACCGCGCCGATGCCGGTGGTGACGCCGCATCCGATGTAGCAGACCTTGTCAAAGGGGGCGTCCTTGCGGATCTTGGCCAGGGCGATCTCAGGCACCACTGTGTGATTGGCAAAGGTCGAACAGCCCATGTAATGGTGGATCGGTGTCCCATCCAGCATCGAGAAACGGGTGGATCCGTCCGGCAGCAGGCCCTGACCTTGGGTAGAGCGGATCGCCTGACACAGATTTGTCTTTGGGTTGAGGCAATACTCGCATTCGCGGCACTCGGGGGTGTAAAGCGGAATGACGTGATCGCCCACTTCAAGGCTGGTGACGCCTTCGCCAACTTCGATCACGACGCCTGCGCCCTCGTGGCCCAGGATGGCCGGGAAGATCCCTTCCGGGTCATCCCCGGAGCGGGTGAATTCATCCGTGTGGCAGAGGCCGGTTGCCTTGATTTCGACCAGCACCTCGCCCTTTTTCGGACCTTCGAGGTTCACTTCCATGATCTCAAGCGGTTTGCCCGGGGCAACGGCCACAGCGGCGCGAGTGCGTATCATTGCGAAATTCCTTTGTTCTGTCAGTGACGGCAGGCGCCAATTGCGCTGAGCGGCATATTGGCAGACCTATTGGGGGGGCGTAAACCATCGGCCGTCGCGGGATGTGTATTTCTTGCGCTACCACACTAGCGGCTTCGGCTGGCTGCGCCTCAGAAGAATACGACGAGGGCCTCTTCGTTCCCGTCACCTGCCGGTCCGGTGGGCGTAAGTATGGCCACATCATCTGTTCGAGAAACCTGCGCTATCTGCCCTTGACCTTCCCCTGACTGGAAGCCTCATATCTGCCGCAAAAGGGGATGATCAGATGTCGAAAGGGGCGAGCCATGGAACAGGCGCGTGTCAGAAAACTGAACGTTAAGGTGACCGGCCTCGGCAACAGCCTGGGCTTGCGTCGGATGAGTTCCGAAATAGATCCCTTAGGAAAGTTCCCAAACGCGCGAGGCGCGCAGCAATTGGCAGAGGTGCGACCATGAATATAGGCGATGTGGCGAACCGCTCCGGCCTACCGGCCAAGACCATTCGATACTATGAGGGCATTGGGCTGATCAAACCGCGGCGCAGCGAAAACGGGTATCGCTGTTTTGCGGAGACCGACCTTCACAAGCTGGCGTTTCTGGGTCGTGCCCGCGCGCTTGGGTTTACGATCGAGGACTGCCGCACGCTTCTTGCGCTTTACGAAGATGAGAGCCGTGCCAGCGCAGATGTCAAACAACTGGCGCAAGAACATCTGGACAAGATCAACCTCAAGATCGCGGATCTGGAAGCGATGCGGGACACATTGTCGGAACTGGTCACCTGCTGTTCCGGCGATAATCGCCCGGACTGCCCGATATTGCGTGATCTGTCGCAGATCCCGGAGCAGCAAGACGTCGCGGATTGAGGAGGCTTGGCGCTATATCTCATGGCCAATGGGATGCGAGGGATGGTAACGCGCGGCGCATTCCAAGCCCTGTGCAACTCGGGAGGGTTAGGCAATCAGGCTACAGCAGCCGAGGGAGGAGCGGCTCTTGCTGCGAATGCGTCGCGCGCATCCTCGAGATAGGGTGCGATATGCGCGCAGGCAAGGGGGGGCAGGCTGGCTGACGCCGCGTCCCTTGGGTTGGGCATGAAACAGCCGAAAGAGGTGTCTTGGGTCGGCCTATTGCTGCGCTGATAGGTGATAGCCGGTCGCCCCGTTTCAGCCGTTGGCTGCGCGCAGGCCCAGAATGCTGCGGGCCTGATGAGCGGTAGCAACGGGTCGCCCGTAGCGTTCGCACAGATCCGCCGTCCGGCGCACCAGTGCGGCATTGGAGGGGGCAAGCGTATGCCGGTCCAGTCGCAGATTATCTTCCAGCCCGGTACGGGTGTGCCCGCCTGCCGCGATGGCCCATTCGTTGACCTCGATCTGTCCGGCTCCGATCCCGGCCGCGCACCACTGCGCATCCGGGGCAAGGCGCTGCATGGTCTCGACGTAGTAGTCAAACACATCACGATCCACCGGCATTGCATTCTTCACGCCCAGTACAAACTGGACGTAGAGTGGGGCCTTCAACCGGCCGTCACGCGACATCGCCACCGCCTGATGAATATGGGAGAGGTCAAAGGCCTCAATTTCCGGTTTCACGTCGTAGGCCTGCATCTGCGCAGCCAGCCAATCGACCAGATCCGGCGGGTTCTCGTAGACGCGGGTTGGAAAATTATTGGAGCCCACCGAGAGCGAAGCCATATCAGGCTGTAGAGACAGCATTCCGCCGCGTTCGCGACCAGCGCCGGAGCGGCCGCCGGTAGAGAGTTGGATAATCATGTCGGGACAGTGCCGCCGGATTCCATCCATCAGTTCAGCAAACCTGTCGGGATCGGAGGTTGGTGTTTCGTCGTCCTGGCGGACGTGGCAATGGGCGATGCTGGCACCGGCTTCATAGGCTTCCTGTGTGCTCTCTACCTGTTCGGAAACAGTGATCGGCACGGCCGGGTTATGGGCCTTGCGCGGCACAGAGCCGGTTATCGCGACGCAGATGATACAGGGATTGGTCATGATCAGCCCTCAGATATCGAAGAACACGGTTTCGTCCGGCCCTTGCAGGTGAATGTCAAAGCGATAGGTCACGGGTGCCTGCGCATCGTCCGCCCTGCCGTGATCCTGGCGGCGGGCGATCAGGGTTTTTTGCCGCTCGGTCTGCTCGATCAGCGCCATGATGGGATCGCTGGCGTTGGCCTCCGGCTCATCGTCGAAGTAGAGCCGGGTATTCAGCCCGATGTTGATGCCACGCGCCACGATCCAGAGGTTGATATGTGGTGCCATGGTCTTCCCGTCACGCCCGCAGACACTTCCCGGTTTCACGGTCTCGAACTGCCAGTCCCCGGTGTCGAAATCAGAAATCGCCCGGCCCCAGCCACGAAAACCGGGTTCGACCTGCCCGCGCGCATCATCGGATGTTGGAGTCTCCGGATGCGGATAGCGCCCGTCGGCATTGGCCTGCCAGACCTCGATTAAAACGTCCTTCAGAGCTGCGCCGGTGCCATCGAAGACCCGGCCTTGAACCCGAATGCGCTGGCCCCTGGCATTAGGCCCGGCGATATCCTGACCCAGCTCGGCCGCATAGATTTCAAACCCGGCGGCACCGGGCGCTAGGCCGATATGCACATAGGGGCCTGCGGTCTGAGACGGGGTTTCCTTCAGTGGCGGCACCATCAGTTCCCCTCCGGCCGGTTTTCAAACAGGGTAGAGCGACGCCCGCGCAGCACGATATCAAAGCGGTAGGCAATCATGTCGAACGGCAGCGTCTCGTTCATGTCGAGCCGCGCAATCAGTTGCTGAACGGCGGCGGGATCGGGGATGGTGCTAACGATAGGGCAGCGGGCAATCAGCGGATCGCCCTCGAAGTAGAGCTGGGTGATCAGCCGCTGCGCAAAGGCGCGGCCAAACACCGAAACGTGTATATGTGGAGGCCGCCAGTCGTTTATGCCATTGCGCCAGGGGTAGGCCCCCGGTTTCACTGTGCGAAAGGCATAGGCGCCCTGATCATCGGTCAGAACACGACCGCAGCCGCCAAAATTGGGGTCCAATGCACCCAGATAGCCGTCCTTTTTATGGCGGTAGCGGCCCGAGGCATTGGCTTGCCAGATCTCGACCAGTGTATTGGGAACGGGACGTGCGTTTTCGTCCAGAACACGCCCATGCAGCAATATGCGCTCGCCGATCGGACTGCCGCCATCGTGGGCGAAATTGGTCAGAAGGTCATTGTCTCCGGGCGCGATATCGCTGGGCGCAAACGTCGGGCCGGTGATTTCGCTGGCAGTGTTTTCGAGGCTGAGCAGCGGCAATCGGGGGGATCGGCTGACCGAGGTTTTGTAGTCCGGCGTGAAGGCAGGAGGGTGCCAGCGGCGGTCGCGGGTAAAATAATCAGGGGGCGTCACAGCTGTCTCCTGCGGGGGGGGCGTCGCCTCGTTCTTCGGCGGCCATTTCGGCATAGGTTCTCTTGGCGAGCTTCAGCGCATGATTGGCGCGCGGCACCCCCGCGTAGATGGCAACATGTTGGAAAACTTCAGCAATATCTTCGGGCGTTGCACCGGTATTTGCGGTTGCGCGTATGTGCATCGGGATCTCATCGAAATTGCCGAGCGCCGCAAGAAGGGCCAGCGTCAGCATCGAGCGTTCGCGTCGGCTGATCTGCTCAGAGGCCCAGACTGTCCCCCAGGCTGCTTCGGTAATCAGGGACTGGAAAGGCGCATCCAGCGCTGTTGTCGCAGCATCTGCGCGGGCCACATGGGCTTCGCCCAATACCTCGCGACGAACCTTCATCCCTGCGTCATACTGCGGCTTGTGCATATGCTCCTCCATGGATTATCCCTTATCTCATATCGTAAATGGTCTGTATAATCCCCTTGTGTGGATATTTTTATGTCGAAAATGATATGCGCCTTTCATCTCAGCTGAAGCTCCGCCATCTGGAGGTCTTTGTCGAGGTTGCCAGAAAGATGAGCGTGACCCAAGCGGCGGAGCGCCTGGGCATGACCCAGCCGGCAGTGACGCGGGCGCTGCGCGAATTGGAAGCGGTCTGCGATAAACCTCTGGTCGAGAAACACGGTCGCGGCATTCGACTCTCCAGCTATGGTGAGATGTTCAGGGACTATGCGGGGCGCAGTCTGGCCCTGACACGCGACGGTGTCGAATTGCTACGTGGGATGGACGAGGCCGCAGGATCCAAGGTCGCGATTGGGGCTTTGCCGACGGTCTCGGCAACCGTTGTCCCGGAGGCACTGGCCAATATCTGGACGCAGGGCGCGCGCAACCGGTTTTCCGTCATGTCGGGAGACAATCACCATCTGCTGGATCTGTTGCGGCGCGGAGAGCTGGATGTGGTCGTAGGGCGACTACCGGCACCCGAAAATATGGTGGGCCTGGATTTCGATCCGCTGTTCCGTGAGCGGGTAACCGTGGTCGTCGCACCGGGCCATCCGCTGACGGAGCTGGCACCGCAGGATCTCCCCTATGCGCTGTTCGGCGCGTTTCCGGTTTTGATGCCGCCGCCGAAGTCAATTATTCGCCCTTCGGTTGAACGCATGTTCCTGGAACAGGGCATTTCGATGCCTGACGCCGCCATTGAAACAGTCTCGTCGACGTTTGGGCGCCAGTTCACATTGGCACATCAGGCGGTCTGGATCATCAGCCATGGGGTGGTGAAATCTGACCTCGCCAGCGGCGCCCTGGTAGAGCTGCCGCTGGACACTGACAGCACTCTTGGGCCGGTCGGGCTCTGCCTGCGGAGTGAGCACCGCTTGTCGGCAGCGGCCGCGAGATTCTGCGCTGCGCTAAAGAGCGTCTGCGGCTGACTGGTCACCTCGCGCACCGGTTCGGCCCAAGATTGCGCCGCGAATGGTAGAGGCATTTTTCGAATGCGGTAGCCTGTTTTTCTGGAGCTGACGCAGTGTCGCGCGGATTGACAGGTGAATTTCAACCTCTCTACTCTGGGTTTAATCGCAGCGGCGTTTTGGCTTGAGGAGGTCTGAAACGCATAGGACCTGCGCAAAAAGAAAAGCCGCCTTGAACGGGTGGGGGAGGACGATTTGGACGGAGTGCAGCTGCTGGTCAGCGGGCTCGCGAACGGCTGTGTTTACGGTCTGATCGCGCTTGGCTTCGTGTTGATCTACAAGGCGACCGAGGCGGTCAATTTCGCTCAGGGCGATTTCATGATGCTTGGCGCCTTCGTTACGCTGGGACTGACCAATGCTGAATATCTGGACTTACCCTTCTGGGTCGCGGCACCGCTGTCGATCGCAATCATGGCCGGGCTTGGGTATCTGCTTGACCTGCTGATCCTGCGTCATCTCTTTGGGCAGAACCAGACGGCGGTTGTCATCCTGACGATCGCGCTGGGCTTTGTCATCCGCTTCTTTGCCGGTGCGATCTGGGGCCATGAGCCACAGACGCTTGAGAGTCCGCTGGCGCTGGGAGATGTACAGCTTGCCGGCGTCGTTCTGGGGCTGGCCGATATAGCGGTGATTGTTGTCACGGTGCTGTTGACCTGGTCGCTCTACCAGTTCTTTCAGCGCACCAAGCTGGGTCTGGCCATGCAGGCGGCCAGCCAAAACCAGATGGCGGCCTATTTCATGGGCATTCCGGTCAGGCGGGTGCAGGGGCTCATCTGGGGGCTCTCGGGAGCGACGGCGGCTGTTGCGGGCATCCTCTTTGCGTCGAAGGGCGCGATTGATCCAAATGCCGGGCTGCTGGGCATCAAGGCCTTTGCTGCGGCGGTGATCGGTGGCTTCGGCTCGCTTCCGGGTGCGTTGGCGGGCGGGTTGATCGTCGGCGTTATCGAACCTTTTGCCGCGCGTTACCTGGCGGCTGGCTATTCGCAGATTGCCCCTTACGTGCTGTTGCTGGCGGTGCTGGTCTTCCGTCCGCATGGTCTGTTCAGCCAAGTGCGCACAAAGAAGGTATAAGGCGATGCGGATTCAGTTCAAAACCAGCTACGACCACGACATCCGCCTGTTTCCTGACCGTCATAGCCTGCTGGTTTATGGTGCGTTGATTGTGCTGGCGCTGGCTTTGCCACTGCTGATCAACGAATTCTACATCGGCGAGGTCACCAATGTTCTGATCTGGGCGATTGCCGGGCTGGGGCTGATGCTGCTGACCGGCCAGACGGGACAGGCCAGCCTTGGCCATGCTGCGTTTCTGGCGATTGGCTGCTATGCCAATACCATCCTGATTGAACAGGGGGTGCCCTTTGTTCTGGCGTTCCCGCTGGCAGGGGTCCTGACCGGGGTTGTTGGGGCCATCATCGCCATTCCGGCCCTGCGATTGCACGGGATCTATCTGGCGATTGCTACCATTGCCCTGTCGATACTGGCCGATGACATCATCGTTCTGCTTGAACCCTGGACCGGTGGTGTGTCGGGCAAATTTCCTGACGTGATCCGTTTATTTGGGATCGAGATTGAACGCTGGACCATGCCGGTGCGCTTTTACTATCTGGTTCTTGGTGTCACGGTGATTTCAACGCTGTTTTACCGCAATCTATTACGGTCACCGCTTGGCCGGGCCTTTGCAGCGGTGCGCGACAGTGAAGTCAGCGCCACCGCGATGGGCGTACATATCGCCCGGACCAAGGCAACCGCCTTTGGGCTAAGCTGCATGATCACCGGTTGGGCCGGGGCGCTGATGGGCTATTACGCCGGTGCCTTTAACAATGAGACCTTCTCTCTGGTGATCTCGATTACGCTGCTGATGATGATCGTGATTGGCGGGCTGGGATCAATACATGGCGCGTTTTTTGGCGCGGTGGTGGTCGCCTTTCTGCCGCAGGGGCTGTCGATCCTGAAAGACAGCGTGCTCGGCAGCGGGGTTGCCATTCCGGGTCTGGAAACCGGCGTCTTTGGCATGATCCTGATCCTGTTCATTCTGTTTGAGCCGATGGGCCTCTATGGACGCTGGCTGAAGATTCGCATCTGGTTCGAGCTGTTCCCCTTCGCACGCAAGGATATGTTCCGGCGTCAGAAATCCTATCTCAAGACGGAGCGCCTCAGATGAGCCTGTTGGAGATTGAACATGCCACGTTGAAATTCGGTGGCGTTGTGGCGGTGAATGATCTCAGCTTCTCGGTTGAGGAAGGTGAGGTCTATGCCATCGTCGGGCCAAATGGGGCGGGGAAGTCCACCGTATTCAACCTGATTTCCAGGTTCTACCAACCACATTCCGGCCAGTTCCGCTTTGATGGGCGTGACCTGTTGCAGTGCAACGCGGATGCGGTGGCGGATCTGGGCATTGCGCGGACGTTTCAGAATATCGAGTTGTTCGATCATGCGACGGTGCTGCAGAACCTGCTGGTCGGTCGGCATCGTCATCGGCGCACTACCCTGATCGAAGAGCTGTTTTTTGCGCCACGTGTCCGGCGCGAGGAACGGTTGCACCGGGCTGCTGTTGAGGAGGTCATCGATTTCCTGGATCTGCAAGCCTACCGCAACAAGATGATTGCCGGGTTGCCCTATGGCATCCGCAAGGTTGTTGAGCTTGGCCGTGCATTGGCCTCGGGGCCGCGGCTTTTGTTGTTGGATGAACCCGCCTCCGGCCTGTCGGTGGAGGAAACCCAGGATATGCGCTGGTGGATCGACGATATCCGCAAACAGATGGGGATCACTGTCCTGATGGTGGAACACGACATGGGTCTGGTGTCCAGCGTGTCGGACCGGGTTCTGGCCCTCGCCGATGGCGCGAAACTGGCCGAAGGCACCCCGGCTGAAGTGCAGGCCGACCCGGCTGTTATCGAAGCCTATCTGGGCGCGGGGGCGGTGTGATGGGCGCGGCCTTGCTGGACATTCGCAATCTTGAGAGTTTCTACGGGCCGATCATGGCCATTCGCGGTGTTTCGCTATCGGTTCAGGCCGGGCAGATCGTCACGGTTCTGGGCGCCAATGGCGCTGGAAAATCTACCCTGCTGAAGACGATTTCGGGTATCATGGATCCTGAGAAGGGCACGGTCAGCTTCGACGGCGAAGAAATCCAAGGTGAGGAACCGCATCGGATCGTCCGCCGGGGCATCGTACATGTGCCCGAGGGGCGCGAGGTCTTTCCGTTGCTCAGCGTTGACGAAAACCTGACCCTCGGGGCCTATACCCGCCGTGATCAGGCTGAGATCGAGCGCGACCGTCAGATGGTGTTTGACTATTTCCCCATCCTGGCTGAGCGGCGCCATCAGGAGGCTGGCACATTGTCAGGCGGTCAGCAGCAGATGCTGGCGATCGGGCGTGGGTTGATGCTCCGTCCGCGCATCATGCTTCTGGATGAACCAAGCCTTGGCCTGTCGCCACTGCTGGTACAGGAAATCTTTGGCATCCTGAAGCGGCTGAACCGCGATGAGGGGGTGACCATGATGCTGGTGGAACAGAACGCGCGGATTGCGCTGGAGTTGGCGCATGTCGGCTATGTCATGGAAATCGGGCGTATCGTCATGGATGGCAGCGCCGACCGGCTGATGGACAGCGAGGATATCAAAGCGTTTTACCTCGGCCATCAGGAGGCCGGGCAGCGCAGCGAGAAACGCTGGAAGCGCAAGAAGACATGGCGCTGATCGGCGCGACTGAGATCAACTAGGGACCTGAATGGATGCGAGGACAGCGGTGACACAGACAGCGTCGGCGGCAGACATAACAACACAGGCGGGCGGCGATGCGGCCCCGCTTCCTCAGGTTGAACTGAACGGCGCCAGCTACAATGCCACGCCGGGGCAGCGGCCCGTCATGGTCGATGGCTGCGATACCGTGGCAAAATTGTTTTCGCTGCGCTGTCATCAACTGGGCAAACGGACGGCTCATCGCGAAAAGGATATGGGCATCTGGAAGGCCTATTCCTGGCAGGACTACTGGGACCAT
Source organism: Phaeobacter sp. JH20_02 (assembly GCF_048056915.1). NCBI lineage: Bacteria > Pseudomonadati > Pseudomonadota > Alphaproteobacteria > Rhodobacterales > Roseobacteraceae > Phaeobacter > Phaeobacter sp. JH20_02. Next base: position 256,688 of record NZ_JAYMVP010000023.1, on the reverse strand, counting down.
GCGGAAAAGATCGGCCTGGGCCTGATGGCGCTGGGGCTTGAGCGAGGTGAAGTTGTTTCGATCCTGAGCGAAGACCGCAAGGAATGGCTCTATCTCGATATGGGCATCCAGGGCGCCGGGGCCATTGCGTCTGGCGTCTATACGACAGATTCCGCCCAGCAGCTGGCCTATTTGATCAATGACAGCGGCAGCCGGTTTCTGGTGGTGGAAAACGACGAGCAGCTGGACAAGTTCCTGGAGATCGAAGCCGAGGTCCCGCATCTGCGCTGGGTTATCATTCTGGAGCGCGACGGGCTGCATGATCTGGAGCATGACAGATGCCTGTTTCTCGATCAGCTTTATGATCAGGGCGCGGCCTTCAAGATGGCAAATCCAACCGCTTTCGAGGACGCGGTGGCCCGGTCGCGGCCAGATGAAACCGCGCTGCTGATCTATACGTCGGGCACCACTGGCCTGCCCAAGGGCGCCATGTTGAGTCACGAGAACATCCTCGCGACGATGGAGTCAGGCGCGCGTGCACTGGAATGCTACGCCACGGATGAGCAGCTCTGTTTCCTGCCGCTCTGCCATATCCTTGAGCGCAACGTCTCCGTCTACCTGCCAATGGCGGCCGGCAGTACGGTCAATTTCGCCGAAAGCCCGGAAACCGTTTTCGACAATATGCAGGAAGTGTCGCCGGCCACCTTCTTTGCGGTGCCGCGTGTCTGGGAAAAAGTCTATTCCCGCGTTCTGGTCCTGGCGCAGGAGGCGACCTGGCTGGGGCGCTGGGCCTTTGGTCGGGCGGTCGCTGCGGGGGCTGCGCGGGCCGAGTATGTGCTGGCCGCAAAACCCGTCCCTGCGGGTATCGCCCTGCGCTATCGGATCTGGGATATGCTGGTTCTGCGTAATCTGCGCCGAATGCTCGGGCTGGACCGGCTGCGCCGGGGCGGCACCGGGGCGGCACCGATTTCGCCTGAACTGCTGCGTTGGTATTGGTCGATTGGCGTGCCGCTGATCGAGGGCTACGGGATGACCGAAAACGCAGGACTTACCGCGGCAAACCGGGTGTTGTCGCATCGGCCGGGCACTGTTGGCCAGGCCGTGCCGGGCGTTGATATTCGTATCGCGGCGGATGGGGAAATTCAGCTCTGGGGGCTCAACAATTTCCAGGGATATTGGCGCAAGCCTGAAAAAACGGCTGAGACCTATACCGAGGACGGCTGGCTGCGCACTGGCGATGTCGGGCGGCTGGACGAAGATGGGTTCCTGACCATCACCGGGCGGATCAAGGACATCATTATCACCGCTGGCGGCAAGAATATCACACCGGCTGAAATCGAAAGCCGGTTAAAGTTCAGCCACTATATTTCCGACGCAGTGGTGATCGGTGACCGGCGCAAATTCCTGACCTGCCTGATCATGATTGATCAGGAAAACGTCGAGAAATTTGCCCAGGATCGGAAAATCCCGTTTAGTGATTTTGCCTCGCTCTGTGCTGCGGAACCGGTGGTTGATCTGATCCGGGGTGAGGTCGATGCGGTCAACCGTGATTTCGCGCGTGTCGAGCAGATCAAGGATTTCCGTCTGATCAACGTTCTGCTCACGGCCGAGGATGACGAGCTGACCGCGACCATGAAGTTGAAACGTGGGCTGGTCGAGAAAAAGCACAAGAACCTGATCGACCAGATGTACTGACAAACAGGCGCATCCGCGCCGGGGGACACAAGGGAGTAAGCGCAGATGAAGAGATGGACAGCGGGCTTTATCGGGGCCGCACTGGCGGCGGGGCTTGCGCCTCAGGCGATGGCGCAGACCCAAGGAGTGAGCGACAGTGAAATTGTACTCGGCTCGGTCAATGACCTGAGTGGAATATTTGCCGCTGTTGGTGTGCCGGCCGTAAATGGCGCCAATTTGCGGTTTGACGAGGCCAATGCCAATGGCGGCATTCACGGCCGCCAAATTCGTTTCGTGGTCGAAGACAATGGCTATCAGATTCCGCGGGCCATGCAGGGCTACAATAAGCTTCTGAATCGCGATCAGGTCTTTGCAATGCTCCTGTCGTTGGGAACGCCCATGAATATCGCAGGGTTCAAATTGCTGGATCCGAAAGGCATTCCCAATATCAGCCCGCTGACAGCTGCGCGTCAGATGTTGCAGGAGCCGATCGACAATAAGTTCATCGGGTTTTCCAGCTATTACGATCAGGTCCGCGCCGGTGTGACCTATCTGGCGGAAGAATTCGATGCGAAAGAAGTCTGCTCGATGTATATCCCGTCGGATTTCGGCAAGGAGATCAAGGAGGGCAGCCAGGATGTTGCTGCCGAACTAGGGCTGAGTTTCGCTGCCGAGACGACCCATAAGCCGGATGAGCTGGACTTCGTCGGTTCGTTGACGAAACTGAAGTCCGAAGGATGCGATATCATCACCATGGCTCTTGGCGTGCGGCAGGGGATTACCGTGGTTGGCACCGCCAAGAAGCTGGGCTGGACTGAGGCGAAATTCCTCAACACCTCCGCCGGTTTTCTTGAGGTGGTGGCGGCGGTGCCCGGCGGCGTAACGGAGGGTCTCTATGCTGCGGCTGGCTGGGCTGACCTGATCGCGCGGGCTGAGGACGACGTTCCGGCGAAGTTTATGGCGGATTACGAAGCAAAGTTCGGCCAGCCCGCCGGTGGCTTTGCCATGCTCGGGTATAGTGCGGCCAATACCGTGGTGAATGCGCTGGAGGCCGCAGGCCCCGATCTGACTCATGAAAGCTTTATCAAGGGGATGGAAAGCCTCGATTTCTTTGATGCCTTGACCGATACCCAGATCACCTATGGGCCGGATGACCATAGGGGCGCCGATGTCATTGTCATCTCGGTGGTAGAGAATGGCGTCTGGAAAGAGCTGAGCCGGAAATAGGCGGCCGCCTCGAAAACAAAAAGGAAAAGCCGACAGGTTTCTATCTGTCGGTTTTTGCTATTCTTGGATCAGGCCCTCTATCCGGCGTATTGGGCTTCATTTTATGCACATATTTGAATATTATTACTCTTGCGGAAGAGGGAGTCGAACCATGGCAGTAACAAGACGGCATTTTGTGCAGGGGTTGGGGGCCGGGCTCGCGCTGGTGCCCTTCGGGCGTGTTTGGGCGGAAACCAGAGTGTCGCTCGGCGCAGCGGAGCTGCTCAGCCTCTCAGATGGCCGAATGCAGTTGCCACCCTCTTTTCTGTATGGGGATCTGGAGCCATCTGCGCTTGCGCGTGTCCTTGCGGAGCATGGGATGTCTCCTGATGAGCCGCTCACACCGGAGGTGAATGTCACGCTGTTGCGCGACAAGGATCACATCATTCTGTTTGATACCGGTGCGGGGCCCGCCTTTCAGGATGGGACTGGACAGCTGCCCGATGCGCTAGCTGCCGTGGGGATCAGCCCGGAGGATGTCACGCATGTGGTGTTCACGCATTGCCATCCTGACCATCTCTGGGGTGTTCTGGATGATTTCGACGAACCGCTCTTTAGCAACGCTCAACATATGATGGGGCGCAAGGAATGGGACTACTGGTTTGATCCTGCAACCGTGGGGTCAATCGGCGCGGCGCGTGAGACCATGGCGGTTGGCGCACGCCGACGTCTGGAGATCCTTGCCGATGGTATCACCCTGTTCGATGATGACGCCGAGATCCTGCCGGGTGTTGCTGCACACGCGACCTTTGGCCATTCACCCGGCCATATGTCGTTTGAAATTTCAGGTGGCACGGATAACGTGATGGTGCTGGGTGATGCGATCACCAATGCACATGTCAGCTTCTCCGAGCCGGGCTGGGAAATCGCATCCGATCAACTCCCGGCCGCCGCGGCCAGGGTGCGGCAAAAGCTGTTGCAGCGGCTGTCATCTGAGCAGCTGATGGTTGTAGGGTATCACCTACCGAATGGTGGCGTGGGTCGTGTCGATACTGTCGGCAGCGGGTATCGGTTTATATCTGAAAATTAATCAAAACAATCATAGGGTGCATTATTTCGCATCCGTATCCGGTCTCCCGATCAATGACTGTTAGAGAACGGCGTCGGATGTGACGGCTATTCCGCCTGCGCGGCTCGGCTGTCCTGACACCGGATGTACAGTTTCTCCATCTGGAGGAGACAATATATTGCGGCTGTCGTCTCATTCAGCCGTGGCCAATAGCTGGATGCCGATCAGTGGTTTGGATGCTGGAGGGAATACTCCACAAGTGTGCGTTATCCAAACATAATGAAATCCTTTAGGTTGTATTATTTGTGATGACTTTTATTGATTCTTGTGAGATGGTTAATGAGTGGGTAATCAATTCGGTCGGAGTTGGGGTTTATAGGTTCCGGTTGTATTGCTAGAGGTAATGGGTTTGGGATATGGAAAATAAACTTAGAATTCGCCATTTTGGCGCGTTTGGAGTTTTTCTGCCCGACGGAGACAGTCTTCTCCTCGGCTCAAAGCACCAGGCACTGTTGGCACTTTTGTCTACTGCAGAAGGCGGTGTGCGAACACGAGCGTTTTTGGAGCGTACCCTGTGGAGTCTGGCCCAGCCAGAGCAGGCGAAGGCCAGTTTGCGAACCGCGCTCTCGACTCTCCGTCGGCATCTTGGAAGCGAATGTGCGTCCTTTCTGTCCGCCAATCGAGAGCGCGTGGTCCTGGATCTGTCGAAAATCGAAGTAGATGCAGACCCTGCCAAGGGCGATTTCATGGAAGGCTTTGAGCTGCCGCATGAAACGACATTTGCGGTCTGGTTGGAACAGCAGCGCAATGAGCTGACGCGCGCCGATGCCCGCAATCGGGCCGCCACGGGCATGCTGCGTGACTACAGCCGCGCCGTATTGGACAGCCTGTTGCCGCCGATCGCCGTTCTGCCGTTTGTGCACCGCGCGCCGGGGGATGCAAAATCTCCGCTTGGGGCATTGCTCTCGGAGGAGTTGGTGCGCCACCTGTCGCGCAGCCATGCCTTTTGCGTCACGTCATATCTGGCGTCGCGGCAGTTCGATCCGCATCAGATCCGCCCTAGCGAAGTCTATTCGATGGCGGGTGCCAGCTATCTTGTATCGGGGACCGTCAATGTTACGGGCCAGACCTACCGTTTGCAGGTTGACCTGCATGACGCCGAGCGGGAGCGGGTCATCTGGTCGCGAGACTTCACCGAAACCCTCGCGATGCTGACCAATGGGTGCAGCATGGCTTTGCGAGATGTTACCGCGCAGATCGGCTGGACCGTGGTCGGTGAAGCGGTGCGTTTGGTTGGCTTCAGGCCGCTGTCCAAACACGATAGCCATACCTTGCTGATGGCGGCGATCGCGCTGATGCAGGACATGCAGATGCCGCAGTTCAACCAGGCGCAGGAAATCCTCGCAGTCCTGCTGGAACGTGAAGTGCAGCACCCGGTTGCCCTGACGTGGATGGCGATGTGGCATGTGATGCGCGTGCAGAAAGGTTTCTCCACGGATCGTCAGCTTGACGCGCATCTCGCCAACCAGCTGGTGGCAGCGGCGCTCGCCCAGGATCCGACGTTCTCTCTGGCACTGACGGTACGGGGGCTGATAGCCAGCCACCTGATGTTCCGGTTCGATCTGGCGCAGGATTCCTATGACCTCGCACTGAAGGACAATCCGAACGAAGCATTGGCATTGCTGCTGAAGGGCACAACCCTTGCCTATCAGAACCAGCCGGAGGATGCGGTAAGGCTGACGGATGCCGCACGGCGGCTCTCTCCGCTGGGACCGCAGCGCTATTACTTCGATTCGTATTCGGCGACGGCCAATCTGGGCGCGCAGAATTACGAGCGTGCAGTCAACCTGGCGGACCGGTCCTTGCAGGCCAACCCGACCTTCCCGGCAACGTTACGGACCAAAGCCATCGCCCTGCAGGCATTGGGGCAATCGGACAAGGCGCGGGATGTCGTGAAATCGCTGCTCACCGTGCAGCCGGGGTTCAACATTACACGTTACGAAAAAGATCACGCGGCATCCAATGCCCCCTTCGGCAAGGATTGGAGCAAGGCGCTGCGGTCCGCGGGTGTGCCTGCCTGAGCGGTAAAAATCCATCGGGCGGACCATCGACCCGGTGAGAGCGGTGGAGACGCGGGGGCTTGCAGGCCTGCCGTGTCTTCGCTCATCTACGGGGGCAGCAGAGGGTGTGCATCGCGCTCGCCAGTACGAAGAGGTCCCTATCATGAAGGCAGTCACCTATCGCGCGTTTGGAGCGGCAGAAACCGTCCTGCAGCTGGAAGACCTGCCCGATATCGCACCGGGGCCAGGTGAGCTGCGTGTGGAACTGACCTATTCCGGCGTAAACCCCTCTGACGTGAAGGCGAGGGCCGGCGCCCGCGCTGGAGTGACTGAGCTGCCCTATCCGGTGATCATTCCCCATAGTGACGGGTCGGGCGTGATTGCGGAGGTCGGCGAGGGTGTCGATCCGGCGCGTATCGGGGAGGCCGTCTGGATCTGGAACGGTCAGTGGCAGCGGCCGTTCGGGACCGCCGCCACCTCCATAACGCTGCCGGCTGAGCAGGCTGTTCCGCTACCGGAAGGGCTTGACCTGAAACAGGGCGCGGCTCTGGGGATCCCGGCGCTAACGGCTGCTCATGCGGTGTTCTCGGTTGGGGATGTCACCGATCGGACGGTGCTCGTTCAGGGCGGTGCCGGCACCGTTGGCCTATTGGCCGTGCAGCTGGCCAGATGGGGCGGGGCGCGGGTGATCGCGACCTGCGCATCTCACGCGGCGGACCGTGTCCGGCAGGCCGGAGCTGACGCCACCCTGGCCTATGCCGACGGGGACCTGACAGAGCAGATCCTGGCGGCAAATGATGGTCGCCCCGTCGACCATATCGTCGAGGTTGAGTTTGGTGCGAACTGTGCCGTCGACACCGAGGTCATTGCACCAAATGGTCGGATAACGGCCTATGGGTCGGCGCAGCAGATGACACCGCAGCTACCGTTCTACCCGTTGATGTTCAAATCGGTGACGCTGGAGATGATGCTGGTCTATCTGCTGCCGCCCGTGGCCCGTCGTGCAGCGATCAAACGTATCGAACATGCCGCAGCCGCTGGGGCGTTGCATCTGCCCATCGCTGAGGTTTTCGATCTGGTCGATACCGCCAAGGCGCATCACGCCGTCGAACGGGGGCATCGCGCCGGCTCCATCCTTGTAAGGACCGGAAGAGATTGAGAAACCCAGCACCAGAGCTGAGTGTTTCCGGGTCAGAACAGACCAGCCAAAGGGAAGCATGAAAACTGCATTTTTTTCCAAAAACCCTCTTGCACCTGCTGAAATCTGGCATTAGACACCCGCTCACCGATGGGGTGTGGCCAAGTGGTAAGGCAACAGTTTTTGGTACTGAAGATCGTAGGTTCGAATCCTACCACCCCAGCCATTATTCCACATATTTTGATGCTTTTGAGGGTCTGGCTTCTCCGGCCACAATCGGCGTTTCGGTGTGACCAACTGATACCTCGCGGCATATTCGTCTTTAGGTGAAGACCGAGGGGAGGCGCGCTCTACGGTTGTAGTCTCGCTCTGTTCAGCTGCGATATCCGTGCTGAATGCCTCTGGTGCTCGTCAAATCAGAATGGATAAGAGGCAAATACTATTCAAATTTTAATATATTTTACAAAGCAGTATCGATTTTCGGACCGTTGCAGGCCCTGTATTCATTTTGTTTCAACCATAACAGCCTAACCTGATGCACCCGTCGAGACGCGGCAGGCCCACCGGCGCGCACTCGAGGAACGGTAGACTCGGAGGCTGGCCATGACGGTTGGGTATCTTATCACTCTTGGCGACGGCACACTGGATGCCGGCGACGGGATTTCTGCGAACCAATCCAACTTTACTTCAGCCGACGTCATCGGGACTGGCAGCTGGACCTGGAGCGGTGTCTATCAGGGCGACGGTCAGACCTACTCAAACATCAGTGACACTGGCACCTATCACTATGGAAGTGACGGGAATGTCTATTTTGTTCCAGATACTTGGTACACGACCAGCGGATCCGGCAGTGCGACGACGATCCCTGCCAATTCGATGTCGGGCACATCGGGTAATGACGCAATCAACGGCGACGCCAATGACAATGTTATCTATGGCGGTGATGGTGATGACTACCTGACCGGCTCCTCGGGCGATGACATTATCTTCGGCGGCGAGGGGAACGATAACTACGATACCGATACCGGCAATGACACCTTCTACGGTGAGGGCGGAGATGACTGGGTTGCAATCTATGACAACATGGATGGCGAATCGCTCTACGGTGGCGAAACCGGAGAGACCCTGGGCGATATGCTTGAGGTCTACGGCGATTATGCGGGTGTTGATGTCAACGTTACCTTTACCGGCGATGGGGACGGAACCGTCACATTTGCGGGGCAGACGGCCTATTTCTGGGAGTTTGAGCGGTTCTATCTCCATTCGGGAGACGACACGCTGGACGGCTCTGCGGCGACTTCGGCGCTCAACGTGCAAACCGGCAGCGGTGCCAACAGTGTTACGGGTGGGGCTGGTGATGACACGATATCGACCGGCGCGGGAGCGGATGTGGTCGACGGCGGCGCAGGCGACGATCTTGTCTGGGGCGGGGTAGGGTCCGACACGGTTGACGGCGGCGCCGGGGCCGACAGGCTCTTTGGTCAGGACGACAACGACCTCATCTACGGTGGCACAGGGTCTGACACCATCGATGGGGGCTTGGGCGACGACACGATCTACGGGGGTGAAAACTCGGCAACCTCGGTCGGCGGAAGCAATACCGCAGGGAACACCTATACGGTCATTCATCTTGGGACGGCGTCCGAGGTCGACAGCGTCGAGGGGAACGCCGCCAACGAAAACCCGAACGCTCTACTGGGGACATACGGGAGCGCGGGGGCCGAGCTATATAACAACTTCCAGACTGCCATCGCGTCAGACGATAATGCGAATACGCGCATCGACTTCGATGACGAAGCCGCGCCGGAAACGATCAATATCAACGGTGTAGACAAGCTCGTCGACACCGGCATGGTCTATAACGCAACGGTAACGTTCACCGACGGCACCACCGGGACGTTCACGGCTGTGGTCATCCAGACCACGGACGGCCACGTCTACATGATGCCGGAAGCCTCGAACAACGCCGAGAACGTTCTTCTAACCAGCAAGACGATCGAGAGTATTTCGCTTGATAGTGTTGTTGTCGGCTACTCAAACGTCACCGCAACCCGGGTAGATGCCGACTATGCTCTGCCGGGTGACACGGATACCTCGGGCGACAGCATCATTGGCGGTGCCGGCGCAGACGTCATCTATGGCGGTGCCGGGAATGACACCATTGCGGGCGGAACCGGCGCTGACAGCATAGATGCCGGGGACGACGCGGACCTCATCCTTCTCCAGGATGGCTTCGGCAACGACACCATTGTTGGTGGTGAAGGGGGCAACGACAGCGATACGCTTTCCATGTCGAGCCTGACCGGGCCAGTGACTGTGACCTATACCGGCGACGAGATGGGGACGATCACCAACGGAACCGATACGGTCAGTTTCTCGGAGATCGAGCGTCTGAACCTGACCGAGCAGGCCGATGTCGTGAATGCCAGTGCGGATAGTGCCGGGGTCGATATAGATGCTCGAGGCGGTGACGACACCATAACCGGCGGCGCGGGTGCCGATTCCATCAAGGGCGGCAGCGGCAGCGATTCCATCGTTGCCGGGGCTGGTGCTGATACGATTGTCGGCGGCATTGGCGACGACACCATTCGGCTGACTGCGGATGCAGATCGCGATCAGCTGGTGTTGGCCGATGGGGCGGGATCCGATCTGATCTATGATTTCGATCTGACGGACAGCGGTGACGGGACCACGGTTGATCAGCTGGATGTTTCAGGGCTCACCAATTTGGCTGGAGATCCAGTTAAAATCGGTGATGTCGTGGTGACCGATACCAATGGTGACGGGACCGGCGATGCGATCATGACCTTCCCCAATGGGGAGAGCATCACATTGGTCGGGGTGCAGCGGTCGCAGGTGGACAACGGGCCCGAAATGCACGCGATGGGCATACCCTGTTTTACGGCCGGGACGCTGATCCAGACGCCAACCGGGCGCGTCAAGGTCGAATACCTCAGCCCCGGTGATTGTGTCAGCACAATGGGGGCGGGTGCCCAGCAAATCCTATGGGTTGGGGCATCGTCGTTCACCGCCACGCGCAAGCGCCTATCGGAGGCGCTGATGCCGGTGCGACTGGACCCGGACGCCTTTGGAGGTGAGCGGGCGCTGCTTGTTTCGCCTCAGCATTGCGTCCTGATGAAACAGCGCAGTAGCGGGCGCCCGGTGCATGTGCGCGCCAAGCATCTGGCACAGGTAACCGGATTTGCATCGTTCGCACGGGAGGTGACGCAGGTTACCTATGTTCATGTACTACTGAAAAAGCACGAGAATATCCTGTCGAACGGAATCCCCAGCGAGACGTTTTATCCCGGCCTTATGGCGGTCTCCACGCTTGGCCCGGCAGATCGCCTGGGACTGTTTAAATGCCTGCCGCAGCTGATCCTCCATCCGGTAGAGCAGGCTTATGGGCCTCGTGTTCTGCCCGTTCTGACACGCCGGGAGGTGCAATCACTGGCCCGCGCCGGAGACCTGGTGCCTTGGCTGATCGGTGACATATCTCGGCACCCGCCGGCTGAGGGGTGGGCCGAGACAGGCGGCTGGCAGGCAATGTATTCGCCGCGGTACAGCTTTCAATCCGGCGCCGCAGCAGGGTAGGCAGTCGTCTCAGCCTATCCGCTGTATGGACATGGTCAGTGGGTGTCGCGCAGGATCATTTCTGCGTCCAGCCTCACCGTTTCTTCGGGGGCCTGCGGGTAATCCAAGCGCCGCTCCAGGCAGCGCAATACGGCGGCAACCATGCCGTCAATCGGGTTTCGCAACGTGGTCAGTCGTATGGTCGGCCAACGGGCCATTTCGATGTCATCAAAACCGATCACCGAGACGTCTTTGGGAACCACCCGACCGGCATCCCGCAGCGCACCGAGTGCGCCGATGGCCATGGCATCATTGGCACAGAATATCCCATCGAAATCAGTCTGTTCCAGCAGATTGCGGGTGGCGAAATATCCACTCTCGGTGGTGTAGGTTCCGGTGATCTCCCCCGCCAGTGTGATGCCTTTGGCCGTCAACCCGGCAAGCAGTCCGCTGCGGCGTTCAGCGGTCGCGCCGAATTCCCCCGGACCGCCCACCATCGCAACCCGGCGACGGCCGCGTTGCGCAAACAGATCCGCCGCCATCTGTGCGGCTTCGTGGTTGCGCAGACAGATGTTGTCGACGCCCTCTGCTGCGATGATTCGGCCAGAGGCGATGACCGGGATATGCAGTTTGCTACAGAGTTCGACGATTTCGGTCGCAAGACTGCCGCTACGCAGGATCATCGCATCCAGCGGATAGCGGAGCACCTGGGTCACCGCATCGCGGGCATGGTCGCCACCACCGGCGATCACCACCGGCCATTTGCCCGCGGCATTCAGGCCGGCGATCAGGGCAGAGGTCGCCTCCTTGTCGTATTCATTGCGCATCTCACCGGCGAAAACCGCAACCAGATTGGAGCGCGCCCCCTGCAGACTGGCGGCCAGCGCATTGGGCTGGTAGCCGAGTTCATGTGCCGCCAGCAGGATCCGTTCACGTTTTTCTTGATCCAGATAGGCGCCCTCGGTGAAAGCCCGAGAAACAGCCGAACGCGAAACGCCAGCGATTTCAGCCACATCTGCGGCTGTCACCCGGGATTGGCGTTTGCCGCCAGCTGACCCTTGTCGCTTCATCTGTCGTCCCTTTCGGGCATGATGTTTTTTTTGTGAGACACCGAAACCCTTGACACAACCGTTACATAGCGCCCCTATATGAACACGTGTGCAGTTCTGGTGCAACGGACAAGCTCCTGGCAAAAGACACAGGGCGGAAAGACGCAGCGAGCCGCACAGGCCCAGGGGAGGCCATTTCAAAAAACACCATCGGTGGCCGTTTTCGGCTGCCTTGGACAATTGGATCGTTGGCCCGATTGGGCAACGGCAGACCGGAGACTGATGATGAAGCGTATTACGTTTACGACCGCTGCGACGCTGGCTTTTGCTGCAAACGCTGCGTTTGCCGAAACCGAGATCACCTGGTGGCACGCAATGGGTGGAGCGCTGGGCGACACCGTCAACCAGATCGCATCCGACTTCAACGCGAGCCAGGATGAGTACAAGATCACCCCGGTCTTCAAGGGCACCTATGAAGAGACCCTGACCGCAGGTATCGCTGCCTTCCGCGCAGGCGAACAGCCGAATGTGATGCAGGTGTTTGATGCTGGCGCCGCAACCGTGATCGGCGCCAAGGGCGCGACCATTCCGGTTCAGGATCTGCTGGCCAACAATGGTGTTGAATTCGACATCAACGATTACATTGCCGGGGTGCGCTATTTCTACGCCGACAGCGATGGCAAGATGATCGGCATGCCGTTCAACTCCTCCACGCCGATCATGTATTACAACATCCAGGCGCTGGAAAAAGCGGGCGTTACCGCGCCCAAGACCTGGGAAGAGTTCCAGACCGTCACTGCACCAGCGCTGAAAGAGGCAGGCTATACCGCCCTGTCGCAGTCACATCTGCCCTGGATCTTCACCGAGAATTTCCACTCGCGCCACAACCTGCCGTTTGCCACCAACAACAATGGCTATGATGGGGTCGACACCCAGATCCTGGTGAACAACGACGCGATCAAGGCACATTTCACAGCTGTCACCGACTGGCAGAAAAACGGCTACTTCGAATGGTTCGGCACAGGTTGGGGCGACAACCAGACGCCGTTTGAAGAAGGCAAGGTTGCGATGTGGCTGGGCTCCTCCGGCTCCTTCGGTGGTCTGAGCAAGAAAGACCTGCCGTTTGATTTCTCCGCGACCATGCTGCCCTATTGGGAAGCCGTGACAACAGAGCCGACGCAAACCTTCATCGGTGGCGCCTCGCTGTTTGCCATGGCGGGCCATGATGCCGAAGAAAACAAGGCAACTGCTGCGTTCTTCGACTTCCTGACCTCCGCCGAGGTTCAGTATTTCTGGCATAAAGAAACCGGCTATGTGCCGATCACCGAAGCCGCATATGAGATGGCAAAGGCGGACGGCCATTATGACCGCGCCCCTGCGGCCGAGGTCGGCATCCAGCAGCTTTCGCTGGCGGCTGGTGACAACACCAAGGGCTATCGCATGGGCTTCTACGTACAGATCCGTGACGTGATGAACCGCGAATACGGTCGCATCCTGACTGGTGAAACCTCGGTTGAAGACGCCTTCAACGCGATTGAGTCCGAAGCCAACAACCTGCTGGCCCGTTTCGCCAAGACCCAAGGCTAATCGCGGGGAATTCCCCCTTACCTGTGACGGCCGCAGCCCCTGCGGCCGTCACGCATTACAACGAAGAGGCACACCGTGAAACGCGCCGGATTCTCGACCAAGTGGATGCCGATCCTGCTGCTGATGCCGCAGCTCGTCATTATCGCTATTTTCTTCTATTGGCCCGCCTGGCACGCAATCCAGTCGTCCTTTTACCTGCAGGATCCGTTCGGGTTTGGCTCTACCTTTGTCGGTCTGGAAAATTACACCGATCTTATGGGGAACAGTGAATATCGCCGCGTTGCGGTATTCACGCTTGTATTTACGGTTTTGGTGACCTTCTTCTCGCTTGCGATTGCACTGTTGCTGGCGGTGAAGGCGGACAATGTCCTGCGCGGCGCGCGCACCTATCGGACCCTTCTGATGTGGGTCTATGCGGTCGCCCCGCCGGTTGCCGGCTTCATTGGTCTGATCATGTTCGACCAGAGCTGGGGACCATTAACGCGGCTTGCCGGTTTCTTTGGCTGGGACTTTGTTCTGGGCGTGAACTTCAACGATACCGCAGCCGCGATGGTTCTGGTCTCGGTCTGGAAACAGATTCCGGTCAACTTCATCTTCTTCCTGTCCGGTTTGCAATCCATCCCGCGTTCCGTACGTGAGGCGGCTCTGATCGACAACGGATCGGCGACCAGCCGGTTCTGGGATGTGACGTTCCCGCTGCTTGCGCCGACGGGTTTCTTTCTCCTGATCATCAATATCACCTATGCCCTGTTCGACACCTTCGGCATTGTCGATACACTGGTGAAGGGCGAGCCGGGCAACAATCCGATGACCCTTGTTTACAAGGTTTATGTCGATGGTTTCCGTGGCAATGACCTTGGCGGTTCCTCGGCACAGTCGGTGATCCTGATGGTTCTTGTCCTCGCGCTTACGGTCTTCCAGTTCCGGCTGATTGACCGTCGGATCCACTATACCTGAGGGGGCTGACATGGCTGACCAAACACCCGTTCAAACGCCGCGCCGCTCCATCAACTGGGGGGCCGTTGGCGACCACACCGTTCTGATCCTCGGCTCGCTCTTCATGCTGGTGCCGCTGATCATGGTGGTGATGACCACAACCGTGCCGGATGTGGATATCATCAAATACGGACCGCAGCTGAAGATCGGCGACCAGTTCGACGAGAACTTCAACAAGGCGATGTTCGAGGCCTCCGGCTTTTCCGGGGCCAACACCGGCACGCGGATGCTGTTCAACTCCTTTGTTCTCGGCATCGGCTTTGCGCTTGGGAAGATCCTGATTGCGATGATGGCGGCCTATGCCATCGTCTATTTCCGCCTGCGGTTTGCCACGCTGGCATTCTGGGTGATCTTCACCACGCTGCTGCTGCCGCTGGAGGTCCGTATTCTGCCGTCCTATGAGGTGGTGCAGCAGCTGGGCATGCTCAACACCTACCAGGGTCTGATCATCCCGTTGATTGCGTCTGCAACCGCAACCTTCTTCTTCCGCCAGTTTTTCCGGTCTGTGCCGGAAGAGCTGGTCGAGGCTGCGCGCATTGATGGGGCTGGGCCGGTGAAGTTCTTCATCGATATTCTGGTGCCGCTGTCGCGGACCATGATTGCGGCCATGTTCATCATCATGTTTGTCTTTGGCTGGAACCAGTATCTCTGGCCCACCATGATCACCACCGAAGAGGACATGTATACGCTGGTGCGGGGGATCAAACAGATCACCCAGACCCTCGAAGGCACCAATGTCCCCGAATTCGGTCGCGCAAATCTTCTCGCCGTGATCGCCATCCTGCCGCCCGTGGCAGTCGTCATTTTCTTCCAAAGCTGGTTCGTCAAGGGCCTGACGGAATCCGATAAGTAAGGACTTCAAATAATGGCTCAGGTTTCCCTGAATTCTGTACGCAAGGTCTACCCCAATGGGGTCGAGGCCGTCACTTCCTCCAGCTTCAAGATCGAGGATGGCGAATTCGTCGTCCTGGTCGGCCCATCGGGCTGCGGCAAATCCACGTTGCTGCGCATGATTGCCGGTCTGGAGGATATCACCGAAGGCACGCTGGAAATCGGCGACCGGGTGGTCAACAATGTCGATCCGGCGGATCGCGATATCGCGATGGTGTTCCAGAACTACGCGCTCTATCCGCATATGACGGTGCGCAAGAACATCGCCTATGGCCTGAAGAACCGCAAAACCCCCGAGGCTGAGATCAAGCAGAAGGTGGCTGAGGCCGCCAAGATGTTGAACCTTGAGGAATATCTGGACCGCAAACCCTCGCAGCTGTCCGGCGGTCAGCGCCAGCGGGTTGCCATGGGGCGCGCCATCGTGCGCGATCCGGCGCTGTTCCTGTTTGATGAACCTCTGTCGAACCTTGATGCCAAGCTGCGCAACCAGATGCGGATTGAGATCAAGGCCCTGCAACGCCGTCTGGGCGTCACCTCGATCTACGTGACCCACGATCAGGTTGAGGCGATGACCATGGCGGATCGCATCATTGTCCTGAACGGTGGCCGGATCGAACAGATTGGCACCCCGTCTGAGATCTATCACAATCCGGCGTCGGTCTTTGTCGCCTCCTTCATGGGCGCGCCACCGATGAACCTGGTTGATGCCACGATCTCCGATGGTCAGGTCACCCTGCCGGATGGTGTGGCGATGGGGGCACTGGATGGCGCCGCATCAGGTGCCGTCAAGCTCGGCATCCGCCCCGAGGATGTGCAGCTGGTCAGCGAAGGTGGTATTTCGATCAACGTTGAACTGATCGAAGAACTGGGCGCACATCGCCTGCTGCATGGCCATCTCGGCGGGCAGCCGTTCACAATCCACGTCCTGAAGGACATTCCGGTTGATCCCGGACCCCATCAGATCTCGGTGGATCCGGCGGCGATCTGCCTGTTTGATGCAGAAAGCGGCAAACGCAGATGACCGAGGTCCTGGACAGTCTGCCGCCGGTTTCCCCCGAGATGCAGGCCCGGATCAAGGCAGCGCCGCGCACTGCAGAGGCGCATCGCGCGCTCATGGCAGAGGTGCCGGCGATGGCCGCCTTGCAAGGCGGTGGTAAGGGTCATCTGGAGGCGCTGGCCTCCTCGGTGTCGGTTGTGGCCTGGAACGTCGAGCGCTGCCTTTTTCCTGAGGATACCGCGGGCCACATCCGCCCGCTGGCGCCGCAGGTTGTCCTGCTGTCAGAGGTCGACCATGGCATGGCGCGTACCGGTCAGCGCCACACCACCGAGGAGATGGCTGCCGCACTCGACATGGCTTATGTCTTTGGTGTGGAATTCCACGAGCTGGATCTGGGTGGGCCTACAGAACAGGCGTTTTGCACCGATGATTTCAATCTGTTCGGCTGGCACGGTAATGCCATCCTGTCTGCGGTCCCGCCGGAACGGGTGACGCTGATCCGGCTGGATGATCACGGGCATTGGTTCGCCTCGGATGAGGTGCCGGCTGACCCGGACCAGCCGCGCCTTGGTGGCCGCATGGCGATTGCCGCGGTTCTACCGACTGAGGCTGGACCGATCTGCGTGGTTTCCACCCATCTGGAGAGCAACGCCGACGCAGCCCATAGGCATCAGCAGTTTGACAGGCTGCTCCGCGCCATCGACGCATTTGCGCCGGATATGCCGGTACTGATTGGCGGTGATCTGAATACAGGCAATCACCTGCCGCCTGATTTCGACTGGCAGCGCGAGACGCTGTTCGATCTGGCCCGTTCCCATGGCTACGGCTGGAGCGCGACCCCGGATGGTGTCACCACCCGTCCCAGTCTCATCACGCCGCATCCTGATCGGCAGATGAAGCTAGACTGGTTCTGCACCCGCGATATGCGCGCGACCGAGAGCCGGCTGCTGTCTTCGGTTGATCAGAATGGTCGCCCGCTGTCTGATCATGATGCCGTCTGGTGCCGCGTCGCGCTCGATTGATGCCGGCACTGGCCTGATCCATTGACCGGGCGGCATGTGTCCGGCCGGTCAAGGCCCTGAGGTGCTATACGCCCGCGGTATTAAAATACACGCCTGATTATCGGCGGCAGGTCTGCTGTCGCGTGATAAACAGGGCGCATGTTGTTTGATCTTCCTGACCACGAAGCGCTCTATCAGGCGCTGCTGAACCGCGATGACCGTTATGACGGGCAGGCCTATGTCTGCGTGGCCACGACCGGCATCTTCTGTCGCCTGACCTGTCCGGCACGCAAACCTAAGCGGGAGAACTGCCAGTTCTTCGGCAGCGTCGGCGAATGTATCGAAGCCGGGTTCCGGGCCTGCAAACGATGCCACCCGCTGCGCCCGATGGCAGAGGCCGATCCGGCAGTGGCCAGCCTGTTGGCCGCCTTGGATCAACGCCCGGAGCACCGCTGGAGCGAGGGTGATATCCTCCGCATGGGTCTTGATCTCTCGACGGTCAGGCGCAGCTTCAAGCGGCAGTTCGGCATGACCTTTCTTGAGATGGCGCGCCAGCGCCGTCTTCGCGAAGGCTTCACCGTGCTGTCAGACGGCGGCAAGGTCATTGAGGCACAGTTGGATGCGCAATTCGACTCTCCCAGTGCGTTTCGTGCGGCCTTTGCCCGGTTGCTGGGCAGGGCGCCCGGCAGCCTGACCCGCGAAGGCCTTTTGCTGGCCGATTGGATCCCGACACCGCTCGGCGACATGATCGCAGTCAGCAGCCGGACTGAGTTGCACCTGCTGGAATTTGTGGAGCGCAAGGCGCTGAAGGGCGAGCTGGACAAGCTGCAAAAGGCGGTGAAGGGCGATCTTGGTATTGGTCCGACACCACCCGGAGAGCAGATCCGTGCGGAACTGGATGCGTTCTTTGCCGGGATCTCCGCCCGGTTTGAAACGCCGCTGGCCTATCACGGGACACCTTTCATGCAGCAGGTCTGGGATGCCCTACGCCAGATCCCGCCCGGCGTGACGCGTAGCTACTCGGAGATCGCGCGCCAGATCGGACGTCCAGAGGCGACCCGCGCTGTTGCACGCGCCAATGGTGCCAATCAGATCGCGCTGGTGGTGCCCTGTCACCGGGTGGTCGGGGCTGATGGGTCGCTGACCGGTTACGGCGGCGGTCTTTGGCGCAAACAGCGCCTGCTGGATATCGAGCGGCAGTATCGCGCGCCCGTCCGGCATACCGCCAGATCCTGCAAGTAAGGGCGGGAAAGGGCGCCCGGATGCCCAGCAAAGGCCTATCGGCGGTTTCCCAAGCCCCGGCAAATCTGTAGAAGGCGGTAACGCCACTCAGAGCCGGAGCCTGAAACCATGTCGACGCCCAAACCTGTTGTTCTGTGTATCCTTGATGGCTGGGGTAGCGCCGATCCGGGAACCGCCAACGCGCCCTATCTGGCCAAGACGCCGACGCTGGACGAGATTGCGAAGACATGCCCGACAGCACGGTTGATCACGCATGGGCCGGACGTCGGCTTGCCGACCGGGCAGATGGGGAACTCCGAGGTGGGGCATACCAATATCGGTGCTGGTCGCGTAGTGGCGATGGATCTGGGCCAGATTGATCTCGCAATCGAGGATGGCTCATTCTTTGACAATGACGCGCTGCAAGCCTTCATTGCGAAGATGAAGCAGACCGGCGGCACGGCCCATCTGATGGGGCTGGTTTCGGACGGTGGCGTGCACGGCCATATCACCCATATCATTGCGGCGGTAAAGGCGATCCGCGATGCCGACGTCCCTGTCTGGCTGCATGTGATGACGGATGGCCGCGACGTGGCCCCGAAATCTGCTGCCGGTTTCGTCGCTGCCCTGCAATCGGAACTGGCGGCTGGCGCGCGCATCGCAACAGTGACAGGCCGTTACTACGCCATGGACCGCGACAATCGCTGGGAGCGGGTCAGCCAGGCTTATGACGCAATGATCCATGCCAAAGGCCAGCACCGGGCAGCGACAGCGGAGGCTGCTATTGAGGCCAGCTATACCCGCGAGGAGTTCGACGAGTTCATCAAGGCGACAGTGATCGAGGGCTATGATGGCGTGAAAGATGGCGATGGCCTGTTCTGCCTGAATTTTCGTGCCGACCGCGCCCGCGAGATCCTGCGTGCGATTGGCGAGCCGAGCTTTGATGCTTTTGACACCGGCGCACGCCCGGATCTTGCGGCGCTGCTTGGCATGGTGGAATACTCCGAAGGCCACAACAGCTATATGCAGACCGTGTTTCCCAAACGGGCCATCGTCAACACCCTGGGGGCATGGGTGGCAAAACAGGGCAAGCGCCAGTTCCGTCTGGCCGAGACCGAAAAATACCCGCATGTGACCTTCTTTCTCAACGGTGGCAAAGAGGATCCCGAGGACGGCGAAGATCGCGCGATGCCGAAATCGCCGCAGGTGGCGACCTATGATCTGCAGCCGGAGATGTCGGCGCCAGAGGTGACGGAGCGCTTTATCGAGGCTATCGAAGCGGGGTATGACCTGATTGTCACCAATTATGCGAACCCGGATATGGTGGGCCATACCGGTGATCTCGACGCTGCGATCAAGGCCTGTGAGGCCGTGGATCAGGGTCTTGGCAAGGTCGTGGCCGCGCTGACGGCGGCGGGCGGCGTCATGCTGGTCACCGCCGATCACGGCAATTGCGAGGTGATGGTGGACCCCGAAACAGGCGGGCCGCACACCGCCCATACCACCAATCTTGTGCCAGTCGCGCTGGTTGGTGGGCCGACAGGCGCAAAGCTGCGCAACGGTCGGCTCGCGGATCTGGCCCCAACCGTGCTGGAGCTGATGGGCCTTGCGAAACCGGATGAAATGACTGGAGAGAGCCTGCTCGTATGAGGCCTGCGTTTGGCATCACTGGACTGTCGGTAATCCGGCGCGCCCTGCTGATATCGGCGGCGTCGCTTGTCCTGCCGATCCTGGCCGGGACTGCGGCGGCCGCGGATAATCCCGCCGCTGCCGCGCAGCAGGCCGCCAACCAGCTGGAAGCCGCGACGCTGGCCTTGCAGGACGCCGAAAGCGCGCGCGACCGGGTTGCCGCGCTGACCGAGACGGTGCGTGCCTATGAGGCGGGTCTTGCTGCGATGCGCGATGGGCTGCGTCGTGTGGCGCAGCGCGAGGGCCAGCTGGCGGCCCAGCTGAAGGCGCGCGAGGACGATGTGGCGGATCTTCTCGGCGTGTTGCAGACCATTGAAACCTCGCCGCCGCCGGTGTTGATGCTGCACCCCTCAGGCCCTCTTGGCGCGGCGCGCTCCGCCATGACACTGGCAGAGGTGACACCGGCGCTTCAATCGCGCGCAACCGCACTGCGTCGCGACCTTGAGGAGGTCCAGACCTTGCGCCTGTTGCAGCAGAACGCGGCGAATACGTTGCAGGAGGGGCTTAACGGTGTGCAGGAGGCGAGGGCGCAATTGTCTGCCGCTATCGCCGACCGGACCGACCTGCCGCGCCGCTTTACCCAGGACCCGGTGCGGACGGCTATTCTGATTTCATCCACTGAAACCCTCAGCGGATTTGCCAGTGGGCTTGCTGAAATCGCCGAAGGCGAGATTGCAACGACAGACGCTGATATCAGCGCCCTGCGGGGTGAGTTGTCGATCCCGGTCGAAGGGCTGGTTCTGCGCGGCTACGGCGAGAAAGACGCCGCAGGCATCGCCCGGCCCGGCTGGCTTGTTGCGGCACGTCCGCGCGCGCTGGTGGTCTCTCCCACGGCGGCAACGATCCGCTATCAGGGGCCGCTTCTGGATCTTGGCAATGTGGTCATTCTTGAACCACAGCCGGAGACACTGTTTGTACTCTCCGGGTTGGCTGAGGTTTACGGCACCATGGGCGAGGTCATCCCGGCAGGAACCCCGGTTGGCCTGATGGGGGGCAAAAGCCCCGAAATCGGTGCCATTTTGTCACTAAGCGGTGAAGGGGCTGGAACTGACCGCACAGAAACGCTCTATATAGAAGTGAGAATGGACAACAGTCCGGTGGACCCCGAAACCTGGTTCCGCACCGACAAGGATGGAAATTAGTTCATGAGAAAATTTGCGATGGCCGCGGTGGGCGGCACGCTGGCAGGAATCCTTGCCACCACCTATGTAGCTGAGCCGCTTCTGGCTCAGGAAGGCAGCCGAGAGGCCAGCGTCTATGAACAGCTGGATCTTTTTGGCGACATCTTTGAACGCATCCGCGTGCAATATGTCGAAGACGTCGATGAGACCGAGCTGATCGAAGCCGCCATTGGCGGAATGCTGGCCTCGCTGGATCCGCATTCCAGCTATCTGTCGCCCGACGATGCCACCAAGATGCGGGTGCAGACCCGTGGTGAATTCGGCGGTCTCGGGATCGAGGTCACGCAGGAAGAGGGCTTTGTCAAAGTTGTCTCTCCGATCGATGGAACACCGGCGGATGAAGCCGGGATCGAGGCCGGTGATTTCATCACTCATGTGGATGGCGAAAGTGTTCTTGGCCTTTCGCTGGACGATGCGGTTGAGCTGATGCGGGGGCCGGTTGGTTCCGAAATCATCATCACCGTTGTGCGCGAAGGCGAGGCGGAGCCGTTTGACGTCTCGATCATCCGCGACACGATCAAGCTGACAGCGGTGCGGGCGCGGACCGAAGACGACACTGTCGTGCTGCGACTGACCACATTCAACGATCAGACCACGCCGAACCTGGAAGCCGGGCTGAAAAAACAGCTCGAAGAAGCCGGTGGTATGGATAACGTCAACGGGATCGTTCTGGACCTGCGCAACAACCCCGGTGGCCTTCTGACACAGGCGATCAAGGTGGCCGACAGCTTCCTCGACAGCGGTGAGATCGTCTCGACCCGCGGTCGTAACCCCGAGGACGGCGAGCGGTTCAACGCTACGCCGGGCGACCTTGTGGACGGCAAACCGATTGTGGTGCTGATCAACGGTGGATCGGCGTCTGCATCGGAAATCGTTGCAGGTGCCCTTCAGGACCATCGCCGCGCCATCGTGGTCGGCACCAAATCCTTTGGCAAAGGGTCTGTGCAGACGGTGATGCCGCTGAAAGGGGAGGGTGCAATGCGCTTGACCACGGCGCGCTATTACACACCCTCCGGGCGCTCCATTCAGGCCTTGGGTGTCTCACCCGATATCGTCGTGGAACAGCCCCGACGCACCCCGGATACCGAGGAGGAGGACGAGAAGGCCTCCGCAGCACGCCGGACCCGTTCGGAGGCCGACCTGCGCGGACGTCTGAACAATGACAGCCTTTCCGAGGATGAAATCCGCCAGATCGAAGAAGACCGCGCCAAGGCCGAGGCCGCTGCCGAACGTCGCGAAGAGGATTATCAGCTGGCCTATGCCATCGACATTCTGAAAGGTTTGTCGAAGCTGGGGCCGGAGCAGCAGTAAACACCACCTCGCAGATATGACCCATGATAACCGCCCCGGACCTGTTCCGGGGCGGTTTCAGTTTGACCATCTTGATCGCAAATGGGGTTTGGCCAGGGCGGGGCGGCTCACGCGCGGGGCGGTTTTCCCGCAATGATATCGCGACGAAACCGGCGTGGTGGCAGCCCGGTGCCCCGGGTAAAGACGCGGCTGAAATGAGCCGGGTCCGAATAGCCCAGCTCGTAGGCGATTTCTGCCGCACTCAGCGCGGTATAGATCAAAAGTCGCCGCGCCTCGCGCAGCATCCGCTCACTGATAAGTTGCGAGGCTGGCTGACCGGTAGCCTGATGGCAGATCCGATTGAGGTGTGTTGTCGAAACGGCAAGTTCGCGCGCATAGTCGCTCACTTGACGCCGTTTGCGGAAATCCCGGTTCACCAGTGTTTCGAACCGCGCAAACAGCTGGTGCGCCTTGGGGCTCGCGTTGCGATATCGCAAGGCGCCGATAGACTGCGCGACAGTGCCGGTAAGCGCGCCGACAAGCCCGCGCAGGATCTGGCGGCGTGCAAATCCATCGGTTTCATAGGCGTCCCGGATACTCTCGACAAGGCGCTCCAGAGGTGCATCCAGCGGGGTGATGGTTGCGCGGTCTAGCGTGGTCAGGACATCGGGAATGTCATCAAGTACCTGATCAATAAGGTCTGATGTCAGGGTCAGCACCCAGCCGCAGGTGTCACTGTTAAAGCGGAAGCCATGCACCGCACTGCGTGGCACATTGATCACGCAAGGCGGTGTCAACTGTTGAACGATGCCATCCAGGGTAGCCTCACCGCTGCCCCGCATCAGCACGATCAGTTGGTGAAGCCGCGCGTGGCGGTGTGGTTTCAAAGCCCAATCATGCAGCGAGGAACGCGCCTCGATGCTCTCGATATGCAGAAGGTCTGCCAGCTCTCCATGCTCTCCAAACAGGGAGTAGGTATTGATAGCGTATTCTTCGCTCATGTGCGAAATATACAAGAAATCGGCGGTAGGGTCTATTCGCAACCCTGCGTTCTCCGGGCAAGATATGGATGCGAACAGGAGAGAACCGGAATGCCGAACCAGACAACACAGGTGGTCATTGTAGGGGGCGGCCCGTCTGGCTTGTTGCTCTCGCAACTGCTGCACCGGGCCGGTATCGATACGATTGTGCTTGAGCGTCAGACCCGCGACTATGTGCTTGGTCGCATTCGTGCCGGTGTGTTGGAACATGGGTTTGTGGACCTGATGCGCCGGGCAGGAGCCAATGCGCGTATGGACCGCGAAGGCGTGGTTCATCACGGATTTCACATTGCTCATCAGGGCCGCCTGGACCGGATCGACCTTTCGGGCAGAACCGCCGGTCAAACCGTCATGGTCTATGGCCAGACCGAGGTCACGCGCGACCTCTACGACGCCCGCGATGCCATGGGCGGGCAGATCATTCACGAAGCGATGAATGTCGCCCTTCATGATATCCAGTCGGATCAACCCTATGTCACCTATGAGTTGCAGGGCGAAACCCGCCGGATCGATACCAAGTTCATCGTCGGGGCGGATGGGTTTCATGGCGTCAGCCGTCGCTCAATTCCAGCGGATGTGCTGCGTGAATATGAGAAGGTCTACCCTTTTGGCTGGCTTGGCGTGCTCTCACAGACGCCGCCCGCAACGGCTGAGCTGATCTATGCCCGCCATGAACGCGGATTTGCCCTGTGCTCGATGCGCAATGCACAGTTGAGCCGTTACTACATTCAGGTGCCGCTGACCGACCGTGTCGAGGATTGGAGCGATGCGCAATTCTGGGAGGAGTTGAAGAGGCGCTTGCCTGCGGATGTTGCGGACAGTCTGAAAACCGGCCCCTCGATTGAGAAATCCATCGCCCCGCTGCGCAGCTTCGTCGCAGAGCCGATGCGCTACGGCGCGCTGTTACTGGCAGGCGATGCGGCGCATATCGTGCCACCCACCGGGGCCAAGGGGCTGAACCTCGCGGCATCTGATATCTACTATCTGTTCGAGGGGCTGTCGGATCATTTCCAGCGCGGCGATGACGGCGCGCTGGACAGCTATTCAGAGCGCGCACTGGCGCGGATCTGGAAGGCGGAGCGCTTCAGCTGGTGGATGACCAACCTGCTGCATCGGTTCCCCGACATGTCGCCGGCGGATGTACGATTGCAACAGGCCGATCTCGACTATCTGTTTTCCTCCGATGCGGCCCAGGCCTCTCTGGCGGAAAACTATGTCGGCCTGCCTTATTAGGCTCTACCCCAGGCCACTGTCAGCCGTTTATCCGGCCGGTGGTCCTGTTCCGCCAGATCCATAAGCGCACCGCCGAAATCGGCAAAGGAAATCTGTGACTGGCCTTCGTGATCGGTGACCAGCGTGTCAGTTCCCCAGGCGTACCGCCCCTTGCGCGGTCCCTCGTGTAGCATCGCTGGCGGGCGCAGGCAGGTCCAATCCACATCCGGTGTGGAATCCAGTAACTGATCCTGCGCAGCGCAGGCTTCCGCGATCGGGCGCACCGCTTCGGGCAGAAAACCAGGTGCGCTCAGCACGGTCTCGCCGCTGCCATCTGCAAGCTTCAACAGAGCGGCGCCACCGGTGATGAGGGCAGGGATGCCGGCGGAGCGGGCGGCATTCAGGACCGCCCTGGTCAGATCCACCAACAATGCATCCTGCCCGGGCAGCGGGCGGAGGGCGCTGATAATGATCTGGTGTTGCCGGGCCAGCCCCGCCAGCTGGTCTGCACTGGACAGAACATCCAGCGCAACGGCGGTGACCCGGGCGTCGCCGCTATGGCCTGACCGTTCAGGATGACGGGCGACGGCGGTCACGGTATGGCCGCGTTCGATGGCCTGTTGCAGGGTCGCACTCCCGACATCGCCGGTCGCCCCAAAGAGAAGAATATCCATTTCAAACCTTTTATCTTGATATCGAGATAATGGGTATTGATTGTTTATCTTCACGTCAAGATATTTGGTGCAGTGCAAAAACGCACAAAATATTGCGCGCAGGCAAACATTTGGCCTGCATTCCACGCTGGCGATCCGATGACCTGGACGCTAACGTGCACTGAACTGATCAGTTTACTTTTAAGGGAGGCAGCAATGTCAGCCATCCTATCTATCCGTGATTTGGAAAAGACATACGAAGGCGGGTTTCAGGCGCTCAAAGGGGTCTCGCTCGAGATCGAGAAGGGGGAGATCCTCGCCCTTCTGGGGCCGAATGGCGCAGGTAAGACGACGCTGATTTCGACCGTTTGCGGCATCACCACCCCCAGTTCCGGGAAGGTGTCGGTGGGCGGTCACGACATCATCGAAGACTTTCGGGCCGCGCGCAGCCTGATCGGGCTGGTGCCGCAGGAGATCAACCTTGAGCCGTTTGAGACGGTGTGGAATTCGATCAAGTTTTCGCGGGGGCTTTTTGGCAAGCCGCGCAATGATGCGCTGCTTGAGGATATTCTCCGCAAGCTGTCGCTCTGGGACAAACGCAAGAGCCAGATCAAGGAATTGTCCGGCGGCATGAAGCGCCGTGTGCTGATCGCCAAGGCGCTCAGCCACGAGCCGCGCATCCTGTTTCTGGATGAACCGACTGCCGGGGTGGACGTGGAGTTGCGCAAGGATATGTGGGACGTCGTGGCAGAGCTAAAACGCGGCGGTGTCACCATCATCCTGACCACCCACTACATTGAAGAAGCCGAAGCCATCGCGGATCGGGTCGGAGTCATCACCAACGGAGAGATCCTGCTGGTCGAGGACAAGGACAAGCTGATGGCGCAGCTTGGCAAGAAGCAGCTGGAGGTGCAGCTGACAGAACCGCTAACAGCCGTGCCGGAAGGTCTCAGCGGCTATGGTGTGACCCTGACAGAAGATGGCCGAGGCCTGATCTATTCCTATGACACCAACGCCGAGCGGACCGGCATCACTGCCCTGCTGAACGACGTGGCCACCGCGGGTCTGACGCTGGCGGATGTGCAGACCCGGCAATCCAGCCTCGAGGACATATTCGTCGGGCTGGTCTCAGGAGAACCGACATGAATTGGACTGCAATCGCCTCCATCTACCGCTTTGAAATGGCGCGATTTTTTCGCACCCTGATGCAGAGCTTCCTGTCGCCGGTGCTGTCAACCTCGCTTTACTTCGTGGTGTTTGGTGCCGCCATCGGTAGCCGGATCGACCAGGTCGAAGGCGTGCCTTACGGTGCCTTCATCGTTCCGGGTCTGATCATGCTCAGCGTGATGACGCAAGCCACCTCCAATGCCTCTTTCGGGATCTATTTCCCAAAGTTCATCGGCACTATATACGAGCTGCTATCGGCGCCAGTGAACTTCCTTGAGATCGTGATCGGCTATGTCGGCGCCGCCGCCACCAAGGCCCTGTTTATCGGTGTGGTGATCCTGCTGACGGCCTCGCTCTTTGTCGATCTGACCATTGCGCATCCGCTCGCCATGGTGCTGTTCATGGTGCTGACCTGCGTCAGCTTTGCGCTGCTGGGATTCATTATCGGGGTCTGGGCGAAAAACTTTGAACAGCTGCAATTGGTGCCGCTGCTGATTGTCACGCCTCTGGTCTTCCTGGGCGGGTCTTTTTATTCGATTTCGATGCTGCCGCCGATCTGGCAGAAAATCACCCTGTTCAACCCGGTGGTTTATCTGATTTCCGGCTTTCGCTGGTCCTTCTTCGGAACCTCTGACGTGCCGGTCGGGCTCAGCCTTCTGGCCATCGGCGGCTTTACCGCGCTTTGCCTGGCGGTGATCTGGTGGATCTTCAAAACCGGCTGGCGGATCCGCGCCTGACCCTGAGTAACCGCGCGGCAGAATAGGGCCATAACCCGCCCGCCGCGCGGCTTTGGGGCAGCCGCAACATCGCTGCCCCAAGGGAAGGTAAGCCCGGTTAATTCCGCACGTATGTGGCGAACGTTGCAATTTTACCCAAGGTGCGCGGCTTTTTTGCTGCTGCTTTCGCCTCGTTCCGGTGCCATCCCTTGTTTCAGGGCAGTCGGCATTCTACATCGGCGCCATGAACCTGAGATTGCCTTTCTTGAACAAGCCTCCGCTGGTTGCTGTTGTGCGCCTCAATGGCGCCATTGGCATGGCCGGTCGCGGTGCGCTGAATGATGCCACTCTTGGACCGGTGTTGGAGCGCGCCTTTCGAAAGGGAAAGCCGGCAGCGGTCGCCTTTGAAATCAATTCGCCCGGCGGTTCGCCGGTGCAAAGCGCCCTGATTGGTGCCCGCATTCGTCGCCTCTCCGAAGAACTGAAGGTTCCCACTATCGCTTTCGTCGAAGATGTCGCCGCGTCCGGGGGCTATTGGCTGGCCGCCTCGGCGGATGAGATCTGGGCCGATGAAAGCTCGATCCTCGGATCGATTGGGGTGATATCGGCTGGCTTCGGCGCCCATGTCTTTCTGGCCCGCCAGGGTGTCGAACGGCGGGTCTATACAGCGGGCCGCAGCAAATCGATGCTCGATCCCTTCCGCCCGGAAAACGCTGAGGACGTGAAGCGTCTGAAGCAGCTTCTGGGGGACATCCACGACAATTTCATCGCCCATGTCAAAGATCGCCGCGGCGATAAACTGGACACCAGCGAAGATCTCTACACCGGTGAAATCTGGCTGGGACGACGTGCGGTCTCGCTGGGGCTGATTGATGGCATCGGCCATCTGCGCCCCAAGATGCAGGCCCGTTTCGGCGACAAGGTGCGGTTCCGCCGCTATGGCATCAAAAAAACCCTGTTCGGCCGGATCGGTATGCAGATGGCGCAGGATGCGCTGAACGGTATCGAGGAACGCGCTGAATATGCGCGGTTTGGCCTCTGACGTGATCTTCAAAATCGTTTCCCTGTTTCTTGTGGTGATGGCTGTGCTGGCGATGTTCGGCAAGCTGCGGATGCCCGGGCAAAAGCGCCTGGCCTCGCGGCGCTGCGCCAGCTGCGGACGCTTCAAGATCGGAAAAGGCCCCTGTGCCTGCAAAAAGAATGGAGGGCCTCGGCAATGATGCCATGGCTGTTATCTGGACTTGGGCTGGTCATCCTGCTGTTGGCAGGGGACGCGCTGGTACGGGGTGCGGTGAACCTCAGCCTGCGGATCGGCGTGCCTGCATTGATCGTCAGCCTGACCATCGTTGCCTTTGGCACCTCGGCGCCTGAGATGTTGATCTCCATCCGGGCTGTCGGAGACAATGCGGACGGCATCGCCCTTGGCAACGTCGTTGGCTCGAACACGGCAAATATCCTCATGGTTCTCGGCATCCCGGCGTTGATGCGATCGCTTCACACCAGCGAATGCGATACCCGCAAGAACTATGTGTTCATGTTGATCGCATCGGTTCTGTTCATTGCGCTGGCGTTTTACGGAACCTTCACGGTCTGGTCTGGCCTTATCCTGCTGGGCGCGCTGTCGGTTGTTCTGGGCGTGGCCTTCCGCGAGGCGCGCGCCCATCGCCGCAACGGCAAGGATAGTGACCTCGATGAGATTGATGAGGCGGATCCCGATATGCCCTATTGGCGGATCGGCATCTACCTGTTCCTCGGATTGGTCGGATTGCCGCTGGGGGCCGATCTGCTGGTCGACAACGCGTCGATCATCGCGCGGACCTATGGCGTTACCGAAACGGTGATCGGTCTCACGCTGGTGGCCATAGGCACCTCGTTGCCGGAGCTGGCAACCACCGTCATGGCTGCACTGCGTCGGCAGGCGGATGTGGCACTGGGCAATGTGATCGGCTCCAACATGTTCAACCTGCTGGCAATTGTCGGCGTTGCCACCTTTGTCGGCCCGATCAGCGTTGATCCCTCCTTCCTGCGGGTGGATCTCTGGGTGATGCTGGCCTCATCGCTGCTGCTGGTGCCGTTTGTTTTTCTCAAAATGGACATCACCCGCACCTGGGGTGTGATTTTATCGGCGGTTTATGTGGTCTACCTGGTGCAGCTGTTCTAACTCATTGCCAAACAGGCAGATGAGGAGAGAGCAAGATGCGGGCATTGGTAACCGGCGCGGGCAAGCGACTTGGCCGCGCGATGGCACTTGAATTGGCTGCGAGCGGCTATGACGTCGCCGTTCACTACGCCAGTTCCGCAGATGCGGCGGAACGAACGGCGGAAGAGATCCGCGCCATGGGGCGCATGGCTGTCACCCTACAGGCCGATCTTCTGCAGGAGATGGCGACAGCCGCCCTGCTGCCCGCCGCTGCCGAGGCTCTGGGCGGTCCGATCACCTGCCTTGTGAACAACGCGTCAATCTTTGAGCATGACAGTCTGGAAACGGCGACCCGCAGCAGCTGGGATCGTCACATGGACAGCAATCTGCGCGCGCCGTTCATTCTGACACAGCAGCTGGCCGCGCAGGACCTGCCCCAGCAGATGGACGATGAGGGGCGACCGCTGGCTTCTGCCGCTGTCATCAATCTGATCGATCAGCGTGTGCGCAAGCTTACACCGGAGTTCATGACTTATACGCTGGCGAAATCCGCCCTCTGGACGTTGACGCGGACCAGCGCACAGGCGCTCGCCCCGCGCATCCGGGTAAACGGGATCGGTCCCGGCCCAACGCTGAAAGGCCCGCGTCAGAGCGAGAGCCAATTTGCCCGTCAATGTGCAAATACACCGTTGCAGCGCGGCGCTGACCCGGCCGATATCCGCGCGGCTCTGGCCTATCTCCTGCGCGCACCCTCGGTCACCGGGCAGCTGATCTGCATCGACAGCGGTCAGCATCTCAGCTGGGAAACACCCGACGTTGTGGGGTTGGAATAAGGGGCTCTGCGGCCTGGTTCAAAAGTGGTAGCGGCGAAGTTGTGCACGTAGCGTCAACGCGTCGTAAATCCGTTACAAAATTCCTTTTGGAATCATAAACTTGTCAGCAATTGGAAAATTTTACGATTGAAATCAATAACTTATGATAGTGCCTAATTATTAGGCAAACGCTGGAAATCAGCCGAAAATAAGGAAAAATCGCGGATAGCCATAAGATACTACCAGACTTATCCACAGCATCGGTGGATTTGTTCGCTGTTGATCCCGATGCGCTAACATTGCAGACCAGCCCCGGGAATCATAGATCTCGAAACATGACAGACCATCAGCCCGACACCCCATCCGAAACGGCATCTTCCCCGGCATTGACGGGGTATGCCGTGATTCAGGAGTACCTGAAGACACTGGACCACTCGCCCGGTGTTTATCGGATGCTGGATAGCGAAAGCCGCGTGCTCTATGTCGGCAAGGCGCGCAATCTACGGGCGCGGGTGTCGAATTACTCTCGTCCCGGCCATTCGCCGCGGATTGAACGAATGATTGCGGCGACCGCTTCGATGATGTTCCTGACAACCCGGACCGAAACCGAGGCGCTGCTGCTGGAGCAGAACCTGATCAAGCAGCTGAAGCCAAAATACAATGTGCTGCTGCGTGACGACAAAAGCTTTCCGAATATTTTGGTGGCAAAGGATCATGCCTTTCCCCAGATCAAGAAACACCGTGGTGCCCGGCGTGAGAAAGGTAGCTACTTTGGACCTTTCGCCAGTGCGGGCGCCGTAAACCGGACGCTCAATCAGCTGCAAAAGGCATTTCTGCTGCGCAATTGCAGCAATGCCATGTTCGAAAGCCGCACCCGCCCGTGTCTGCAATATCAGATCAAGCGCTGTACTGCGCCCTGCACCGGTGAGATATCGGCCGAGGATTATGCCGCATCCGTACGGGACGCCGAACGTTTTCTGTCCGGTCGCTCGACCAAGATCCAGGAGGAACTCGCCGAGCAGATGACCGCCGCATCCGAGGCCATGGAGTTTGAACGCGCCGCTGCCCTGCGCGACCGGATCAAGGCGCTCACTCAGGTGCAGACGTCTCAGGGCATCAACCCCCGTGGTGTGGCAGAGGCCGATGTGATCGGCCTGCATCTCGACAGCGGACAGGCCTGCGTGCAGGTGTTCTTCATCCGCGCCAATCAGAACTGGGGCAATCAGGATTTCTATCCCCGCACCAGCGGCGATGTCTCCCCGGCGGAGGTGATGGAAGCCTTTATCGGCCAGTTCTATGACAATAAGGAACCGCCCCGGCAGCTGATCCTGTCGGATGAGATCGAGAACTGCGACCTGATGGAACAGGCGCTCAGCGACAAGGCCGGGCGTCGCGTCGAAATTCTGGTGCCGCAGCGCGGGGAAAAGACGGAACTGGTGGCCGGTGCTGTGCGCAATGCTCGCGAATCTCTGGCCCGCCGCATGGCCGAAAGCGCGACGCAGGCGAAACTGCTGCGCGGCGTGGCCGAAGCCTTCGGCCTTGATGGGCCACCCCAGCGGATCGAAGTCTACGACAACTCGCATATTCAGGGCAGCCATGCCGTCGGCGGCATGATCGTCGCAGGTCCCGAGGGTTTCATGAAAAACGCCTATCGCAAGTTCAACATCAGAGGTGAAGAACTGACCCCCGGCGATGACTTCGGCATGATGAAAGAGGTGCTGAACCGACGTTTCTCACGCTTGCTGAAAGAAGATCCCGACCGTGACAAAGGTCTTTGGCCGGATCTATTACTGATCGACGGTGGCGCCGGTCAGGTCAGCGCCGTTGCCGAGATCATGGCCCGCCACGGCGTCGAAGACATCCCGATGATCGGCGTCGCCAAGGGGGTTGATCGCGATCATGGCAAGGAAGAGTTTCACCGTCTCGGCGAAGCGCCCTTTGCTTTGCAGCGCAATGACCCCGTGCTTTATTTCGTGCAGCGGATGCGGGATGAGGCGCACCGCTTTGCCATCGGGACCCATCGTGCCAAACGGGCGAAAGCCATCGGCGCGACCCCGCTGGATGAGGTGCCGGGGGTTGGTGCCGCGCGCAAACGCGCCTTGCTCACCCATTTTGGCAGCGCAAAGGCGGTGAGCCGGGCCAACCTGTCGGACCTGAAAGCGGTCGAGGGGGTCTCGGCAGCGCTGGCGCAGCGGATCTATGATTACTTTCACGGGCAGGGGTAGCCACGCAAACCGGCCGTCCGGTGCCATTGGCGCCTAACCATTGGTTGGGCCGGGCAAGGTCCTGACTTATTGGTCAAAAAACAGCCTCGTAGATGTGACCATTCGCGACGGAAAATTCATCTGTTCCGCTTTCCACCCGTGAAACTGCGGGCTAGTGTGCAGCCATGAAATGGACTGTTCCCAATATCCTCACCCTCCTGCGACTGGTGGCAGCCCCGGGGCTCGCGATCATGTTCCTCTATTTTTCGCGCCCCTATGCCGATTGGTTTGCGCTGATCCTATTTGTCAGCGCGGCCATCACCGACTGGTTTGATGGCTATCTGGCACGCTCCTGGGGGCAGGAGACCAAGATGGGCGCGATGCTGGACCCGATTGCCGACAAGGCAATGGTGGTGATCGCGCTGATGATCCTGGTTGGATATGCTGCCGAGCATTGGACACCCTGGCTGGTCCTGCCTGCAACGGTGATCCTGTTTCGCGAAGTCTTCGTCTCGGGCCTGCGCGAATTTCTTGGAGATACGGCCGGCACGCTCAAGGTGACGTCACTGGCGAAATGGAAAACCACGGCGCAGATGATCGCCATCGCCACCTTGTTTTCGCAAGGGATCTTTGAACACTATCTGGTCATGTCCTCCTTTGGCATGGATCAGGCGATTGTGGATCAGATCATGATGGGGGAGATCAGCGACGAGTTCGGCCTGCGCTGGAAGTTCGAGGGCATGATCTGGACCGGCCGACTCGGGTTGTGGCTGCTTTGGATCGCGGCCGCGCTGACCCTGATCACCGGCGCTGACTACATGCGCAAGGCACTGCCACATCTGAAGGAGACCCGCTGATGGATATCCTCTATTTCGCCTGGGTGCGCGAACGTATCGGCCTGCCGAAGGAAAAGATCGAGACAACTGCCGGCACCGTGCGCGAGCTGGTGGGCGAGCTGAGCGCCCGGGATCCGCGCTATGCGGCCGCATTTGCCGACCTGTCGGCGCTTCGTGTGGCGCTGGATCAGGACCTCTCGGATTTCGATGCCTCGTTGGAGGGCGTGCGCGAAGTGGCGTTCTTCCCGCCGATGACCGGAGGCTGAACCATGCGGATCGCAGTGCAGGAGGCCACCTTTGATCTGGGCGAGGAGAGCCAGCGCTTTGCGGCAGATGTTGCGACGTCCGACGCCAATGCCGGCGCCATCGTGACGTTCACCGGCGTTGTGCGCGGGTCGGACAGCGGCGACATGGTGGCGATGGAGATCGAACATTACCCCGGCATGACCGAGCGTGCGATCGGGCAGATCACGGAGGAGGCGCTGCGGCGCTGGTCTCTGGCCGATGCGCTGGTGATCCACCGCCATGGACGTCTGGTCCCCGGCGAGCAGATCATGATGGTCGCCACTGCCGCACGCCACCGCTCCGATGCTTTTGAGGCGGCGGAATATCTGATGGACTATCTCAAATCCCGCGCGCCCTTCTGGAAGAAAGAGCTGACACAGGACGGTTCGGGCAACTGGGTCGAGGCCAAAGACAGCGATGAAGATGCCCTGACCCGCTGGGACTGACCCGGCGTTCTGCGCCCGGTCAGCGGGCAGCCAGACTGGAACGTTTCTGATTCCGGTATTAACCGTGCAGCTGGCCGCGCAGCTCTTCCGCCTCGCGACGGGCATCGCGCAGCCCATCCATGGCAGCCCGCAACTCGGCCTCGGTCTGAACCAGCTGATTGGACAGCTCTGCCTCACGTTGTTGCAGGTAGGTGATCGCCTGATCGCGGGTTTCCTCCGCTTCGTGCAGCTCCTGGCTCATCCGATCCAGATCGGCGACATCGCTTTGCCGCACGCGGGTGAAACGATGCACCAGCCAATTGGCAAACCACCCCATCGCAAAGGCGACAAACAGGATAATGGCAGTGGTGATGATGAACTCTGTCCTGTTCATTGTCCGGAGGTCTCCTGTTCGCTGTCTGGGGCGGCTTCTTCGGCGGCGGCCTCATCAAGGGTCGTTTCGCTTGTCGGGTCATTGGCCGGGCGGATCAGCCGGAATTCGATACGGCGATTGGCCTCGCGCCCTTCCTCGGTATCATTGGTCGCAATTGGTGTGCTTTCGCCATAGCCCTTGGCGGTAAAGCTGCTGGTCACCAGCCGCCGTCCGCGCAGCTCGTTCAGAACCGATTGGGCCCGCGACTGGCTGAGCGACTGGTTCATTTCCTCGCGCCCCTGACTGTCAGTATGGCCCTGGATCTCCAGCCGCACACCGTTACAGCGCGACAGGATATCGGCGATCTGATCCAGCGTATCGCGGCTGCCCGCGGCGACGGTTGCCGACCCCGGCTCAAAGGTGATTTTCGAAACGGTCTGCACCGCTGCCAGTTCGGCTTCGCAGAGTTCCGGCGACATCGGTTTGTCCGCAGGCTCCGGCGGCTCCTCATAGGAGACGTTCAGCTCATAGCTCTCCGCCTCGCCCAGCTTGGCCGATAGCAGCTTGGCAATTTCAGCCGGGGCGTCTTCGCGGTGGCTCATCCCGCTCAGTGTGAGACTATCCGGCGTCACGGAGACCGCACCGCGTTGCAGAAAGGACAGCGCCTCCAGCCCGGCCAGCACCCGCACAGGCCAGTCGGCAGGCAGGTCTTCGACAACGCGGGTGGCGCTGTGAACATTGTCGGAACCAAACCGGGCCTTGGCATAGCTGCTGCTGATCTGACGCAGCGCCTCATCCGAAATGCGCCCGCGCAGCTGGACCTGGCCCTCCGGGCTCAGGGTTGCGGTGAACTCAGGCGGCCCATTGCCCGCGTTGGCTTCGGGTTGCGGCAGGACCGCGTGAACCGCAAAGACCTGCGGCAGGGCGCTTTCCAGCTCTCCCACGACATGGTCGAACAGCGCCGCTGCGGTGCCTTCGGCGGCGACCAGCGTCATATCGGCATTGGCCAGTGTCATGGATCCAGCGCCCAGCTCGGCCAGTGCCGCGATCCCCAGCTCTGCGGCGCGCGCCCAATTGGGCGAGGGAACGCCCATGCCGATCACGCAGTCAACCTTGCCGTCAAACCCGGCCTTCTCCGCGGCCCGCAGGATGCGGTCGCGGCTCAGCTCGCTTTCGGCGGAACAGGCATCAAAGCGCCCGCCAGAGCCATCAATGCTGTAGCGCAGTGTAAATGGAGTAATGACCGGGCGCGGGGCCGCGATATCCAGCGATAGGCGCAGACCGGCCGGCGCCATCCGTGTCAGGCGTTTCTCGATCTGTTCCTTGGCTTCGATACTGTCCGAGATCGCGGTGATCGAAACTTCCTCGGCCTCAACCGAAATCTTGGACCGGGGCAGCAGGCTCAGCGCGTCCAGCGCGTAATCCATCGCAGGCATCCAGCCCTTCGGAGCGGCGTAATTGGCGGTCTCCAGCAGATCGGCGACCTGATCGGCGCCCGCAATCGTATTCAGCCGCGTGATCACCGTGTCACGGTCCGTGACGCGGGGGATCAGTCCGATGATCGAAATGCCGCTGTCATTGCGCAGGATCTCAGCCGAAAATCGCGGAGGGGCGATCCCTTCGGACGGGGTGATCTGCATGTCGTCGATCACGCGCGCCGCATCGACCACGCCACCCACCAGCGAAATCGCGCCAAAGCGTGTGGCCTCATCGGGGGCGGTGCCGTTCAGGATCACCCGCAGCCCGTCGGCGGTCACCTCGGCCCAGGTGTAGCCTGCCTTGTCCAACGCGCGCCGCACGGCGGTTTCGCTGCCTGCTTCGATCCCCGTCACTGCAAACCCGGCCACAACCAGACTGAGCGCGGCAGCCGCGACAAAGGTCAGGCCAGAGATCAAAAGCGAGGACAGGCGCATGGGCAGACTGGTCTCCGTTGGGGCATCCGTCCGAGACGGCTTTTGTCTGTCTTACAGGGGCGCGGCCGCGGGTTCAATCATGCGAACAGAGCTGCGGCAAAGAAGATCAGCGGAATCAAGCCCGTATCCCGATTGAGCCGAAACAGCTGCAACAGGCGCTCGCCGTTTTCGGCATCAAACACCCTGAGTTGCCAGGTCATGTGCCAGCCCATCGCCCAAGGAGCCACCAGCGCCAGCACCAGCGCCAGCACCGATCCCTGCGGCTGCACCGCAAGAATGATCGCGATCCCCATCAGGCTGACCGTTGCCACGATGAAGCGGCGCAGCCACATCGGCGTTTGCGTGCCAAACAGCCGGGCGGTTGATTTCACGCCGATCAGCGCGTCATCCTCGGTATCCTGATGGGCGTAGATCGTGTCATAGAACAGCGTCCAGGCAATGCCCGCCAGATACAGGATGACCGCAGGCCAGTTCAGGGTGCCGGTATGGGTAACCCAGGCCAGCATCGCACCCCAGTTGAAGGCAAGGCCAAGAAACACCTGCGGCCACCAGGTAAACCGCTTGGCAAAGGGATAGATGGCCACCGGAAACAGCGCGAGGATTCCCATGGCAATGGCCGCCTGATTGAACGTCAGCAGGATGCCAAGGGAGACAAGCGCCTGAAGCCCCATCCAGATCACCGCACCGCGAACGGTCACCTGACCGGATGGAATGGGGCGCGAGCGGGTGCGTTCGACCTGACCGTCAAAATTGCGGTCGGTGATATCGTTCCAGGTACAGCCTGCGCCGCGCATCAGCCAGGCACCGGCACCGCAGGCCACAAAGATCCACAGATCACCCCAGCGCGGGCTTTGATCCCAGAGGATCGCCAGCATCAGGCCCCACCAGCAGGGGATCAGCAGCAGCCAGGTTCCGATGGGGCGATCGGCGCGGCTCAGCCGCAGAAAGGGACGGCTCCATGCCGGGGCGTAGTGATCGACCCAATTGCCTTTGACCGCATCTGCGACCTGTCCATCTGGTGTTGGCGTCCCGCCTTGCATATGTATGCCTCATGAGTGCAAAGATCAGACTGTATGTAGAGCACCCGCTGGGGGCAGGGCAATCGGTTCCTCTGGACCGCGATCAGGCGCATTACCTGTTTGGGGTCATGCGGCAGACGGTGGGGGCGCAGCTGTTGCTGTTCAACGGACGGGACGGCGAATGGCGCGTCGAGGTGGCCGAGGCCAGCAAGCGCAGCGGTGTCCTTATCTGCCAGGAGCAGACCCGGCCATTGGTGCTGCCGCCGGATTTGTGGCTGCTGTTCGCCCCGATCAAGAAGGCGCGAACCGATTTCATCGTGGAGAAGGCCGCTGAAATGGGCGCGGCGCGGATCCTGCCGGTGCAGACCGATTTCACCAATTCCGACCGCATCCGGCAGGATCGACTTCAGGCCCATGCGGTGGAGGCCGCAGAGCAATGTGGCGGCACCTACGTGCCGGAGGTCGCGGATCTTCAGAAACTCTCGCGGCTGCTCGACCATTGGCCCGAAGAGCGCCAGCTGATGTTTTGTGACGAAGCAGAGGTCGGCAGCGCATTGGCACTGGCCAGCGAAGCACAGGCACAGGTACCTTGGGCGATCCTGATCGGTCCCGAGGGCGGGTTTTCCGAGGCAGAGCGCAAGCGTCTCCACGCGTTGCCGCAATCCCATGTCGTGAGCCTTGGTCCCCGCATCCTGCGCGCGGATACCGCAGCGGTGGCGGCGCTGACCGTTTGGCAGCAACGCTATGGGGATTGGTAATGACTTGGCGCCCAGCACAGGACAATGATCTCCCGGCGGTTCAGGATCTGCTGCATCGCCATATCGAAAGCTCCATGTTTCTGCTGATCAACCTGCGTGATCACGGGCTGGCTGGCACCGCGCCAAAGGCGGTGCAGCTCTGGGTGCGCGGTCGTGCAGAGGATGGTGTTGCCGGGCTCACCAATGATGGGAGTCTCTTGATCCAGGCGGGCGCCGCCACCGCAGAGGACTGGCGGCAGCTGCAACAGCTGGTGGATCACCGACTGGCGCAGACAGCGTCGCAACAGCAGGTCGGCGTGTTGGGGGAGACCGCCCAGCTGCGCCGCTACCTCGCTGCCACCGGCCTTGATCAGCGGCCCAAGCGCCTTGACCGCGATGAGCCGGGGCTGGCGCTGACCCTGTCCGATCTGGATCGGAGCAGCCTTGATCGTCCGCAGCTGCGGGGCGCGGTGTTGCATCCGCTATCTGCGGCACCCCGCCCGATGTTGGTACAGTGGCGGGCCGCCTACCATCAGGAAACTCTGGGCACTCCGGCATCAGAGGCCGTCGCCGTCGCGGCCGGCGATATCGACAGCTATCTGCTGCGCGACAGCCATAGGGTGCTTGAGGTGGCGGGCCATTGGGTTGCGATGACCGGCTTCAACGCCCAGCTGCCGAAGGTCGTGCAGATTGGTGGGGTCTATACGCCACAAGAGCAACGCGGGCGCGGCTATGCCCGCTGCGCTCTGGCATTCCACCTGCGAGAGGTCCAGACCGCAGGGGTCGAGAAGGCGGTTCTCTTTGCAGCTGGAGACGCGGCAGTCCGGGCCTATCGTGCCATCGGGTTCCAACCCATCGGGGGCTATTCGCTTGTCCTGTTCGATCAGGAACCCGAGACCGTCGTGACCGAGGGAGCGCTGACAACATGAGCTTCATCCGACCCGAAGCCCGCCGGTCCCTCTGGCGCTGGCGCGAGATGATCGCGGCGGCCGTGCTGGGGGCTCTCGGCTTGTTCTGGGCTTTTGGTGGCTATGGGGTTCAGGCGCTGATCGGCTGGGCTCTGCTGGGCCTTGGGGTGATCATTGCCGTCATCGGTATGCAGCGGATGCGGTTCCGTCTGGGTGGAGGTGGCCCCGGCGTGGTTCAGGTCGACGAAGGCCAGATCGCCTATTTCGGTCCGCTGACCGGTGGGGCCGTTGCGCTATCCGAACTGGAGCGGCTGACACTGGACCACGCCGCGAAACCACCCCATTGGCTGCTGGATCAGCCGGGGCAGGCGGCGCTGGCGATTCCGGTCAATGCGACCAACACGGATGCGCTCTTTGATGCCTTTGCGACCCTGCCGGGGTTGCGTATGGAGCGTATGCTGGCAGAATTGCATAAATCCGGCGCTCACCAGGTCGTGATCTGGGAGCGTGCACCAACACGTCAGACCGTGCACAGGCTGCATTGACACCACCGGAAATACCGACCACGACTTGCAACGCAAGACGGATCAACCTTACGGAGAGCCCCAGATGTCTATTCCTCAATCCGGCGGTGGGCCGATCGAACGTCACGAGCAGCTTGCGGAATATCTTGCCTCCGGCTGCAAGCCCCGTGACCAGTGGCGGATCGGTACGGAGCACGAGAAATTCGGCTACTGCAAGGACTCCCTGAAACCGCTGCCATTTGAGGGCACCCGCTCCATCGTTGCCGTGCTTGAGGGCCTGCGCGACCGCCATGGCTGGTCCGAGGTGCGCGAAGGGGGGCATCTGATCGGTCTGGAAAAGGATGGCGCCAATGTTTCGCTGGAACCCGGTGGTGCCCTGGAACTCTCTGGTGCGCCATTGGAGACCATCCACGAGACCTGCGACGAGGTGAACACCCACCTGCGCGAGGTGAAGGATATCGCCGACGAGATCGGCGTCGGGTTCATCGGTCTGGGCGCGGCTCCGATCTGGACCCATGAAGAAATGCCGCTGATGCCCAAGGGTCGCTACAAGCTGATGGACGCCTATATGGGCAAGGTCGGCACCATGGGGCGGACCATGATGCGGAGGACCTGTACCGTGCAGGTCAATCTCGACTTCGGATCGGAGGCCGACATGGTGCAGAAAATGCGGGTGGCCATCGCGCTGCAACCCGTTGCCACTGCGCTGTTCGCCAATTCTCCCTTCCTTGAGGGAAAACCGAACAACCACAAATCCTGGCGCTCGCGGGTCTGGCGCGATCTGGATGCGGATCGGACCGGCATGGTGCCTTTCGTGTTCGAAGAGGGCTTCGGCTTTGAACGCTGGGTGCAATATGCCCTCGATGTGCCGATGTACTTTGTCTACCGCGACGGCCAGTACATTGACGCGCTGGGCATGTCGTTCCGCGATTTTCTCAACGGGGAACTGCCCGCACTGCCGGGTGAAACCCCGACCCTCAGCGACTGGGCCGATCACCTGACGACGGCTTTCCCTGAGGCACGTATCAAGAAATACATGGAGATGCGGGGCGCCGACGGTGGCCCGTGGCGTCGCCTCTGTGCCCTGCCGGCCTTCTGGGTGGGGATGATGTACGATCAGTCCAGCCTCGATGCCGCCTGGGATCTGGCCAAGGGCTGGGACGCGGAAACCCGTGAAGCCCTGCGTGTCGCCGCTTCGGAGCAGGGGCTGCAGGCACAGGTGGGCAATATCAAGATGCACGATCTGGCGCGCGAAGTGGTGGCGATTTCCGAGGCGGGTCTCAAATCCCGCGGTCGCGCGGGCGCCGGTGGGCTGGTGCCGGATGAAACGCATTTCCTCAACGCGCTGAAGGACAGTATTGAAACCGGCAAGGTCCCGGCGGATGAGCTGCTCGACCGCTACAATGGCGACTGGAACGGCGATCTGAGCCGGATCTACGCGGAATACAGCTACTGAGGAACGCTCAAGATCGCCTCAGACCAATCTCAGGGGGTGCCTATCGGGGCGCCCCTTTTTCATATGGCGGCCGGTTGATACCTGCTCGCTATGACTGGGTGTCGCAGGGGCGTTCACCGGTGGGTTCACTGGCGCTATCCAGCTGGTTTTCCCCCTAAATGACACCTTGCTCACTCATTTACTGGTCCCTAGAAGAGCGCGCATTCTATAGCTCTGAAAGGTGTTGAAATGGGCAATTTCTTTATCTCTGCATTTGAAAAACTTGTAGGCGTATTCATGGTTTTGCTGCTGATCGCCGTCGCAGGGGGTGCTGTGCTTGCGGCCCTGCAGCCCGGTGGCGGCGGTATCCTCGCAGCCCTTGGCGTGCTGGTGGTCGGCGGTCTCTACGTCGTACTGATTGGTGGCTCGCTGTATCTGGCGGTGGGGATCTACAACAACACCAAGCGGACGGCTGATGCGATCGAACGGCTGGCTTCAAAGTAACTATTGTCGGCTGGGGCGATGCTCCCAGCATTGCGGTAATACAAATGGGCGGCAGGTATCCTGCCGCCCATTATTCATGATCTAGCGTCGCGCGCTGGGAAGGTTACTGCAGAAGCTCGGCCGGTTCAGCGTCGGCGATTTCTTTCCAGTTCACATCAGCTTTTTCAATGAAGCCGGGAATGTCCTTGCTCCAGCGTTCCTGAATGTCCTTCGACAGGTTCAGGTAAAGCACATTGTCGACGATTTTCCACTCGTTCGGGTCGCCGTCGAATTTGAAGCCCATCGCGGCGCCAAAGGCGCAGTAGCCACCATAGGCCGGGACATAGGCCTCGGGGCTGGCTTCAAACAGTGCTTTGTTTTCCTCGGTGGCAAACCAGTAGGTGGCGTCATCGAATGTCGCGGTTACCTTGTAGGATCCTTTGGTCGGCTCTCCGGCGTTGAAATATGCGACCGGGTCGTAGCCCTGCATTGCCAGACCGGTGGAGGAGGCGTTGACATCCACGCCGGCTGCCAGTGCCGAGGTTGCCAGTGTCACGGAAAGGGCGATCCCGCCCAGAAGGGATTTTACGGTGTTCATCGGTGTGAACCTTTCGATTTGTCGGATGCCGTGGCACCCGGAGTTGGAATGATAAAAGGCGTGCGTCATCAAAATGTCGGTGTTCGAAATTGGACCGTCCTGGTCACGACACCGATATGAGGGCTCTACCGATCACGTTCAAAACAACTCCTTTTGTATGTGTGTTGATGCACAATCACTCTGCACCGGAGCGCTGGCACATTCGCGTGATGAAAAAAGCCCTCATCCGATGTGGATGAGGGCTTTTCTTTGAAAACAAGTGCTTATATGGCGATGGCCGCTATTTCTGGCCGATCCTCGGTTCGGTGCCCATGCGCAGCCGGGCGATGTTTTCCTTGTGCCGCCAGAGGATGATCAGCGCCAGAAGCGCGGCCAGTGCCGTGATCATCGGGACACCCAGCAGCAGGCACCACAGCGGTGCGGCCACGGCTGAGACCAGAGCGCCCATCGAGGAAATCTTGCTCAGATAGGCTGCCGCCAGCCAGGTGAGACAGCAGGCGATGCCCACCGGCCAGGCCAGTGCCAGCATCAGGCCGAGGAAGGTCGCGACGCCTTTGCCGCCTTTGAACTTCAGCCAGATCGGGAAGCAGTGACCTAGAAACGCGGTGAGACCGGCCAGCTGTGCTGCATCCTCACCGGCCAGAACACGGGCCAGCAGGACCGCCGCCGCGCCCTTGCCGCCGTCCAGCAGCAGCGTCAGCGCTGCGGCCTTTTTCGATCCGGTGCGCAGCACATTGGTGGTGCCGATATTGCCAGATCCAATGGCGCGAAGATTGCCCAAGCCCATGATCCGGGTCAGCAGCAGGCCAAAGGGGATGGACCCCAGACCATAACCGATCACGGCCCAAAGCAGCAGAAATGGGGCGGCAGTCTCAATTGGCGGCATCAGTCTCTCCGATAGACCGGTTCGCCGGCCACATAAGTTGCCAGTACCCTACCTTGCATGCGCTGCCCGTCAAAGGGGGTGTTCTGCGATTTCGAGTGCAGCGAAAAACGGTCCATTACAAAGGGCTGGTCGGCGTCAAACAGCACCAGATCAGCCGGTGCGCCTTCGGCCAGGCGACCGCAGTCGAGCCCCAGTCGTTTGGCCGGGTTGAGGGCCATCGCCCGAAACAGCGTTGGCAGGTCCAGCTGTTCGGCATGATAAAGCCGCAAGGCCGCGGGCAGCAGTGTTTCCAGTGCGACAGCCCCGGCGGCGGCTTCCTCAAACGGCAGGCGCTTGCTTTCTTCATCCTGCGGTGTGTGCATCGAGGAGATCGTGTCGATCAGCCCCTCGCGCAGGGCGTCGATCAATGCCAGCCTGTCCTCCTCGGATCGCAGCGGCGGTTTGACCTTGAAGAAGGTGCGGTAGTCGGCAACGTCCAGCTCGTTCAGGGTCAGGTGATGGATCGAGGTTCCGGCAGTGATGTCCAGCCCGTTGGATTTGGCCCGCTGAAGGGCGGGCAGGGCGCGCGCGGTGGTGATCTGATCTGCGTGATACCGCGCTCTGGTCATTTCCAGCAGGGCGATATCGCGATCCAGTCCCATCCGCTCGGCCATCGGGGTGACGGCGGGCAGCCCACGCAGCGTGGCGAATTTACCCGAGGTTGCGGCGGCCCCTTTGCTCAATCCCGGCTCCTGGGGGTGGGCGATGACCAGCGCGCCGCAGCTGCGCGCGTAAGACAACGCGCGGGAGAACACCTTGGTGTCGGCGACGACATGATCGCAATCGGAAAAGGCAACCGCACCTGCATCCATGAGAAAGCCGATCTCGGTCATTTCTCGGCCCTCGCGCCCCTTGGTCAGGGCGGCCATTGGCAGCACGTTCACCGGTGCATCGGCCTGCGCGCGACGGGTCACGAATTCCAGTGTCTCGGGGCTGTCGATGGCGGGCGTCGTATCCGGCCGAGTTACCATGGTGGTAACCCCCCCTGCCGCTGCTGCAAGGCCTGCGGATTTATAGCTTTCCTTGTGACGTTCCCC
Organism: Phaeobacter sp. JH20_02; assembly: GCF_048056915.1. Lineage (NCBI taxonomy): Bacteria > Pseudomonadati > Pseudomonadota > Alphaproteobacteria > Rhodobacterales > Roseobacteraceae > Phaeobacter > Phaeobacter sp. JH20_02. Next base: position 212,645 of record NZ_JAYMVP010000023.1, on the reverse strand, counting down.
GGGTTCGCAGACCTTGACCCCGATGTCGACGATACCCGGCGCAAGACATTTTCCGTGGCAGTCAATAAGGGTCACATCCTCTGCCCCAATGTTTCGCGTGCGAAACAATTGGTCAGGGTCGGTGCCATTCTTTTCAACCGCTGCAATGCGCCCCGAGTGTACCAGAACCGCACCTAGGCTGTCGGTGCCGGCTTCGGGGTCGATCAGTCGGGCGTTGGTGAACAAGAGGGTCATGCGCGTGGACTTTCCGGGTGGTCAGAGAGGGCGGTTTCGATGGCGGTGCGGGTCGCAGCCGGGTCGGGCTGGTATTTGATCAGGTATTTGTGGCCGTCGCGGGTGACGATCTGCACAGTGCTGCCGAGCTGGTTCACCTGGGCAATAGTGGCCAGCGGAATCTGTTGGTGATCCGGGCCGATCACCGATGTGTCGCCAATTGCCCAGACCCGGGTCAGCTCATCCGACATCAGATAGCCACCACGCAGGCCGATCGCGGCGAGCCCGCCAATGGCGCCAGTCCAGACATATGGGTTCCCCATCACCCAGAGAATGCCCATCGCGCCAACCATGGCGATGACCGCGAGCCAGGCGTGGCTGCGCCAGTAGGCCATGCGGTCCGGGGAAAAGCGGGTCTCGGCCATGATGTCAGCTCGCCAGCAACAGCACGACGAGGAGGATCAGTGCCATCACGATGGCAAAGATGGTCGCGCCGATACGTCGGGCGCGTGAGCGTGCCGCGCGCGGGAAGGGGCGTGGAGCCGAATAGGGTTTGGCGCTGTCAGGGGTTTGGTCGGGATTGCTCGGCAGGCTGGCCCAATCCGCACCAAGTTCGCTGTAATCGCCGATATGGCGGATCTGATGCGCCGGGATCAGGCGGGTTTCCTCGCCCCGAAATGCGCGCGACCGCAGCAGCAGCACATAGCCGTCGATTGCCATCAGCCTCTGGGCATCGGCTTCCAGCTGCTCGGCGGGAATGCCGCAGCCGTCGCGCAGGTAACCGATCAGCCCCAGATCTTCCAGATCGCTTACCGGAAAGATTTCGACATGATCGAGGTCGACATACTCAATCCCCAGAACCTGTGCCAATGCGCCGGGCTCTCGCAGGAAACGGGCCTGTTCCGACCGCATGTCGAGATCAAAGACATGGATCATCCGCTGCTCGCCTGCGGGGATGGTCAGGGGCTGCGTTACCGGCTCGGTCATTGATCAGACCACGCCCGGTTGCGCCATGGCAGTCTGACGGCTGGCGCGCAGATTGCGGGCCAGAAGATCCATCACCGCCATGCGAACGGCGACACCCATTTCGACCTGCTCCTGAATGACCGAACGATTGATATCGTCCGCCAGCGTACCGTCGATTTCAACGCCCCGGTTCATCGGGCCGGGGTGCATAACGATGGCGTCGGGTTTGGCCAGCGCCAGCTTCTCGGCATCCAGCCCGTAGCGGTGGTAATACTCGCGTTCTGAGGGAATAAATCCACCGTCCATCCGCTCCCTTTGCAGGCGCAGCATCATGACCACATCCACGTCTTTCAGCCCTTCGCGCATGTCGTCGTAGATTTCGGCACCGAACTCTGCGAAATGGTCGGGCACCAGGGTCGGCGGGCCGATCAGCCGGATGCGGTTTTCCATCTTGCCCAGAAGGATCAGATTGGAGCGGGCTACCCGGGAATGCGCGACATCGCCACAGATCGCAATGTTCAGACGGTGCAGGCGCCCTTTTGCACGGCGGATGGTCAGCGCATCCAGCAGCGCCTGTGTAGGGTGCTCATGCCGCCCGTCGCCTGCGTTGAGCACGGCGCAGTTCACCTTTTGCGCCAGAAGATCCACGGCACCTGAGTGCGGGTGGCGCACAACCAGCAGATCGGGGTGCATCGCGTTCAGTGTCATCGCGGTGTCGATCAGGGTCTCCCCCTTTTTGATCGAGCTGGCCTGCATCGCCATGTTCATGACATCTGCCCCCAGCCGTTTGCCTGCGATTTCAAAACTGGCCTGAGTGCGGGTGGAGTTCTCAAAGAACATGTTGACCTGGGTCAGCCCGGACAGCGCATCGGCGTGTTTGTCAGGGCGTCGGTTCAGCTCGGCATAGCTGTCGGCCAGATCCAGGATGGCGGTAATTTCATGCGGCTTCAGCGGCTCAATACCCAGAAGATGCCGTTGGTTGAAGGACATCGGATCAATCGACGTGGGGGCATTGGGCATGGGCTGGCTCCGTGCTGTTTGGCGCTCTTATAGCAGGGCTGTGGCGTCCGGCAAGACAGCCGGGGCGTGTTCTGGGCCGGGGTGAAGGCTGCGGTGAAGTCAGGTGTTTTGCTTGGCTCCCGAGCAGAGTAGCTTGGGGCCATGGAATCGGCATTGGATTATCACAGCGCGCGGGCGCTCTTGGCGTGGCAGATTGAACTGGGGGCGACCGATGCAATCGGCGATGCGCCGGTTAATCGCTATGAGCTGCAGGCGCGGCTGCCCAAGGCGGCTGCGACGACTGCGGATGCCGCGCCGATCAAACCTCTCGAAATCGACCCGGTTGCGGTGGCGCGACAGATGGCAGGGGCCGCTGGTTCGCTGGCGGCGCTGCGCGATGCGCTGGATCAGTTTGAACATTGCGAGCTGAAAAAGGGCGCGCGTAACCTGGTGTTTGCTGATGGCCACCCCGGTGCCCGCGTGATGGTGGTTGGCGAAGCCCCCGGTCGGGATGAGGATATGGCCGGAAAGCCTTTTGTGGGCCGCGCCGGGCAGCTGCTGGACCGGATGCTGGCAGCCATTGGCCTGTCGCGTGAGGACAGCGTTTATATTGCCAATGTGTTACCGTGGCGACCGCCGCAGAACCGGGATCCGCTGCCTGCGGAAATCGCCATGATGACTCCGTTTCTGGAGCGCCACATTGCCCTTGTGCAGCCGGATATCCTGATTGCCATGGGCAATATCAGCTGTGATGCCCTGCTCGGAAAACGCGGTATCACCCGGATGCGTGGCACTTGGCATGAGGCGCAGGGCAAACCGGTGATGCCGATGTTTCACCCGGCCTATCTGCTGCGTCAACCGGTGCAGAAACGCGCCGCCTGGGCGGACCTGCTTGAGGTGAAGACGCGGCTGACCGCCGGGTGATACGCAACCACTAACGGGGCGGGCCGGAAACGGGCACGACCCAAGGCAGCTGATATTTCAGATGGGGGCCGGAAACATGGCACAACTCGACGACAGCAAGGATTTTATTCCCGTTCGCATTGCAGTGCTGACGGTCTCGGACAGCCGGTCGCTGGCGGAGGATCGTTCCGGTCAGGTTCTTGTGGATCGGCTGGAGGCGGCGGGGCATGTGCTGGCCGATCGCAAGATCCTGCCGGACGAGCGGGCCGAGATCGCAGGCCAGCTGCGTGACTGGATCGCCGACCCAGAGGTCGATGTGGTGATATCGACCGGCGGCACCGGGCTGACCGGCCGCGATGTCACGGTCGAGGCACACCGGGATGTCTATGAAAAGGAAATCGATGCCTTTGGCACGGTTTTCACCATCATTTCCATGCAGAAGATCGGCACATCAGCGGTGCAATCAAGGGCCACTGGCGGCGTCGCTGGCGGCACCTATCTCTTTGCGCTGCCCGGAAGCCCGGGCGCCTGCAAGGATGCCTGGGATGAAATTCTGGTGAAGCAGCTGGATTACCGGCATCGTCCCTGCAATTTTGTGGAAATCATGCCGCGGCTTGACGAACATTTGCGTCGCAAGTGAGACGGAATTGATCCGTGACTGCGTGTAACCTCGTATAGTTTGTACAAACTGGTATTCTTGCGGCTTAAGGTGTTCATTTTGAACGCTGCGGTGGTGGTGTGGCCGGTTCGTTTAGCCGATTGAAGGATAAAGAATGCGCTTTTTGCGGCAAACGGTGATTGGGGTCTTTCTTGCGGCGCTGACAGCGGCGCTGCTGCTTCTGGCGGTGCAGATGGTGGTGTCTGCCATTCAGACCCGTATGGCGGATGAACGTGGCGCGCCGCCGGATCGTGAACGGGTGTTTGCGGTGAATGTCGAGCGGGCTGAGCTGGGTACGGTGCAGCCGCGGCTGACCGCCTTTGGCCGGATCGAGAGCCGCCGCAGGCTGGAGCTGCGTACGGCGGCTGCCGGCCGGGTGGTCGAGCTGGCGCCGGGTTTCGAGGATGGCGGTGACGTGAAGGCCGGGGCGCTTCTGGTGCAGATCGACCCGGCAGATGCGCAGGCCGCCCTGCGACGCGCAGAGGCGGACATGCTGGACGCAGAGGCCGAGACCCGAGAGGCCCGGCGCGGGCTGGCGCTGGCGCAGGATGAACTGGCCGCTGCCGAGGATCAGGCAGAGCTGCGCACGCGCGCGCTGGAGCGGCAGCGCAACCTGGAAACGCGGGGCGTCGGATCGGCGGCAACGGTTGAGGTGGTGGAACTGGCGGCGGCACAGGCCCGGCAGGCGGTGATTTCTCGCAGGCAGGCGGTGTCGCTGGCCGAGGCCCGCATTGATCAAAGCGTCACGCGACTGGCCCGGGCCGAGATCGCACTGGAGGATGCCCGCCGCAACCTGGCCGACACCACGATCACCGCCGCGTTTGACGGGACGCTGCAATCGGTGAACCTGGTGGAAGGGCGGTTGGTTTCGGCCAATGAAAAGCTGGCCGATCTGGTGGATCCGGCGCAGCTGGATGTGGCGTTCCGGGTGTCGACGGTTCAATACGCCCGTCTGCTGGACGCCGATGGGCAGCTGCTTGCGGCCCCGGTTGAGGTCACGCTGGATGCCACCGGCGCCGCATTGAAGGCAACGGGTGTCGCGGTGCGGGTCAGCGGTGATGCAGGCGAAGGGCTGGCAGGGCGGTTGATCTACGCGCGGCTTGATCCGGCACTTGGCTTCAAGCCCGGCGATTTTGTCACCGTTCACGTGCAGGAACCGGAGCTGGCAGAGGTGGCGCGGCTGCCGGCCTCGGCGCTGGGGGCGGATGGGACGGTTCTGGTGCTGGGGGAGGACGACCGCCTAGAGGCGCTTCCTGTAACGCTGGTGCGTCGCCAGGGTGATGACGTGCTGCTGCGCGGCGCAGGTCTGGAAGGCCGCGACGTCGTCACCGGGCGCACGCCGCTGCTGGGGGCGGGGATCAAGGTGCGCCCGCTCCGTCAGGGGGCGGAGGCCAGCAGCGCAGGGGATAGCGCCGCCGCGGAGGTGGATCTGGTTGAGCTGACCGAGGATCGTCGAGCCAAGCTCGTCGCCATGGTCGAAGGCAACAGCAGGATGCCGCAGGCGGTGAAGGCGCGGATGCTGGAACAGCTGGCTGCGGCCAAGGTGCCCGCTGGGCTGATCAACCGGATCGAAACGCGGATGGGAGGGTAGCGGCGATGCTGCGCAATCTCCCCCGATCGGCTGGCGGTGTTCTGAGTTATTTCACTCGCCACCGGACCTTGTCGAACCTGCTGCTGGTCCTGCTCCTGGTGCTGGGTGCGGCGGCGATCCCCAATATGCGGGCGCAGTTCTTTCCCGATGTGATCGTGGACCAGGTGTCGGTGGGAATCGAATGGGAGGGGGCTGGCCCGGAAGATATCGACAGTGCGATCGTGCAGGCGCTGGAGCCGGCGCTGCTGGCGGTTGATGGGGTCGAAAGTTCAAGCGCGACGTCGCGCGAAGGCTGGGCCAGCATCTCCTTGGAATTCGAACCCGGCTGGGACATGGCGCGGGCTGCCGATGACGTGCAAACCGCCGTCGACGGCGTCACCACCCTGCCGGAGGAGGCAGAGGAGCCCAGCGTGCTTCGCGGGGCCTGGCGTGACAGGGTCACGGATGTGGTGATCACAGGCCCGATCGCGCCGCGCCAGCTGGGGCTGTTTGCGGATGAGCTGATCGCGCGCCTGTTCGAGGTCGGGGTGACGCGAACCACGATCCGTGGCATCGCCGCACCGCAGACTATGGTCGAAGTGCCCTCGGCCAGTCTGATTGCCCATGATATCGCGATGACGGATATCGCCGCCGCAATCGCCGCAGAGGTTGATGCCAATCCCGCGGGCGATGTGAGTGGCGCAAATGCCCGGATCCGCACCGGCAGCGAAAAGCGCAGCCCGGAGGAATTGGCAGGCATCGTGCTGCGTACCAACCCCGATGGGTCCGCGCTGACCGTGGGAGATGTCGCCACAATCCGTGTGGAGGGTGTGGATCGCAATCGTTCTTATTTCGTCGGCGACGATCCGGCGATGTCGATCCGGGTGGACCGGTCGGATCAGGGCGATGCGATTAAGATTCAGCATCAGGTCGAAGGGGTGGTTGAGGCCTTGCAGGCCAGCCTGCCGGATGGTGTCAGCGCCAGTCTGATCCGAACCCGAGCCGAGGCGATCACCGGTCGTCTGGATATCCTGCTGGACAACGGGCTGATGGGTCTGGGCCTGGTGTTGGCATTGCTGTTCCTGTTTCTGAACGCACGCATTGCCTTCTGGGTCGCTGCAGGGATCCCGGCGGCGATGTTTGCCGCAGTGGCCTTCATGTATATGGCTGGTCTGACGATCAATATGATCAGCCTGTTTGGCCTGATCATCACGCTGGGCATTGTGGTGGATGATGCGATCGTGGTGGGTGAACATGCCGATTTCCGTGCGCGGCGTCTGGGCGAGCACCCGGTTGCGGCGGCAGAGAACGCCGCGCGCCGCATGGCCATGCCGGTTTTCGCGGCCACATTGACCACGGTGATCGCATTTTTCGGATTGGTGTCGATTGGCGGGCGTTTCGGCGAGCTGATCCGCGATATCCCCCTGACGGTGATTGCCGTGCTTGCGGGGTCACTGATCGAGTGTTTCCTGATCCTGCCCAATCACCTGGCCCATGCCCTGGCCCATAGCGCCAAGGAACATTGGTATGATCTGCCGAGCCGGGTGGTCAATCGCGGGTTTCGCAGGCTGCGCGATGGTCTGTTCCGACCGCTGATGGCGCTGGTCGTACGCGGACGCTACGTAGTGCTCGCGGGTGCTTTGGTGATACTGGCCAGTCAACTGGCGCTGTTCATCGGCGGCGATGTCAAATGGCGGTTCTTCAATGCGCCGGAGCGTGGCTCGGTCACCGGTAATTTCGCGATGGCCGAAGGTGCGACGCGGGCCGATACGCTGGCGATGATGCGCGAGATGCAGCGTGCGGTGGATGAGCTGGGCGCGGAGTATGAGGACCGCTATGGCCGCAACCCCATCGAATTTGTCATGGCTGAGATCGGCGGCAACGCCGGGCGCGGTCTGGCCGGTGTCGATGCCAAGGATAGTGATCTTCTGGGCGGGATTTCGATTGAGCTGATTGATGCGGATCTGCGGCCCTATTCCAGCTTTGCCTTTGTTGCGGAGATCCAGGAGAGGGTGCGCCGTCATCCTATGACGGAGACGCTGTCTTTCCGTGGCTGGCGGTCCGGCCCGGGTGGGGATGCGCTGAATGTGCAGTTCAGCGGTGCGGCGGTCGAAGTTCTGAAAACCGCATCGGAGGATCTGAAGACGGCACTGCTGCGCTATCCTGAGGTTTCCGCTGTTGAGGACAATCTTGCCTATGACAAGGAAGAGCTGGTGCTGGAGCTGACGCCGCAGGGGCGCGCGCTGGCGTTCACGGTTGAGACGCTTGGCCGGGCGCTGCGTGCGCGGCTCAATGGGATCGAGGCGGCAACCTACCCGGAGGGCCCGCGTAGCGCCACGATCCGGGTGGAACTGCCGAAGGACGAGCTGACGGCCGATTTCCTGGAGCGCACGCTGATGCGTAGCCCGGCGGGTGTCTATCTGCCGCTTGCGGATATCGTCTCTGTAAGCCAGCGCACCGGTTTTTCGACAGTGCGGCGGGAAAACGGGGTACGCGTGATCAGTGTCACGGGCGATATCTCCGAGGACGATCCGGCTAGAGCTCAGGCCATAGCAACCGCGCTGGAAGAGGAAATCCTGCCGAGCATCGCCAGCGAACGGCAGGTCGATTGGCAGCTCGCCGGGTTGAGCGAACAGGAGAACGAGTTCCTGAATGACGCGCGAACCGGACTTATACTCTGCCTGACCGGTATCTATCTGGTGCTGTCGTGGATATTCGCCAGCTGGACGCGGCCCTTGGTGGTGATGGCGATTATTCCCTTTGGTCTGGTTGGCACGATCTGGGGCCACTACCTGTGGGACGTGCCGCTGTCGATGTTCACGGTGGTGGGGCTGTTGGGAATGACCGGCATCATTATCAACGATTCGATCGTGTTAGTGACCACGATCGATGAATATGCGCAGGAACGTGGCTTGATACCGTCGATCATTGACGGGGCCGCTGACCGGCTGCGGCCGGTGATGCTGACGACGCTGACAACGGTGCTGGGGCTGGCGCCCTTGATGTACGAGGGTTCGCAGCAGGCGCAGTTTCTGAAGCCGACCGTGATTACGCTGGTCTATGGTCTTGGTTTCGGGATGTTCCTGGTGCTGCTGGTGGTACCGGCGCTGATCGCGGTTCAGGCCGATGTGGCGCGCCCCTTTGCGGCGCTGCGGCGCGGGCTGACATCGCGGGCGGGCGAACTGCGCTGGCTGACGCTGGGGCTGGGAGCGGCGCAGCTGCTGTGGCTCGCGGTAACACTTGGCTATGCGATGGCGGTTGGGCTGCTGCATCCGCTGCTGCGGACGTTTGTGCCGGTGCTGGCGGCGATGGATCCGGTGCGGGCAGCCACGCTGCTGTTCATCGTTGGTGCTGCGCTTCTGAGCCTGTTTGGCTACCTCTGCGCCCGCGCGGTGGGCGCACGCCGCGCCAGGGTCTGAGCGCGCAACAGTTCTGAGCGTCGACCCGGGCTTTATGGATGCAGTGTGAGCGGGATTGCCAAGGCTAACCCGTCATCCGGCGGCGCTGCTGCTGGGCGAGGGCGGCGACCTCCGCCACCTGGTCAATCAGCATCCGGTCAGGAGACCGGTCGAAGCCAGTGGTCAGATCGGAGACCTGCACCCATTGTGCCTGCAGGGCGTCATCATTGGGGGCGGGCTGGCCTGAGACGTAGTCGCAGAGCACGGCGATGAGAAGATATTGCCGCTGCACCTCACCCGCGTCATCCCGCAGCATGACGTCGATATGGGTCAGCACTTCGCGGGGGCTGGCGATGACGCCGGTTTCTTCCAGCAGTTCGCGGGCGGCAGCCTGCATCGCGGTCTCGCCGAGTTCGACATGGCCGCCGGGAAAGCCCCACCAACCTGCATTTGGCGGCGATCTGCGCTGGATGAGGATCACCTGATCACCATCCTGCCGGGGATGGCAGACCACGGCCAACGCCCCCAGGACAGGGCGGCGAGGGGCTTCGTCGGAGGCGGGATTGGCGGACATGGCTGGATCCGGTCGGGCAGATGATCCCTTGTTAGTGCCGGGTGCAGCCCTGAATGTCTACCGCCCGGTTCTGCCCAAGTACGGTGATACGCATCTGCGAGCGATCCACAGCGAAGGGACCGCCATCGGCGGAGATGATTTCGGTTTTCGCCGTCAGCTTGTGGCCCTGTCGGCTGGTCGTCGTTTCGGTTGTGACCAGCGAGGGGACGCCGGGTTCGACAACCACGACCTCCTCACCGCCTGCGCTGGGCATGGTGATCCGGGCAACCAGCTCCATCCCATAGCGGCTGGGGGACAGCGCACAGGTCGCGGCCTGCACCCCTGCCTCCTTTGCGGACCAGGGACGGTCAGCCAGTGCTGCGACAATTGCCGGATTGCGCGGGCTGTCCGGTTTCAGCGCCTGATCGAAACGCAGTTCCGAGGGTATGCAGACATCCTTGCAGATGCCGAGCTCCATGCGGCCCTTCAGCCGCAGCGGCTGCCCGGGTTTGGCCGGGGTGATCTCGACCGGAAGCACCAGCTGATCATGATAGCCGATGGTGCGAAATCCTGAGGTGAGGAACACTTCGGGCGTGGGCCAGCGGATTGCGACGGCCCCGACATTGCGCGAGCCTTGCCAGCTGAAGCGGGGCGGAATGCCGGCATCGCCGGGCGCGCGCCAGTAGGTTTTCCAGCCTTCGGAAAGCGTCAGCCGCAACGCTCCCATATGGGTGCCGCGTCGCGTGGTGCCGCCGTCCAGCACCTCGATACGGACAATATCGGACATCTGCTCGGCGGGGGCCGTGGCAGGCAGGGCCAGAAACGACAGCGCCAGCGGTGCGCAGAGGCATTTCGCCAAGGTCTTGGCCGTCGTGGTGCGGGCCGTCAGGGGCGTCGCAAGCGCCGAGAGAAGGGAGAACATAACCATGCCCATTTACATGCGCATTCCAGCAAGAAAAGCCAAGTCACGTTCCGGTCAACGGCGTTGAGCATTGGCTAAGGCACGGGTTGGTCTTGAACCTCTGCCTGCGGGTGGCCATTGTGACAGGGCAGGCAGGTTGCCCGGTCACGGGTGGCGGCGATTTGAAAAAAGGACGACAGATTCATATGGATCTTACCGGCGAACTGCTGATTGCGATGCCCGGCATCGGTGACCCGAGGTTCGAGCATTCGCTGATCTTGCTATGCTCGCATGAGGACGATGGTGCGATGGGCTTGATCGTGAATAAACCGGCCACCGGCGTTGATTTGTCCAACCTGTTGGAACAGCTGGATATTACTCCGCGCAGTGCAGAAGAGGCCGCGCTACCGGTGCGGTTTGGCGGGCCGGTCGAGACGCAGCGCGGCTTTGTCCTGCATTCACCGGAGTATAAATCCAACGTCAGTTCGCTGCGGGTTTCCGAGGCGTTTTCGATGACCGCGACCGTTGACGTGCTCGAAGATATCGCGATGGGGCGGGGACCTGAGCAGGTGATGGTCATGCTTGGCTACGCCGGCTGGGGGCCGGGGCAGCTTGAGGCCGAGATTGCCAATAATGGCTGGCTGACCGCAACAGCAACGCCGGAGGTGGTGTTCGAGCTGGACGATTTCGCCAAATGGGAGGCGGCGTTGCGCTCCCTCGGCGTCGATCCGCTGACTCTGTCCACCAGTGCCGGTCACGCGTGACCGGCGGCTTACGATGCCCTGAGCAGGCCGCTAGCGTGGCGCGGCGGCGCGGCGCAGCCGGTCGTTGATGGCGACACCCAGCCCGATTTCCGGGATTGGGGCGACAGCGATAGGGCGGGCCTTGGCGTCAAGCTGGTGGAGATGTCCAAACAGCTGCGCCGCAGCCTCGCGCAGATCGCCGCTGGCCGAGAGGTTGAGATCACAGTCCATTTTGCCAAATCCGAGATAGAGCTCGCCCTCTGCTGGGTTTGTGACGTTCAGCCTGACGCTGGCGCGCGGGGCGTAGTGCGACAGCAGCTGCCCCGGAGCGGTCAGTGGATCGCCGACATCGCGCTGCTGCAGCGGGTGTCCCAGAACGGCCTCGATTTCCTCGGCGGCCAGCCCGCCGGGACGCAGCAGCAATGGCGTGCCGGTTGCAAGGCCGACAATGGTGGATTCCACGCCGACGCCGCAGGGACCGTCATCGACCACGGCCGCGATGCGGCCGTCCAGTCCGGCGATGACATGGGCGGCGGTTGTCGGGCTGATCCGGCCCGATGGGTTTGCGGAGGGGGCCGCCACCGGGCCATCCAGAACCGACAAAAGCGCCCGGGCCGCAGGATGGGCCGGGATACGGACGCCGAGGGTGGTCAGCCCGGCGGTGACCAGAGGCGAGATACCGTGGTCCTCACGCAGCGGCAGGACCAGCGTCAGCGGGCCCGGCCAGAAGGCCTCGGCGAGTTTGCTGGCGGTGTCGGACCAGACCACATAGCGCTGGGCGGTCTCCACCGCGTGGACGTGGGCAATCAGCGGGTTGAAACTGGGGCGGCCCTTGGCGGCATAGAGGGCCTCAACCGCGTCGGTCTGGCGCGCATCAGCCCCGAGCCCGTAGACGGTTTCGGTTGGAAATGCGACCAGCCGGCCCTCTTTCAACAGGTCCGCAGCTGTGCTGATCTCCTGTGGTTGCGCGGTCAGGAGGCGGGTTGTGGGGCTGGACATGGCTGGTGACGCGGCGTTTTGGTTGCTTGATTAAAGGGCCCGGTTAGGTAATCGGACAAGACATTCAACATAAAGGTTTGGGGCAATGATGCCAAGGCTGCCCCAACCAGCTCTCTGAAAGAGGCCAGACATGACCTTCCGTGCCCCGGTTCCCGAGTATCAGTTTCTTCTCGAACATATCATCGGTTTTCATGAAATCGCCGCTACCGAGCGCTTTGGCGAGGCCAGCGATGATGTGGTTACGGCGATCCTGACCGAGGCGGGGAAGTTCTGCGATGAAGTTATGGCCCCCTTGAACCGTGGCGGCGATCTGCAACCGGCGCGTCTGGAAAACGGGGTGCTGCGCAGCTCTCCCGGTTATGCCGAAGGCTGGCAGGCGATTTCCGAAGGCGGCTGGATCGGGATGAGCGCGGCAGAGGAATTTGGCGGCATGGGGCTGCCGATGACCCTGACCACCGCGGTCAATGAGATGATGTCGGGCGCCTGCCTGTCGCTGCAACTGGCCCCGCTGATGAGCCAGGGTCAGATCGAGGCGTTGGAACATCACGCCAGCGATGAGCTGAAGTCGCTCTACCTGCCCAAGCTGATTTCGGGGGAATGGTCGGGCACCATGAACCTGACCGAGCCGCAGGCCGGATCGGATGTGGGGGCGCTTAGCTCCAAGGCAGAGCCTCTGGACGACGGCACCTATGCGATCAGCGGTCAGAAGATCTATATCTCCTGGGGCGACAATGATTTTGCGGGCAATATCTGCCATCTGGTGCTGGCGCGCCTGCCTAATGCGGCGCCCAGCACCAAGGGAATTTCCCTGTTTCTGGTGCCCAAGTACCTGCCCGATGCTGATGGCAATCCCGGCAAAGCCAACACGCTGAAGGTGGTGAGCCTTGAGCATAAGATGGGCCTGCACGGTTCGCCGACCTGCGTCATGCAATATGACGGCGCAATCGGCTGGATGGTCGGCAAACCGGGGGGCGGTCTGGCGGCAATGTTCACCATGATGAACAATGCCCGGCTGGGCGTTGGTGGTCAGGGCGTCGGTGTCGCTGGTGCGGCCTATCAAAAGGCGCTGGCCTACGCGCTGGAGCGCAAGCAGGGCAAATCCGCCTCCGGCACCATCGTGGACCATGCGGATGTGCGCCGGATGCTGATGGAAATGAAGGCCGATCTCTTTGCAGCGCGCGCGATCCTGCTGGCCTGTTCGCAGGCCATCGACATGCAGACCGCAACCGGCGCACAGGAGTGGGCCGCGCGGGCAGCGTTTCTGACGCCAATCGCCAAGACCTTTGGCACGGAAACCGGGATGCGTGTTTCGGAAACCGGTGTGCAGGTGCATGGCGGTATGGGGTTCATTGAGGAAACCGGTGCAGCGCAGTTTTATCGTGATGTGCGGGTGACGGCGATCTACGAAGGCACCAACGGCATTCAGGCGATGGATCTGGTTGGGCGCAAGATGATGGACGGCGGCGATATGGCCAACCGTCTGATCGACGAGATCGAGGAGCAGGCCGAGCGCGCCCGAACCACTCATCCGAATATGGCCGAGGCCGTCTGGCAGGCCTGTGAATCCCTGCGCGAAGCGACCGAGTGGTTGACCGCACAGAGCGACATGGATGAGCGTTTCGCAGGAGCGGTTCCCTATCTGCATGCCTTTGCGCGGGTTCTTGGCGGGCATTACCACCTGGCGGCTGCGATGGCCGACATCGGTGGCCCGCGCGAAAAGCTGGCGCGGTTCTACATCAACCGGATGTTGCCGGAACACGCCGCGCTCTTGGCTCATGCGCAGGCGGGTGCGGACGGCGCGCGCGCTCTGACGCTGGATGAATTGGCTGACGGATGACCAGCCCGCGACCCGACGGTCCATGGAACACGCCGCCTGCCGAGGGTGAGGCGATCGAGGTGGCGGAGGGCGTCCTCTGGATGCGGCTGCCGCTGCCGATGAAGTTGGATCATGTGAACGTCTATGCGCTGGATGATGGCGATGGCTGGACCATCGTCGATACCGGCATGTCCTCAAACAAGACCCGCCGCATCTGGGAGCGGCTGATGGCGGGGCCGCTGGAGGGCAAGCCGATCCGGCGCGTGGTGGTCACGCATCATCACCCCGATCACATCGGCAACGCCGGCTGGTTCCAGTCTGAGCATGGGGCTGAGCTGGTGACCACGCGAACGGCCTGGCTGTTTGCTCGAATGCTGACGCTGGACGTGCAGGAAAGCTGGCCTGAGGAAACGCTGGCGTTTTACCGCAGCTCGGGCATGGATCCCGCGATCTATGACGCACGGCTGGCGGAGCGGCCGTTCAATTTCGCCGATACGGTCTATCCGATGCCGCTGGGCTTTACCCGGATCAAACAGGGCGACGTGTTTCGCATGGGCGGGCGCAACTGGGATGTCCACATGGGCAATGGTCACGCGCCAGAGCACGCAACCTTCTGGAGCCGCGATGACAATCTGGTGATCACCGGCGACCAGATCCTGTCCTCGATCAGTCCCAATATTGGCGTCTATGCGACCGAGCCGATGGCGGATCCTGTGGCCGAATGGCTGGAGGCCTGCGAGCGTCTGGCACCGTTGACACGGGGTGATCAGCTGGCTTTGGGCGGGCATAAGTTGCCATTTCGCGGTCTGCCGCATCGGATGGCCCAGTTGATCGACAACCATCACGGGGCGCTGGCGCGGCTTCTTGAGCATCTCGACGAACCGCGCAGCGCGGCCGAATGTTTTGCGCCGCTGTTCAAACGCAAGATCGGCTCCGGGGAATATGGCCTTGCTTTGGTCGAGGCGGTGGCCCATTTAAATCATCTGTACCATCTGGGTCAGGTTGACCGCAGCCGTCGTGCGGACGGGGCTTGGCTTTACCAGCGCAAGGGGTGATCGACCCCTGGAAAGGGAGAGATCATGACCGATGAGATCGCAACCAGCGCCGAGGCGGCAGAGGCGGCCGTTCTGCCCTGCGTTCACGAGGTCCACGCGGATCCCGACGCCTGCACCGGTATCGAAAAAGTGCAGATGCCGTTGCAAAAATCCGTTGCCGAAAAAAGCGCCGCACGCTGGGCCTATGAACGGTTGATCCTTTATATCAAGAATTTCGAGGAGCAGCTGGATAGCGAGCATGAGGTCGCGATGGGGTTTGCCGGCGGCGATGCCGGTGTGATGCGGATCGAGGGCATGGGCTACTTCGACCCCGATATCATCACCTATTACGGCAGCGATTCCAGCGGCGCGCGCACGCAGCTGGTCCAACACGTCAGCCAGCTCAACGTGATGTTGCGGGCCTTGCCGAAGCGGAATGAGGCGGCACCTGCCAACCGGATCGGTTTTCGTTTGGTGTCCGACCTTGAGAGTGATCCGGCTGAGACCTGACGTTCGGGCAGCCTGTTGCGCTGGGGGTGTTGCCGCACTTCTGTTCGGCGCGCTCAGCAGCGTTGCGGCCGCCGAAGACGCGATTGCGGCGGGCTATTGGGCAATGTTGGAGCGTGCAGCTCATCGCGGCCTTATGCAGGAGGTCGCGGCAGCAGGTGGCAGGCCAGCGCCCTTTGCCACCGATGGCTGTAGCGGTGGGTTGTCTGCGATCTGGCGCCAGTTCAGTGGCAGGGAAGAGACAGCCGACGGTCCGCCGTTTGAGGCCTGTTGCGTGGCTCATGACCTGCTCTATCACGATGCCGACGGGATCGGATCATCTGGCCGAATCCTTGATGGTCGCGACGAAGATCTGGCCACCGCCAGCCAGCAGGCAAGACTGGCCGCGGATCAGGCTCTGCGCCGCTGTGTAGAGACGCAACTCAGCAGCCGAGAGTCCCCAACAGCGGCCATCGCCGCACCGGTCGCAACCGCGATATATGCTGCGGTGCGATTCGGTGGCGCGCCTTGCAGCGGGCTGAGCTGGCGCTGGGGCTACGGCTATGGTCACTGCCAAGCGGTGTTTGGCCGGTGAATTGCCCGGTGATTTGCCCTGGCTGCGCCCGATTGACGTGGTGACAGGGTCTGTGAAATCCAGTATTCAGCGGAAAACAGACGCGAATAGGAATGGACACATGGCTGACCATAAGCACGGTTCGATGGATATCACCGTTCAGGAAAAGACCTACAACGGCTTCATCAAGTTCACGACACGGTTCTGCATCGCAGCGCTGCTCTTTGCAGTGTTCCTCGCGATTTTTGCAACCTGATCACCCTCGTGAATGGTTCTGATCTGAGCGGGCGTTGTGGCGCCCGGCACCTTGCGAGCGGGCTAAGGCTTGCGCTTGTGTGCGCCGGTGTGGCGCTGCTCTCGGCCTGTGCCGCCCAGCAGCAGCCCAACGCGGATGACGCCACGCTGGAACGGGTTGCCTATCGGCATAATGGTCCGCCTGCGCTGACGCTTTATACGATGATCAACAATCGTACCGGGCAGGGCGCGCATACCTCGCTGATGATCAATGCCTCGGAACGGGTGATCTTTGATCCTGCCGGGTCATTCTATGCCGATGTGGTGCCGGAGCGGGATGATGTGCTCTTTGGCATCACGCCGGGGGTGGAGAAAGCCTATCGCGGATCACATGCGCGCAGCACCCATCATGTCGTGGTGCAGCGGATCGAAGTGACGCCCGAGCAGGCGCAGCGCGCCTATCAGCTGGTACGGGCAAACGGTCGGGTTCCGGGCGCGTTCTGTGCCAATGCCACAGCCTCGATCCTGAAGCAGGTACCTGGGTTTGAGACGCTGGATGTGACTTTCTACCCTGGCAATCTCTCGGAACAATTTGGCGCCTTGCCGGGGGTGACGACCGAACGCTACCGTGAAAACGACAGCGCAGACTTGCAAGAGGGGCTGGCAAAGAACAATGCGGCGTTGAACGCAGGCGGGTGATGCTGCCACGTTCAGGCACAGCTATAGATGGGAAAAGCCGCAGCATCGTCTGCGGCTTTTGTCTGTTTGTCGGGATGGATCAGCCTGCCAACAGAAAGAGCAGCAGGAAGCCAACAGCACCGCTGCCCATGGCGATCAGGACATTGCGTGTCCAGTACCCGAGCGCGAAGACCGCCGCGGCGACGGCGAGATGGGGCAGGCTGGGGGTGCCACCGGTCGGCGTCGGCCAGACCACCAGCGGCGCCACCAGCGCAGGAATGATCGCCACCGCAGTATAGCGCAGATGGCGCATCAGCCAAACGGGCATGGTCCTGCCGCCCATCAGCCCGATAAAGGCAAAGCGCAGGGCGAAGCTGCCAATGGCAAGGCCGATGATGATCGTCCATAGCAACGTCGGATCGGGGGGCTGGGTCATGACGGATCCTTTGCAATGCTGCGGCGCTCCAGCCAGAGCTCGGCCTGGGCGCCAGCCATCATGCCGATAAGACCGGCAACAATCAGGCCAAGATTGTAGGGCAGCGCGGTGGCCGGCAGCGCGGTGGCGACAGCGGCAAAGCAGGCAATGACATGGGCCGGTGTGCGCAGCATTGGGCCGATCATGGCCAGGAACGCCAGCGGCAGGACAAAGTCGAGGCCCCAGCTGGCCGGGATCTGGGTGCCGACCAACGCCCCGATATAGGTTGCGAGCATCCAGCCCGGGGCAACGCAGCCATTTGTGCCGAAGAAATAGGCCATGCGCTGTGATAGGGTCATCTGCGGATGGGTTTCGAACTGCACGATCGAGAGCGCATAGGATTGGTCGACAGTGAGATAGGCCGCACAGGCGCGTTGCCACAACGGAGCGCCGCCGAGGTACGGCGTCAGTGATGCCGAATACATCGCCACCCGCAGGTTCACCGCAAGCGCTGAAATCAGGATGATCAGAACCGGCGTGTTTTCTTGCATCAGTTGCAGCGCTGTAAACTGGGCCGAACCGGCAAAGACCGACAGGGAGAAGACCATGGCCTCAGGGACAATCAGTCCCGCTTCGGCAGCAAGAACGCCAAACAGCAGCCCAAATGGTCCCGAGACCAGAAGGAAAGGCGCGCCGTCGCGAAACCCCTTCCAAAAGGCCGATTTCGTGGTGGTGATTGCCATGATCAGGTCCTAGGTTATTGCTGAAACGGCATAGGCCTGCTGGCGGAGGTTTGCAATTGATGATGGTTGAGAACAGCTCCGACCTGACGTCGATACTGGCTGAATATGTGATTGCACCTGCGCCGAACGATGCAAGGCTGACGCGGGTGGTTCAGGGGTTTGATCACACGGGGACCGCGACGGAGATCTCTGTCGTCGAGGAACGACCGCTGACGATTTACCTCAACCGTCAGGAAATCGTCACCGCCATGACCATTGGCGATTACCCCGAATATCTGGCGCTGGGGTTTCTGCGCAATCAGGGGATGTTGAATCCTGGTGATGAGGTCACCGCCATCGATTATGATGAAGAGCTGGATACCGTGGTCGTAAGGACCGCAGTTGAGACCTCATACGAAGACAAGCTGCAAAAGAAGACCCGCACGTCAGGCTGTGCGGTGGGCACTGTGTTTGGTGACATGATGGAGGGGCTGGAAGGGGTGAGCTTGCCGCAGACAGCGGTGCGCAGCTCCTGGCTTTATGCGTTGGCGCATAAGATCAACCGCACCCCCTCGCTCTATCTTGAGGCTGGCGCCATTCATGGCACGGTTCTGTGCCAAAAAGATCGCCCATTGGTCTATATGGAGGACGTGGGGCGGCACAATGCGGTGGACAAGATCGCCGGCTGGATCCAGAGCACCGGCGCGGAGGTCTCCGACAAAATCCTCTATACCACCGGGCGGCTCACCTCGGAGATGGTGATCAAAACCGCGATGATGGGGATTCCGGTGCTGGTGTCTAGATCCGGCTTTACCGCATGGGGGGTGGAGATCGCACAGGAGCTGGGTCTCACTTTGATCGGGCGGATGCGGGGGCAGCGGTTTATCTGCCTGTCGGGAGAGGATCGGCTGATCCGGGATGTGGATCCGGCAAAGGTGCCGGTTGAGGCAAAAGCGCATCGGCGCAAGAGTGCGGACCACTAGGCGCAGACCGCCCGCGACATGGTCCGCAGACGATGTGGCATCAGGCGCAGAGAGGAGATGTCGTGAGACAAAGCAAACCATTGGGCATCATCCTTGCTGGCGGGTTGGCCACAAGGATGGGTGGCGGTGACAAGGGACGCTTACGGATTGGGGGACGCAGTCTGATTTCCCATGTGATCGACCGTCTGTCGCCGCAGGTCGAGCGTATCGCGCTGAATGCCAATGGTGATCCTGCGCGCTTTGCCGATCTTGCGTTGCCGGTGATCGCCGACAGTATTGACGGCTTCGCAGGTCCTCTGGCGGGCGTGCTTGCCGGGTTGGACTGGGCGGCAGCGCAGGGAGCCGAGAGCATTGTCACGGTGGCTGCCGACACGCCGTTCTTCCCCAAGGATCTGGTTCTGCGGCTAAAGGAGAGCGCCGCCGGGCAGCAACATCCGCTGGTGCTGGCGACAACGCCAAAGTCCGGCGAGGAGCATCTGAAATCCGGTGGCGGCGGCCGGGTGAACCGGCATCCGACCTTTGGTCTTTGGCCTGTTGCCCTGCGCGATGACCTGCGCGCGGCGCTGGAGGGCGGCCTGCGAAAGGTGGTTTTGTGGACAGACCGTCACGGCGGCCAGGAGGCCCAGTTTGAGGCGGATCCGTTTGACCCGTTTTTCAACGTCAATACGCCTGAGGACCTGGCCCGGGCGGAGGCCTTGCTGCGATGAAAATATATGGCGTCACCGGCTGGAAGAACTGTGGCAAGACCGGGCTGATGGAGCGGTTGGTGGCTGAGTTCTGCAGACGGGGTCTTACCGTGTCGACCTTGAAACATGCCCATCACAGCACTGATGTGGATCAACCCGGTACTGACAGCCATCGCCACCGGATGGCGGGTGCCGCCGAGGTGATCCTTGCCTCGCCCAATCGGGTGGCGATCATGCAGGAGCTGCGTGGCATGGCCGAACCCAGCCTTACCGAGCTGCTGGCCCGTCTGCGGCCTGTGGATCTGGTGCTGGTCGAGGGGTTCAAACGCGAGGTGCATCCGAAGATTGAGGCCTATCGCACAGCGGCGGGCCAGCCGCTCATCGCGCCTGAGGACCGGTCGATTCGTGCCGTTGCCAGTGACATTCCGCTGCATCTGGACAGGCCGGTTTTCGATCTGGACGACACGGTGGCGATTGCCGATTTCATCGCCGGGGAGATTTCCCTTTGAGCGGATGGCAGAGCTTTGCCATGGTGGATTGGTCTGGCGGCAACGACCGCGGGCCAAGCCCTTGCAAGGATTCCATCTGGGCCAGCGTCAGCCGCGATGGATCAGCGGATGAACCGGTATATCTGCGCAATCGGCAGCTGGCGGAGCTGTGGCTCACCAAGCTGGTCGAGGCAGAACTGGCCGCCGGGCGCCGCCTTATGCTTGGGTTTGATTTCCCCTTTGGCTATCCGGCGGGGTTTTGCGATGCAATCACGGGTTCGGATGATCCTCTTGGCCTGTGGGACTGGTTTGAGACACATATTGAGGATGCGCCAAAGTCTAACAACCGCTTTGATCTGGCGGGGGCGATCAATCGCCGCTTTGGTGGGCAAGGGCCATTCTGGGCCAATGGGCTAGCCCGCGACATCGACGGTTTGCCGCGTCGCAAGGACCGCTATCGCAACCCGTTCCCGGACCGCCGCGCGGTTGAGCATCGGGCCAAGGGCAGCTTTACCTGCTGGCAGATGGCCGGGGCAGGTGCCGTGGGCAGCCAGGTGATGATGGGCCTGCCGGTTCTGTCACGCCTGCGAAAGCGTTTTGCCGGGCAGGTCGCTGTCTGGCCGTTTGAATCCCTGGACACGCCGGTGGCTCTGGTGGAGATCTGGCCGACCCTTCTGGCAGGCCCCGCGCCGGATCACTGGATCAAGGATGCCTGGCAGGTGCATAAGGTGTCCCTAGAATTGTCGGGCCTGCACATGGCAGAGTTGGACCAGTTATTGACCGTCACAGCGCCCGAAGAGGGCTGGATCCTGGGAGTGGACCAGATATGAGCCTTGCCCCGCCACCCCTGCGTAATGATTGCTTTGCTCTTCCAGCAGGCGTCGATTGGACACCGGTGGATGACGCGCTGGATCACTTACGGCGAAATCTCACGGCAGTGACGGCGGCAGAGGTTCTGCCATTGGGGCAGGCTTTGGGGCGGGTTCTGGCTGAGGATGTTTTTGCCGCGCGCAGCAACCCGCCGCAGGCGAACACGGCCGTGGATGGCTACGGGTTTGCGGGTGCCGCCGGAGAGGGGCCGCAGGTCATGCCGCTGAGCGAGGGACGTGCGGCGGCGGGGCTGGCCCATGAAGGCGCGGTTGCTCCGGGCCAGGCCATCCGCATTCTGACAGGGGCGGCGTTGCCTAGGGGGGTTGATACCGTCATTCTTGAAGAGGACGTAACCTGCGATGGTGCGCAGATTGCTTTTCACGGACCACTTAAACTGGGCGCCAATACTCGCCGGGCTGGCGAAGATGCCGCCGTCGGCGATCGGATCCTGACCAAGGGTCGCGTGGTGACCCCTGCGGATCTGGCGCTGGCCTCTGCCACGGGATTGTCTGAGCTACCGGTGCGGCAACTGCTGCGGGTGGGTGTGCTGTCGACGGGAGATGAACTGATCGAGCCGGGTGAGACGGCTGCGGCAGGGCAGATTTACGATGCCAATCGCCCGATGCTGCTCGCGCTGCTGGCAAAGATGGGGTTCGACGCTGCGGATCTGGGCAAAGCTGCCGACGATCGTGCCGCGCTGCGACGTCGCCTGGACGCTGCGGCTGAGGCGGTGGATGTGATCCTGACAAGTGGCGGTGCCTCTGCCGGGGATGAGGATCATATGTCGGCGCTGCTGCGCGAAAGCGGGGCCATGCAGCAATGGCGGATTGCCCTGAAACCGGGCCGACCGCTGGCGCTGGGGGTTTGGCAGGGAACGCCGGTGTTCGGTCTGCCGGGCAATCCGGTGGCCGCGATGGTCTGCACGTTGATCTTTGCCCGCCCTGCGATGGGGCTGATGGCGGGGGCAAGCTGGGCTGAGCCGCAGGGGTTTGATTTGCCAGCCGCCTTTGAGAAACGCAAAAAGCCGGGACGGCGAGAATATTTGCGCGCCCGTGTACGCAACGGTCAGGTCGAGGTCTTCAAATCAGAAGGGTCGGGCCGTGTCAGTTCGCTGAGTTGGGCCGAAGGTCTGGTGGAACTGGCGGATGGCGCTGCGGTGATTCAGCCGGGGGATCCCGTCCGTTTTATTCCCTACGCCAGCTTTGGCATGTAACCGGAGCGCGGTCGGAAAGCGTCAGTCAAAGGTGCCAGCGACCCGCCCCAGCAGCATGAAGGCGCGGGCGGTGCGTGTTTCGCCAAGCGATGATATCTCGGCGTCGCTGGCCTCTTGTTCAAATTCCGCCAGCATCTGGTCAAAGCGGCGCAGGAAATGATGTGCGGCATCGCGAAAGATCGGATCCTGTTTCATCCGCGCATTTGTCAGGGCAAGTGAGCTGCGATCCCTCACGCCGCCCAATGCGGCAACGGCGCGACCGCGTGTGCCCTGGGCGAACTGTCGCCAGATCTCTGGTCGGGCCATATCGGGGCGCAGGTCATCCATGTAGATGCCATCCTGGCTGAGCAGGGTGAGCACATCCTGCGCGGCCTGAATGATCTGGGCGGCTTTGCGGTCCCGCAAGGCAAGGCGCAGGGCGGCAAAGCCTTCCTCGTCTTCGGCGGTTTCAGGAAAATTCAGGGCCCGGATCAATTGCGGAGCAGGCAGCGGCGCTGCAAAATCCTCGGCGGGCGTGCCAAGCGCCAGCAGTCCCTGATCGGTCGCGTCGCCGTCCGTCCCCACGGTGGTGGATATACCCGGCATGGGTCGATCACGGCGGCTGGTGTGAAATGTCGCGAGGGCGGTTTCCGTCTTGCGGGTCGCGGCGGCAATCTCGTCCAACTTGCGTGTGACGGAGGGTTCGGAGACCGAAGCCGCCTGCTGCGCATGTGCGATATAGGCGTTGCGCATTCCGTCGATGGCAGCGTGCAGGCGCTGCGATTCATCCCGCATCACCTGGGCGGATCGCAGGGCGATAGCACCGACCCAGATCAGGAGGACAGGCAGGACCACAGCGACAATCCGCAGCAGGATATCCGACCATCCCGCCGCAGGCGTCGCGTCAGGCGTACCACCCAGCACGAAAACTGCGACAACCACGAGCAGCCACAACGCGCTCAACGCAAGCGCCGCAGCCTCGATCAGGCCAAAGACCGGTCGTTCCGGCGGCGCGTCGAGGGCGCTGGTGGGCGGCTTTGCAGCGGTGGAACTGGTGCGGGTCATACTGTTGCTCGAAACAGAGGGTGGCGAGAGAGATTGGCATATGCCGCATGGCGCGGCGGCGAGATGGACATGGCGGGGCGCCGGTGACTGGCGCCCAGCCGGTAATGCGTATCAGGAAAAGACGATCTTGAGGATTTCATAGGCGCGGTCGCCGCCTGGGGTGCGGACCTCGACGCTGTCGCCTTCTTCCTTGCCAATCAGAGCGCGGGCGATCGGGGATTTGATGTTCAGAAGTCCCGCTTCGATATTGGCCTCATGCTCGCCGACGATCTGCCAGGTCTTTTCCTCATCGGTGTCTTCGTCGACGACGGTGACCTTTGCGCCGAACTTGATCGCGCCGGACAGTTTGGCCGGGTTGATCACATCGGCGAGCGACAGGATGCCTTCCAGCTCCTTGATGCGGCCTTCAATGAAGGACTGCTTCTCGCGGGCGGAATGGTACTCGGCGTTTTCCGAAAGATCGCCGAGTTCGCGGGCTTCGGCAATGGCCTTGATGATGGCCGGGCGTTCGACCGACTTCAGGGTCTTCAATTCAGCTTCTAGGGCGGCGTGACCCGCGGGGGTCATCGGGATCTTTTCCATGTCTGTGTCCAGATATCGTGTCAGGTTTGGCCACCGGCCGTGGCGGTTCGCGTCTATAGGAAAACCGGTTTGTCCCACTGTCAGACTGACAGCGGGACAAACCGGTTATGTCTCATTTACCTGACCCAATCCTGCCGCCGAATGCAAGAGGGCGGCAGGGGCTGTCCACAGCGATTTCATGCCAACAGGCGGAAAACTCCGCTTTTTTACGCCTGTCCGCTTTGCGCCTGTCCGGGGCGCGGTGTGGCGGCAAACGCGTCACTGACAGGCGGGACGACGGGCGGGCGCCTCGCAGTCCTGCCGATACGGAGTAAGGTCAGCGAACCTGCGCCGTGGTGGACGTCTTGCCGGTGATGCTGTGACGGGGCACCCGCGGGCGCGGATCCAGTTGCCGCAGCAGCTTTAGCAGACGGCTGTACCCGAGCAGGGTTTCTTCCCGCCCGAAGCGTGGCTGTATCACAGGTTGCCGCTTCGAGCGTTCGGCGTCAGGCGTGATGAGGCGCGGAGGCAGGACCGCGCGCGGGCGGCTGGCGTGCCAGAGCAGATCAAGCATCATATTCCACCACCTCGAATTCGATATTGTCGCGGTCGCGGAAGTAGAACCTGCGACCCGGCTCGTAGTCGTGATGCTCACCTGGGGTGAAGCCTGCATCCCGTACACGGGTCTCGACCGTGCTCAGATCATCAACGACGACGGCAATGTGATTGAGCCCTCCGGTGATGCCGTAGCTGATCGGGGCTTTGGCCAGCGGTTCCGGGGGGCAGTAGAGCGCAAGATAACTGTCAGAACCACCGATATGCAGGCTGTAGCCGCCGTTGATAGCCTCACCCTGCCAGCGAATGCGCCAGCCGAACACATCCTGCATCCAGGCGGCGGTGGCTTCAGGGGAAGAAACGGTGATGTTTGCATGTTCAAGACGTACAGTCATATCAGGCTCCGATGCTTGTCAGTTTGGATCGATTACCTGTAGGCTAATTTCTCAACCTAACTTTAGATCAAGGTTTTTCTTTACCTTGAAGGTGAAGCTGCAAACCTATTATTTTTCAGTTGTTTATCAGAATGATGGAGGGGCTATGGCAAAGTCAGCTGGCGTGTCGATCGGATATCTTGCGGAGCGAACCGGGCTCGCCGTGTCTGCTATCCGCTATTATGAGTCGCAGGGTCTGGTTGAGCCCTGGCGGAATGCGGGAGGACAACGGCGGTTCCACCGGGCGGACCTGCGGCGGCTGAGTTTTGTGATGATCGCGCAGAAGTTTGGGTTTTCCCTGCCTGAGATCCAGGGGTTTCTGAAGAGCCTGCCGGGTGGGCGCACCCCGACCAAGGCTGACTGGACGCGGCTTTCAGCGCAGTTCCGCGAGCACCTGAACGCCCGAATCGAAACGCTGGAGCGGCTTCGTGACAATCTGGATGGCTGCATCGGCTGTGGCTGCCTGTCGCTGCCCAATTGCAAGTTGTACAATCCGGATGATGCTGCCGCTTCCAAGGGGCAGGGGCCGCGCTATCTGATGGGGGACCGGCCAGCGGATCTGGCCAAAGACGGGAACAGCGCGCCAAATGACGATATTTGACGCACCATTTGTCGCAATTGAGGGTTCTAGATCATCGTAACGTAGAGTTTGGATTGACCAGAGCCTCTGGCACCCGCTAAGCAACCGCGAAAGAAAATTGCGCCAAGGACGCACAGCCTACACGGGCTGGTCCTGAGCCATAGCCTAAGGAGCCTTCGATGGCCGAGATTGAACGCGAAGCAATGGAATACGACGTTGTGATCGTTGGGGCAGGCCCGGCTGGTCTGTCTGCGGCGATCCGTTTGAAACAGCTGGACAGCGACCTGCAGGTCGTGGTGCTGGAAAAAGGCTCTGAAGTGGGTGCGCATATCCTGTCCGGCGCGGTGCTGGACCCCTGCGGGCTGGATGCACTGATCCCCGACTGGAAAGAAAAAGGCGCGCCACTGAACGTTCCGGTCAAGGACGACAATTTCTACATGCTGGGTGAGGCGGGGCAGATCCGCATCCCGAACTTCCCGATGCCGCCGCTGATGAACAACCATGGCAACTACATCGTCTCGATGGGCAATGTCTGCCGCTGGATGGCTGAGCAGGCAGAAGAGCTGGGCGTCGAGATCTTCCCGGGTATGGCCTGTTCCGAATTGGTCTATGGTGACAATGGCGAAGTCAAAGGCGTGGTTGCCGGTGTCTTTGGTCTGGAATCCGACGGTACCTATGGTCCGAACACCGAGCCGGGGATGGAACTGCACGGAAAATATGTCTTCCTCTCCGAAGGTGTGCGCGGCTCGCTTTCCAAAGAAGTGATTGCCAAATACGGCCTGTCTGACGGCAAGGAGCCGCAGAAATACGGCGTTGGCATGAAAGAGATCTGGGAAATTGATCCTGCCAAGCACAAAGAGGGCTCTGTCACCCACACCATGGGCTGGCCGCTGGGGTCCAACGCGGGTGGCGGATCCTTTATCTATCACCTCGACAACAATCAGGTTTACGTCGGTTTCGTGGTTCACCTGAACTACAAGAACCCGCATCTGTACCCCTACATGGAATTCCAGCGCTTCAAGCACCATCCGATGGTGGCTGAGCTGCTGAAAGGCGGTAAGCGCGTGGCCTATGGCGCCCGTGCGATCACCGAAGGTGGCTATCAGTCGATGCCGAAGCTGGTCGCCCCCGGTGTGGCGCTCTTGGGTTGCTCGGCTGGCATGGTCAACGTGCCGCGCATCAAGGGCAACCACAACGCCATGCTGTCGGGCAAGGCAGCCGCCGAAGCCGCCTATGACGCGATCAAGGCTGAGCGTTCGGGCGACGAACTTGCCGACTATGAGGTCAGTGTCCGCGACGGCGCGATCGGTGCCGACCTGAAGAAAGTGCGCAACGTCAAACCGATGTGGTCGAAGTGGGGCCTCACCGCCTCGCTGATGCTGGGTGGTCTGGATATGTGGACCAATACGTTGGGCTTTTCGCTGTTTGGCACTTTGGGTCACGGTAAAAATGACGCAGAGGCAACCGAGGAAGCCTCCAAGCACAAACCCATCGACTATCCCAAACCCGATGGTGTGCTGTCGTTTGACCGCCTGACCAACGTTGCCTTTGCGGCGACCAACCACGAAGAGAGCCAGCCCTGCCACCTGCGTCTGGGCAATCTGGACACGCCGATCAGCGTCAACCTGCCAAAGTTCGCGGAGCCTGCGCAGCGCTATTGCCCTGCGGGTGTCTATGAGGTGGTGGAGAAGGACGGCAAGCCGGAGTTCGTGATCAACTTCCAGAACTGCGTCCACTGCAAGACCTGTGACATCAAGGATCCGAGCCAGAATATCACCTGGACCACACCGCAGGGCGGTGACGGGCCGAACTACCCGAATATGTGATCGGTTTCGGCAGGTATTTGCCGGAATAATTGGGGCAGCCTGCGGGCTGCCCCATTGCGTGTTAAGGGGCGGCGTTCTACGCTTTGTGGCGAGGCAGTATTTGACCAGTCACCAACGAGGAGGCCCCCCGTGCCCGTCCCATTCTTTCGCAGCCTGACAAGCGCAGCGGCTCTTGCCGTGGCGACCACCCTGCCGATACTGGTACAGGCCGATGCGGTGCGTGCAGATGGGCTGGCGGGTGCGTATCTGGCGGCACGGGCTGCTACCCTGGATAGTGATTTTCGCGCCTCCGCGGATTATTACAACCGCGCGCTGGTGCGCGACCCGAAGAACCCGCTGCTCATGGAGCATGTCGTGTTTTCCCGGCTTGCGCTGGGTGATATCAAAGGGGCCGCGCCGGTCGCGGCCCGCCTGTCGGAGATGGGCGCGCGCAGTCAGGTCGCCAATATCGTTACCACTGCCAACCTGGTCCTGACCGAGGACTATCAGACCATCATCGAACGCGTGACCTCTCAGCAAGAGGGGCAGTATGAGATCAATGCCCTGGTGGATGGCTTGCTGTTGGGCTGGGCACATCTGGGCGCCGGTTCAGTGTCCGATGCGCTGACACAGTTTGACGTCTTGGGTGAAAAAGAGGGGCTTGGCCTTTTCGCGCGCTATCACCGGGCGCTGGCGCTGGCCTCTGTCGGGGATTACGAGGGGGCGGAGGCCCTGTTTGCTGCCGAGGAGGGCCAGCTGACTAATACCTCGCGTCGGGCGGTGATCGCGCGGCTTGAGATCCTGTCGCAGCTGGGGCGCAATGAACAGGCGCTCGATGTGCTGTCCGACGCCTTCAATGGGCAGCTGGATCCGGGGCTTGCAGCGCTGTCCGCACGGCTGAAGGACGGCGAAACCCTTCCCTATACGCTGGCGGCCACGCCGACACAGGGCATTGCCGAAGTGTTCTTCACCATGGGGGCTGCCCTGAATGGTGAAATGGCCGATGACTATGTGCTGATGTATGCCCGTGTCGCAGCTGCCTTGCGCGAAGATCACGTGGACGCATTGTTGCTGGCTGCGGAGCTCTTTGACCAGCTGGGCCGCTACGCCCTGTCGATCGAGCTTTACAAGCAGGTGCCGCGCGAGCATCCGGATTACCACGCCGCAGAACTGGGACGCGCCGAAGCATTGCGTCGCGCCGCCAAACCTGATGCGGCCGCCGAGGTCCTGCAGCAGCTGGCGCGTGATTTCCCGAAAGAGGCACCGGTCCATACTAATCTGGGTGATCTGTTGCGGCAGCAGGAGGACTACAGCGGCGCCGTCGCTGCCTATGACACCGCGCTAGGGCTGATGGATGAAAGCGTGGAGGGACGTTGGTTCCTGCTGTATGCCCGTGGCATCTGCCACGAGCGGCTGAAAAATTGGGAGCAGGCAGAGGCGGATTTCCGCGCCGCACTCGAAATTCGCCCGGATCAGCCACAGGTTCTGAATTATCTCGGCTATTCTCTGGTGGAGAAGCAGATCAAACTGGACGAGGCGCTGTCGATGATCGAACGCGCTGTCGCCGCGCGCCCTGACGCGGGCTATATCGTCGACAGCCTCGGCTGGGTACTCTATCGGCTGGGTCGCTATGAAGAGGCGGTTGGCCATATGGAAACCGCGGTTGAATTGATGCCGGTCGACCCTGTGGTCAATGACCACCTCGGGGATGTTTACTGGGCTGTCGGGCGGGCGCGGGAAGCTGAGTTCCAGTGGAAGCGCGCGCTGTCGTTCATCGACCCCGAAGATACTGACAGTGAAGCCGACCCTGAGCGCATTCGCCGCAAGCTGGAAAGCGGCCTTGATGCCGTTCTTGCCGAAGAGGGTGCGGCGCCGTTGAACGTGGCACATGACGGTTGAGGGATTTGCCCCGGCCAAGATCAATCTGACCCTGCATGTGACCGGCCAGCGCACAGATGGCTATCATCTGCTGGATTCGCTTGTGGTCTTTGCTGACATCGGGGACCGGATCACGGCTGTATCTGCCGACACCCTGAGCCTGCGGGTGGGGGGCGCCATGGCAAAGGGCGTACCGACCGACAGCTCCAACCTGATGATGAAAGCGGCTGAGCTTTTACAGGTCGAGCGGGGGGCAGAGCTGAGGTTGGATAAGCAGCTGCCACCGGCCTCTGGCATCGGGGGCGGGTCCTCCGATGCGGCGGCGACGTTGCGGGTCCTGTGCGAGCTGTGGCAGGTACCTCTTCCCGGAGTTGCAGAGGTTCTCCCCCTGGGAGCGGATCTGCCGGTTTGCATGGAGCCGGGCGCCCAGCGGATGCGTGGTATCGGTGAGCAGCTGGAGCGGCTGCCAGCCTTGCCCGACTGCGCGATTGTTCTGGCAAATCCGGGGGTGTCAGTCGCCACGCCCGCGATTTTTCGTTCGATGGAGAAACGTGACAACCCACCGATGCCCGAAAGGCTACCCGTTTGGCAGAGCGCAGAGGAGCTGGCGGCCTGGCTTTCGGGTCAGCGCAACGATCTGCAGGGGGCGGCAATCATGCTCGAGCCTCTGATCGGAGCGGTTCTCGACGCGCTGTCGGGTTTGGCCCCGTTGTTTCACGCGATGTCGGGGTCAGGTGCGACCTGCTACGCGTTATTTGCCGACGAGGCGATGGCAGAGGCGGCGGCTGCCACCTTGCAGGCGGCACATCCTGACTGGTGGGTGCGCGCGGGCCGGTTGCTGGCATGACCGGCGCACAGCCAAAAAAGCCTGCGCAGTGGGGTGTGCCTTTCAGGCGTTAATCCGGTTATTCTTTAGGCCTAGGCAAGGCGGGCGACAACATAGTCGGCCAGATCATGCAGCATCTGGCGGATCGGGTCCTCTGGCAGGGAGGTCAAGGCGTCCTGTGCCTTGGCAACCCATTCCATCGCATCGCGGCGGGTTGCGGCCAACGTGTCGTATTTGTCCATCAGGGACAGCGCATGGTCGAGGTCGCCCTCATCCTGACGTCCCTTTTCAATGGTGCGAACCCAGAAGGCGCGCTCTTCTGCGGTGGCCTGTGCAACGGCCTTGATCACCGGCAGGGTCAGCTTGCGTTCGCGGAAATCATCGCCGACGTTTTTTCCCGTCGCGGAGCTATCACCCTGGTAATCCAATAGATCGTCGGCAATCTGGAAGGCGATACCAAGCGCATCGCCATAGGCAAACAGCGCGTTTACCTGCGCTTCGGGTGCGCCGGCGACGACGCCACCGGCCTGAGTTGCGGCGGAGAACAGCGCTGCTGTCTTGCCGCGCACAACCTGCAGGTACACGGCCTCATCGGTGGCAAGATCGCTGGCCGCAGTCATTTGCAGAACTTCACCCTCGGCAATGGTCGCCGAGGCGTTGGCCAGGATATCGAGCACCCGCAGAGAGCCGGTTTCCACCATCAACTGGAAACTGCGCGCAAAGAGGTAGTCGCCGACTAGAACGGAGCTTTTGTTGTCCCACAAGAGATTGGCTGTCGGACGACCGCGGCGCTGTCCGCTTTCGTCAACCACGTCATCATGCAGCAGGGTGGCGGTGTGAATGAATTCAACGGTCGCTGCCAGTTTCACGTGGTTTTCACCGCTGTAGCCACACAGGCGCGCTGCCGCGAGGGTCAGCATCGGGCGCAAACGCTTGCCGCCGGCCTCGACAAGATGGGCCGTTACCTCGGGAATGCGCGGCGCATGTTTCGAGGCCATGCGTGTCTGGATCAGCGTATTGACCGCTGCCATTTCGTCGCTGAGTGTCGCGGCCAGCATGTCATGCGGCTTTTGCGTCAGGATTTGATTCATCGTTTTCCCGCTTGCAAGGCTCGACAAGGCGCAGCCCTTGCCCTTAGATCCATCCCTATGAAGGAACTTTTGCGCAGCACCGACCCAACTGTCATGGCCTTTGCCACCGCCCTTCTTGAGGGTGAGGATATAGACTGCTTTCAAATGGACGTAAATATGAGCATCCTTGAAGGTGGTATCGGGATATTCCCGCGCAGATTGATGGTGCGCAGCGATGATCATGCCGCTGCCGAGCGCGTGATGCGTGACAATGATATTCCGCTGCGCTGATGTCGGGATTTGAGGACAGCGCTCTTAGCCAGGACGCGTTTCTGGGTGGGCGGGTACAGTTGTTGCAACCAAAGCAGGGGTATCGCGCCGGGGTCGACCCTGTCCTGCTGGCCGCAGCCGTTCCTGCACAGCCTGGTGATCGGGTGCTGGAGCTGGGCTGCGGAGGCGGTCCGGCTCTGTTATGTCTGGCTGCGCGGGTCCCGGATCTGGACCTGACCGGGGTCGAGCTTCAGTCCGATTATGCCGATCTGGCGCGACGCAATGCCGCGCTGAACGCAGTCGATATCACGGTCGTCGAGGCTGATCTGGCAGCACTGCCGGTGGATCTGCGCCAGATCCAGTTTGACCATGTCATCGCCAACCCACCCTATTATCGCGCCGGTGCGCACAGTCCGGCGCAGGACGTGGGGCGGCAGATTGCGCTCGGCGGGGCGACGGAGTTGACCGTCTGGTTCGATACCGCCGCGCGACGCCTCACCCATAAGGGATATCTGCACATGATTCAGCGGGCCGATCGCCTGCCGGAAATGCTTGGGGCCTGTCTTGGACGTCTGGGCTCACTTGAGGTGTTGCCATTGGCCGCCCGTGTCGGTCGTGGCGCCGAATTGGTTCTGCTGCGGGCGCGCAAGGGTGGCCGTGCAGGGTTCAGGCTGCATGCGCCGCTGATCCTGCACAACGGTGAAGCACATTTGCGTGACGCCGAAAACTACCAGGCGGAGATCCGGGCTGTTCTTCGTGATGGCCATGGGTTGCCCTGGCCAAGCTGATATTTGCGGGAGACTCGCGGAGAATCGGCTCTCATTCGGCGAGGACATGCCGAAATGACGGTTTCATGACAAAATATATGCTTCTGCAGCGTGACAGAGCAATAATCTTGTGTTCCACTCACTTTGTACGCAACACGCTCAAAGAAGGAGGAATGACATGAGCCTCAGCTCGCATCTGACCGAACTAAAGAAGAAGCACGAGCATCTGAGCATGGAAGTCGAACACGCCCAACGCTCACCCGCGACCGACGGGCTGCGTATCGCGTCGATGAAGAAACAGAAACTGAAACTCAAAGAAGAAATTAAACGTCTCTCGACGGAGGAACTTGCCGTCTGAGAGAGTGGTCTGATCTGAGGTGACCGCAGTCCCGTCGCTGCGGTGCCTGAGGCAGAACCGATTGGTTGTTAGGGGTCATCAGCACGGCTGGTGACCCCTTCTTGTTTCTGCGTCTGGCGCGGGATTTTCTGTTGCGGCCCTTGGGAAGGGATGCGCCGGTAGATGGATGCTTCAGGGCGTCGCATTGGCCCGCGCGGCCAGCAGCGCCCCACCTGTTATCAGACAGGCTGCAATCGCCAGCGTCCATGACGCAGGCGCAATTCCTGCAACAACAAGGATCAGTGTTGAAAGCAAAGGTGCTGCATAAGAGCTGGTGCCGAGCAGTTGGATGTCACCATATTTCACTCCGATGTCCCAGACATAGAACGCAAGGCCGACCGGCCCCAGACCCAGCGCGACTGTCGCTCCCCAACCGCTGATGCCGATGGGCCAATGGCTTTCTTCCAGCGCGAAATGAAGGCCCCAGGATGCTGCCGCAGTGATCAGGCAGAATACGGCAACCGTGCTGGTGGGGGCTGCCCCCAGGCGTCGCGCAAGCACGGAATATCCCGACCACGTCAGTGCACAGAGTAGCGCAAGCCCATAGCCGGGTAGTGCCGTGGCATCAAACTCGGCTCCGCCACCGGTGATGATCGTTGCGGCACCGGCGAAGCCGAGGAGGGCCCCCAGCAAATGCCCCGCGCGCAGTGTTTCCCCGGGAAGCAGGCCGGACAACAGCACAATCAGCAATGGCCAGAGATAGGCAATAAGCCCTGCTTCGGCTGCGGGGGCCATCCTCAGCGCGGAGAAGTAAAGCGCATGATAGCCAAAGAGACCGAGGCTGCCGAAGAGATAGACCCGCCATGACACTCGTCGCAGTGCCGTGAGGCCACCACTGCGCCAACACCAAATGAGGCCCAATGAGCCGCCGATTGTGAAACACAAGGCGTTCAACAGGAGCGGTGGGGTCGGCGCAGTGCCAACGGTGAGAACAGCCAGTAGCGACCAAAGCAATACCGCGACAAAGCCGGTTGCCGTTGCGCGGTTCCTGGTCATGTGAGACTGTCTACCGACACGATTTTCAGCCCATCTGACACAGCGGCGGTCTTTTCGATTTCGGCCAGGATCCAGTCGCGGAATGCCACGATCTGCGGGCGCGTTTCAGCGCCTTTCTGACAGAGGAAGCAAAATCGGGCCTTGCCGGTTAGCGCCGTTTTGAAGGGGGCAACCAGACGCCCTTCGGCAAGATCCTTTACCACCAGCGCGCGCCGCCCTAAAACCACACCGGCCCCTGCCAAAGCGGCATCCACCGCGTGGTCGGCGTTGCTGAAGCGGGCGCCATGGGTGGGGTTGAACTCCTCACCCATCAACTTGAACCAGGCGGTCCAGTCGAGCTGCGGTGACATAAAGTTCAGTGAATCGTCGTGGATTAGCGGCGCGTCTTTCAGCGCGGCGACGGTGGGGTAACGCTGCGCGATATCAGGTGTCATGACCGGCATCACCCACTCCACAGGCAGCGGCATTGAATAGACGTCTGGGTATGGGCCGTAGCCAAAACGGATCGCCACATCGACGTCGTCGCGCATCAGATCAACACGGCGCAGGCTGGCCGAGAACCGAAGGTCGATTTCAGGGTGGGCGCGCGCAAACTCGTAAAAGCGCGGCGCCAGCCATTTCGCGGTAAAGGCAGGGCCGGCCGTGACCGTCAGGACCCCATCGTCCTGTAGCCGGATTGCCGCGCGCCAGGCTGCCGTCAGTGCCTGAAACCCATCAGACGTCCCGGGCGCTAGGGCAGCCCCTGCTTCCGTCAGCTCGACGGCGCGGTTCAGGCGGCGGAATACCGGTGTTCCCAAATGCTCTTCCAGGGATTTGATCTGAAATGACAGCGCTGCCGGGGTCACGTTCAACTCCTGTGCCGCACGGGCAAAGGACATATGGCGGGCGGCGGCTTCAAAGGCGCGCAGGGCGGTCAGTGGCGGCAGGCGATCAGACATGTGAGATAAGTAATACTTAAGTGAAGTGCTGAAAAGTCTCGTTTGTCTGTTGTCACGAAAAGGCGCATATCTAGGTCAAGTTAGCAACACTGATCTGAATGGAGGCCGAAACGATGGAATATTCTGCCAGTGCTACCGTGAAACTCGCCCTGCAACGCGCACATGAGGAGCGCGGCCAGGTCGTACGTGCGCTGTGGGCGCGTATATTTGCACCGCGTCGCGCCACGCGGCTGCGTGCCGGGGTTTCCCGCTGGGCATAGCGCGCATGTCCTTACGGGATTGGAAAAGGGCCGGCCCAGTGGACCGGCCCTTGCCATGTGTGCTTGGTGCGGTCTTACACGAAGAACTGCGCGCCATTGGCCGAAATGGTGGAGCCGTTGATAAAGCCCGAGTCCTCTGATGCGAGGAAGGTCACGCAGCGAGCAATCTCTTCCGGCTCACCCAGGCGGCCAGCTGGGATCTGGCCAATGATCGACTCGCGGACCTTCTCAGGAACGGCCATCACCATCTCGGTCGCGATGTAGCCAGGGCAGATCGCGTTGGCGGTGATGCCCGCCCGCGCGCCCTCCTGGGCCAGAGATTTCACGATGCCGAGGTCGCCTGCTTTGGTCGCGGCATAGTTTACCTGAGCGAACTGCCCTTTCTGACCATTGATCGAGGAGATCACGATCACACGGCCGAACTTGCGTTCGCGCATGCCGGGCCAGATCGGGTGCACGGTGTTGAAGACACCAGTGAGGTTGGTGTCGATCACCTGCTGCCATTGCTCCGGTGTCATCTTGTGGAACGGAGCATCGCGGGTGATGCCTGCATTGGCGACGACGATATCGATCGGGCCGATATCCGCTTCAACCTTGGCGATGCCAGCGGCGCTGTCTTCGTAGCTGGCAACGTCCCACTTGTACGTCTTGATGCCGGTTTCATCGGTAAACTTCGCCGCTGCCTCATCATTACCGGCATAGGTCGCCGCCACAGTATGGCCTTCCGCTTTCAGCGCCTGTGAGATTGCAGCGCCGATGCCGCGAGAGCCGCCGGTGACGAGTGCGTTACGTGCCATGGAAAAGTCCTCCGTTATTTGACTTGGTAATCTTGCTACTATTTTGTTTTTGATTGCGCAATTATATTACTCCGTGAATTCGGGCGCTGGAGCCGATACGGAGTGCGACGCTGCGTCGCCCTCTTCGACAAAGCTATCGTAAAATGCGCTCCATATAGAAAAGGGCGCCAATCGGGCGCCCTTGATATGGTCAGAATAATGCGCCTCAGGGACGCTCCACGCACATGGCAACGCCCATACCGCCGCCGATGCAAAGCGTGGCGAGGCCTTTCTTGGCACCCCGCCGCTTCATTTCAAACAGCAGCGTATTGAGGACGCGGCAGCCGGAGGCACCAATCGGGTGACCAATTGCGATTGCGCCACCGTTGACGTTGACGATTGCCGGATCCCAGCCCATGTCCTTGTTCACGGCGCAGGCCTGCGCTGCGAAGGCTTCGTTGGCCTCAACCAGATCGAGGTCATCCACGGACCAGCCGGCTTTCTCCAGTGCCTTGCGCGAGGCGTAGATCGGACCAACGCCCATGATGGAGGGGTCCAGACCTGCGGTGGCATAGGAGGCGATCCGGGCCAGCGGTTCGATACCCCGCTTTTCGGCGTCATCGGCGCTCATCAACAGGGTGGCCGCGGCGCCGTCGTTCAGGCCTGAGGCATTGGCGGCTGTGACCGAACCATCCTTGGTGAAGGCGGGGCGCAGCTTCTGCATGGCCTCGATGGTGGCACCGTGGCGGATGTATTCGTCCTGATCCACAATGATGTCGCCCTTGCGGGTCTTGACGGTGAAGGCTGCGATTTCATCGGCGAATTTGCCTGCCTTCTGTGCCGCTTCGGCCTTGTTCTGGCTTGCAACGGCAAATTCATCCTGCATGTCACGGGAGATCTGCCATTTCTCGGCAACATTCTCCGCAGTCTGGCCCATGTGGTAGCCGTTGAAGGCATCCCAAAGGCCATCGCGGATCATGGTATCAATATAGCTCATATCGCCCATTTTGTGCCCGGCGCGCAGATTGGCGGCATGGGGCGAGAGGGTCATGTTTTCCTGACCGCCCGCACAGACGATGGCCGCGTCACCGAGTTGGATGTGCTGGGCGCCAAGTGCCACGGCACGCAGACCGGACCCGCAGACCTGATTGATCCCCCAGGCTGCCGATTCCTGTGGCAGGCCGGCATTGATATGGGCCTGGCGAGCAGGATTCTGACCCTGCGCCGCCGTCAGCACCTGACCCAGAATGGTTTCGGAAACTTCGGATTTGTCGATCCCGGCACGTTCAACCACAGCCTCCAGCACTGCGGCGCCAAGATCATGGGCGGGGGTATTGGCGAATGCGCCACCAAAGCTGCCGACGGCGGTGCGTGCGGCGGATGCAATTACTACATTGGTCATCAGTTAGGGTCCTCTGCCATTCATAGTCCCGGGAGGCCAACCGCGCAGTCCGCATTTCGCAGCCGCAGCAACCGGGATCCCCCTGCCTTTTTTTAAAGGCCGTGTGTTTCGCTGCAATTGCAGCACGTGCAAGGTGTCCCACAGGAAGAGCCTGTGTCAATCAATACTATGGCACATATTCTGAGGCAGGTCCGGTCGTTTGCCAAGCGATCATTCCCGACAGAAATTCTCCCTTAAGCTGCGCGGCAGGTATCTGGCGCAAAGATGCGCGAATTCACCCATAAGGCAACGTGCTGTGAGGTCAGGATGCGCGACTGTTCCTGCGCAGCTCTTCCAGCCATGGCGGGCTGACCGAGGGGGCGCCGAACAAATAGCCCTGCAGGCAGTCCACACCGATGGAGATCAGGAATTCGGCGTCAGCTGGGCTTTCGACGGATTCCGCAACCACCAGCATATCGAATTGCTTGGCGATCCCTACCAGCGCGCGGACAACAGCCTGATTGTCATGGTTGGCATGAATGTTACGGATGTACTGCCCGTCAATTTTCACCGCATCAAAGAAGAACTGCCGGAAATAGCTGACGGCCGTTGCCCCGGCGCCGAAGTTATCAAGCGCAAAGGCGATACCGTGTTTCTGCATCCGGTCCATGAAGTCGATGACCAACTCGGGCGCAGCCATGGCAGAGGCCTCAGTGATTTCCAGCACCAGCCTTTCGCCTGCGGCGGCATCTTTCTTCAGATGTTTTTCAAGGACACGCATCCAGCGCTGATAGCCGATCGAGCGCGCGGACATATTGACGGAGAGGCGGATATTGGGGCTGCGCGCAAGTGCCTTCAGGCCATGTTCGAGGGCAAGACAGTCCAGTTCACGCCCGGTTTCCTTATCCTCGACCAGCGGCATGAATTCGCGCGCAGGTATCACGCGACCCGTTGAATCGAGAACCCGGATATACCCTTCGTAAAAGGCAACCCCTTGTGGCGGCATAGCCTGTATGATGGGCTGATAGGCAAGCATCGTCTGGTTGTGGCGAATCGCGTCGCTGACCATGTCGAGAGTCGACCGATCACGCGATACAACCGCAGAGGTCAGCGGGTTATCGCCGCCTTCTGGCATGTCGGCCATGACCTTTTGCTTCTTCTTCACGGGTATATCCCTTGGCGCTGGGGTGGTCTGATCAATATGGATCAGACCGGACTTTGGCGCA
The DNA here is from genome assembly GCF_048056915.1 of Phaeobacter sp. JH20_02. NCBI lineage: Bacteria > Pseudomonadati > Pseudomonadota > Alphaproteobacteria > Rhodobacterales > Roseobacteraceae > Phaeobacter > Phaeobacter sp. JH20_02. Next base: position 174,779 of record NZ_JAYMVP010000023.1, on the reverse strand, counting down.
AAAGCGTTGAGCTAGGATTAAGGCGACAATTTTACCCAAATTGAGAGCTGCACTCAGGTCTTGTCAAAGCCAGCGCTGCCGATGTCCTCAGGATGACGTTGCAAATGCTTTGCGCGGATTGTGTCGGAGCTGTCGCGGCTGCCGTCATGGCTGTAGCCCGGCGGGGCAACCGCATATAGCAACCGCTGCCTGACCGTCAGCCCGGGTTGGGTCACATCCTTGAAGATGCTGACCCATTCGTGGAAGGCGACACGCAGTGGGTTGAAGGTGCCGATGTTGTGAACCAGGCCGTAATCCGGGCGGTCGTGATCCTGTTCGGGTACGAATGTGCCGAACATCTTGTCCCAGATGATAAAGACGCCAGCATAGTTGCAATCAAGATAGCGCGGATTGCGGCCGTGGTGGGCGCGGTGATGGCTGGGTGTGTTCATCACGGCCTCAAACCAGCGCGGCATCCGGCCGATGGCCTCGGTGTGGATCCAGAACTGGTAGACCAGATTGATGCCTCCGACAAACAGCACCATGGCAGGATGGAAGCCCAGGAGAACCAGCGGCGCGCGCACCACCATCATAAAGGTGAATGTGCCCGTCCAGGTCTGCCGCAGAGCGGTGGTGAGGTTGTAGTGCTGGCTTGAGTGATGATTGACATGGCTGGCCCAGACCCAGCGCACCCGGTGGCCAAAGCGATGCACCCAGTAGTAGCGCAGGTCGTCCAGGACGAAGCACAGAACGATCACCCAGACCGATGTGCCCAGGTCCAACGGCGTGATCTGCCACAAAAGCATGAAGAAGGCCCAGGCGATGAAGCCAAGCGCAATGCCTGACGCCACGCTACCGGCGCCCATAACAAGAGATGTGACGGCGTCGCGGGTTTCATATCGCCCGCCACGTCCCTTGATGGCGATCCAGAGGAACTCAGCCAGAATCGCGGCGATGAAGAAAGGGACCGCCCACTGGGTGACATCAGGGTACGAAATCGTATCAGGCATGTGTCTGTCCTTCTGTCTGCGCTGTCACGGTCGGTGTGTTTGGTTCGCTGTGGTCGCCCATGATGCGCCGTCGCCAATCGTTGCGCTCGGCATCCGACAGGTGGAGCACCACGGAGGGGGTAGCAAAATCGGCGAACCGCAGCTTCAGGCCCTTGGGGTGATCCAATAGTCGCACCCCGGCAAGTGGCCGGGCGATGGTATCGGCGCCAAAACACCAGACCAGACCAAGCCCGAGATCGGTTTCAATCAGGGCCGCCTGACCAAGAGTGCTTGGCCATGTGTTCAGGATTTGAGTATCGGGATCATGACGAGACCAGGCCTTGGCGGCGGTGTCTCGCGTCATCAGAACCGGAGCGGACCGCCCGGTGACATGAAGCAGTATAGCTATGACAACAATGCCGATCAGCACCATCGCCACCAAGATTTCCAGCGGCATCACGTCCTCCCTGCCGCTCAGATTGGCGGCAGGGTGACGGCTCTGTCAAAGGTGGCGTTGGGTCAAGCTCCGAAAGATGCCAGCTATCTGGCCACCGCCCGCGCACGCCCGGGAAAGCTGCTGCACTGCGGTACGGTCGCGGGTCTTCTTAATGAGCGTCAATCAGTCATTCTGCGTCGATCAGAGTTTGCAGGATTGACTTGGCACTGTCAGAGTTCCACTCTGCATCGCCACGCAGGCGGCCGATTTCATTGCCGTCGCGATCGAGGATCATTGTCATCGGTAGGCCAAACACGGCCATTTCCTTGGCCAGCGCACCCTTTGGATCCTGATGGCGGGGCAGATTGGTGATGCCCGTTTCATCAAAGAACTTCTGAATCCCAGCGGGCGAGTTGCGGCCGGTGGCTAGGGTCAGGACCTCAAAATCCTCACCGCCAAATTCACTTTGAAGTTCGGACAGCATCGGCATTTCTTTCCGGCAGGGAGCGCACCAGGTGGCCCAGAAGTTCAGCAGGACAACCTTGCCTTCATAATCGGCAAGCGAGGCGCTGCCCTTGCCGTCTTCCAGTTCAAAGCTGTTGCTGGAGGTCGGTTTTGCTTCCGGGTGGAGGATCAGACGGCGCATGTCACCTTCGCGGAGCTCGGAAAGGGCTGCGGGGTCCGCGGCAAAGGCGGCATTTGCACCGAGGGCAAGGGCCATATAAAGGGTTAGCTGACGAAACAGACGCATATTATCTCCGGGGTTCCACACCATGACAGATCAATCCTCGAACCAGATGTGGGGCGGCCGCTTTGCCGCTGGCCCGGACGCGATCATGGAGGCGATCAATGCCTCGATCGGGTTCGACAAGCGGATGGCGGCCCAGGACATTGCCGGCTCCAGGGCCCATGCGGCGATGTTGGCCGCGACAGGTGTCATTACGGATAATGATGCCGAGGCCATTCGGGAAGGGCTGCTCACCGTATTGTCAGAGATCGAGGGCGGAACCTTCCAGTATTCCACCGCACTGGAAGACATCCATATGAACGTGGAGGCCCGCCTGAAAGAGATCATCGGTGAGCCTGCGGGCCGCCTGCACACGGGCCGGAGCCGCAACGACCAGGTGGCAACCGACTTCAAACTCTGGGTACGTGACCAGCTGGACGCCGCCGAAAGCGGCCTCTTGGCGCTGATCCGCGCGCTTCTGTCGCAGGCGGAGGCTGGCGCCGATTGGGTGATGCCGGGCTTTACTCATCTGCAGACCGCGCAGCCGGTGACCTGGGGCCACCACATGATGGCCTACGTGGAGATGTTCGGCCGCGATCTGTCCCGCGTCCGCGATGCCCGCGCGCGGATGAACGAATCGCCGCTGGGCGCGGCGGCGCTGGCCGGTACCTCCTTCCCGATCGATCGGGAGATGACCGCCAAGGCGCTGGGCTTTGACCGTCCGGCGGCAAATTCGCTCGATGCCGTCTCTGACCGCGATTTCGCGCTGGAGTTCCTGTCCTGTGCCTCGATCAGCGCCATGCACCTCTCCCGCTTTGCCGAGGAGCTGGTGATCTGGTCTTCTGCCCAGTTCCGTTTCGTGACGCTCAGCGATCGTTTCTCCACCGGCTCGTCGATCATGCCGCAGAAGAAGAACCCGGACGCGGCTGAGCTGATCCGCGCCAAGGTGGGCCGGATTTTTGGCGCCAACACCGCGCTGATGATGGTGATGAAGGGGCTGCCGCTCACCTATTCCAAGGACATGCAGGAAGACAAGGAACAGGTCTTTGACGCTGCCGACAACTGGATGCTGGCGCTGGCGGCGATGGAAGGCATGGTCAAGGACATGACCGGCAATCGCGAGTCACTGGCCGCTGCGGCAGGCTCCGGCTTCTCCACCGCCACAGACCTGGCCGACTGGCTGGTTAGGGTGTTGAAGGTGCCGTTCCGCGATGCGCACCACGTGACCGGCACCCTGGTGGCGATGGCCGAAAAGCGCGGCTGCGACCTGCCGGACCTCTCCCTGGAGGATATGCAGGGCGTGCATGCAGGCATCACCGAGGACATCTTCACTGTGCTTGGCGTCGAAAACTCGGTAAACTCGCGCATGTCTTACGGCGGCACCGCACCCGCCCAGGTGCGCGCGCAGGTGGCCCGCTGGCAGAGCCTCCTGGCGGACTGATAGCAGGGCGGTTGCGGTTAAGCGGTGATGTGCCGGTTCAATCGCAACCGCCCAGATCGAAAGGGATCAATATGCAGAAAACCGTTCTGATCCTGGGTATTCTGGTGGCCTGCGTGGGTCTTGCGGCCTGCGGGGTCGACGGAGAGCCGGTACGACCCTCGCTCAATGCCGGAGTTGGCGTGTCCAGCAGCGGCGTCCACGCGGGCGGCGGCCTTGGCCTGCACAAAGGGCCACTCAGCGTCTATCTGGGCGTCTGACCCTGAGCGGAATCATTTGATCCGCGCCCCGGTTCTGGTCTAAGCGCGATCTATGGATCATTTTCTCTATCGTGACGGCGCTCTCTACGCCGAAGATGTGCCGGTGGCCGAGATCGCGGCTGCTGTGGGCACTCCGTTTTACCTGTATTCAACGGCGACACTGCTGCGCCATTTCCACCTCTTTGATGATGCGCTGAAGGAGATGGATCATCTGGTCTGCTACGCAATGAAGGCAGCCAGCAATCAGGCGATCCTGAAAACGCTGGCACAGGCCGGCGCCGGCATGGATGTGGTCAGCAAGGGCGAATATCTGCGCGCCAAGGCGGCCGGGGTTCCCGGTGACAAGATTGTGTTTTCGGGCGTCGGCAAGACCGAGGACGAGATCCGAACCGCCCTGAGCGGTGGTATCCGTCAGTTCAATGTCGAATCCGAGCCGGAAATGGACGTGATCAACGCGGTTGCGCAGGAACTGGGCGTTGTGGCGCCGATCACTGTACGCGTGAACCCGGATGTCGATGCAAAGACTCACGCCAAGATCGCGACGGGCAAGTCTGAGAATAAATTCGGCATTCCGATTGCGCGGGCGCGGGAAGTCTATGCCCGTGCCGCCAGCCTGCCAGGGCTGAAGGTGATCGGCATTGACGTACATATCGGCTCGCAGCTGACCGAACTGGCCCCGTTCGAGCTGGCCTATCAGAAAGTGGCGGAACTGACCGAGCAGCTGCGCGCTGATGGTCATGAGATTCACCGTCTCGACCTTGGCGGTGGCCTTGGTATTCCCTACACCCGCTCGAACGATACGCCACCGTTGCCGGTTGAATACGGCGCTATGGTACAGCGCACCTTGGGGCATCTTGGGTGTGAGATCGAAATCGAACCGGGGCGTCTGATTGCCGGCAATGCCGGCATCATGGTGAGCAAGGTGATCTATGTGAAATCCGGCGAGGACCGGGATTTCCTGATCATCGACGGCGCCATGAATGATCTGATCCGCCCCGCCATGTATGAGGCGCATCACGAGATTGTTCCGGTGATCGAAGCCGACGCCGGAGTGGAGCAGCGTCCATATGATATCGTTGGACCGGTCTGCGAAACTGGCGATACCTTTGCGCGCCATCGCGATATGCCGCCCCTGGAAGCGGGGGATCTGGTGGCTTTCCGCAGTGCTGGCGCCTATGGCGCAGTGATGTCGAGCGAATATAACTCGCGCCCGTTGATCCCTGAAGTGCTGGTCAATGGGGATCAATTCGCGGTTATCCGCCGACGTCCGGACTTTGACGAAATGATAAACCGCGATACCATCCCCGAGTGGCTCTGACGGGTACCGCGACATCTGACGCGGCGCAGGGCTGATCGGAGGCGCCGCCCGCATGGTCAACAACCCCAAGTTTCGCCGCAAGGCTGACGCGACATCTGCCGCCGCGCCGGGTTCACCGGCGCGCCCGCAGGCGGAGGGTGGGTACTCGCGGAAAGACGGCGGTTCCGATCTGCCGTCCGATCCGATCCCAACAGGTCGCGGCTCAGGCCCGAGGCTCTCAGATCCGCGCCTTGTGCGGCTTCGCTGGCCGTTGCGGCTGACCTGGGTGGGGCTGTTGTCGGAACGTCTGGTGCGCGCCTTCTGGCCGTTGGTTTCGCTGCTGATGCTGGCGCTTGCCGCTGTGATGTTGGGCCTGCACGAGCAGTTGCCGATCGAACTGGTCTGGGTGGGGGCCGTGCTGCTGGTGTTGGCTGCAGCAGTCGCGATTGGCTTTGGGGGCTGGCGGTTCAGAATGCCCAGTCTGTCCGACGCCCTGGCTCGTCTGGATATGACGCTGCCCGGACATCCTATTGCGGCGCTGCTGGACGCGCAGGCCATCGGGTCGGATGATCCGGCGTCGCAAGCCCTGTGGCAGGCGCATCAGCGGCGGATGCAGGCGCGTGCCGCCACCGCAGTTGCCCCTAAACCCAATCTGTCAGTCGCGCGCGCTGACCCCTTTGCTCTGCGCTATCTGGCACTTCTGGCGCTATCGGTTGCCATGCTCTTCGGTTCCATCTGGCGGGTTGGTAGCCTTGGCGAGATGGCCCCCGGCGCGGTGAATGCGGCAGCAGGGCCGACATGGGAGGGCTGGATCGAACCGCCGCGCTACACCGGTCTGCCGGTGCTTTATCTCAATGATCAGTCCGAGCCGGTTCTGACCCTGCCCGAAAACAGCCGCCTGACCCTGCGGTTTTACGGTGAGGTCGGAGATCTTACACTGGATGAAACCCTCTCGGGACGCACCGGAGACGTGCCCTCTGCCGCCGCGGCTGAGCAGAGTTTCGTGATCACCCGCGACGGGACATTGACCATCAATGGCACCGGTGGCCGCAGCTGGGATGTGACGCTGATTGAGGACCTGCCTCCGACGATTGCCATTGTGGGAGAGCCGACGCTGGAGTCCGATGATACGACCTCGCTTGCCTATACCGCCAGTGACGATTACGGCGTGGCGGCTGGTCAGGTCGAAATCTCGCTGGATATGGCCGAGATTGATCGGAGCCATGGGCTGGCAGCCGAACCAGATACGCGGGAGCCGATTGTTCTGGACCTGCCACTGCCGCTGACCGGTGATCGCCACAGCTTCGATGAGCAGGTGATCGAGGCCTTCGCCAAACACCCCTGGGCCAACATGCCTGTCAGCTACCGTATGGTCGCACAGGACGCCAAGGGGCAGGAGACCGAGGCAGAGGTGCTCAGGGCGCCGCTGGTGACCCGGCGTTTCTTTGATCCGATGGCCGCAGCGGTGGCAGAGCAGCGGCGCGATCTGCTCTGGGCGCGTGCCAATGCGCCACGGGTGGCCCAGGTCCTGCGCGCCCTGTCGACCTATCCGGCCGAAGTGTTCCACGACCATGGGGATTATCTGCGTCTGCGCACTATCCTGCGTCGTCTGGAACAGCACAGCAACGCAGGAACGCTTGGGCCAGAGCAGCAGGACGCGTTGGCTGAAGCGCTCTGGGATTTGGCAATCCAGCTGGAGGAAGGCGATGTCGGCGACGCTCTTGCCCGCATGCAGCGCGCTCAGGAGCAGCTGAGCCAAGCGATGCGCGATGGTGCCAGCGATGAAGAGATTGCCCGTCTGATGCAACAGCTGCGCGATGCCACGCAGGACTATCTGCGTCAGTTGCAGCGACAGGCGCAGGAGCAGGGCAATGACGGGCAGCCGCAAGGCGCTCCGGATGAGAACGCCATGCAGCTCACTCAGCAGGATCTTCAGGCGATGATGGATCGTATTCAGGAGCTGATGGAACAGGGCCGGATGGCCGAGGCCGAGCAGGCGCTGCGCGAGTTCCAGCAGATGATGGAAAACATGCGTGTCACCCAAGGGCAGGAAGGTCAGGATGGCAGCCCCGGAGAGCAGAGCATGGAGGGGTTGGCCGAAACCCTGCGTGAGCAGCAGGGCTTGTCGGATCAGGCATTTCGGGATTTGCAGGAGCAGTTCAATCCCGGTGCACGCCGCGGCGAAAGTCAGGGAAATGAAGGGCGCAATGGCGGCCTGGGACGTGGGGAGTCCCACGAGGGCGGTCAGGGCAATCAGGGTGGCCAAGGCGACAGGCCCGGCTCCGGCGACCCCAGCGGTGACCGGCAGCCCGGTCAGGGTGGTCAGGGACAGCGCGCGCCTGATAATGATGGGACCGGGCAGGGTGGCGGCGCCAACACTCCGCAGGGCGGCACACAGGGTCCTGCCGGGTCGCTGGCTGATCGCCAGCAAGCTCTTCGCGATCAGTTGCGGGCGCAGCGGGATGGCCTCCCGCTTGGCAATGGCGAAGGCGGTCAGGCGACGCGTGATGCGCTTGATGATGCCGGACGGGCCATGGATGGGGCGGAGGAGGCTTTGCGGCAGGGTGACCTCGCCGAGGCCATCGACCGCCAGTCCGACGCGATGGAAGCTCTGCGAGAGGGAATGCGCGCGCTGGGAGAGGCAATGGCCGAACAGCAGCAACCGGGTCAGGGACAGGGACAGGGGCGCACCAGCAGCTCAAGCCAAGGCAACCAAATGGATCCGCTTGGCCGACGCAATGGGGAACAGGGTGATGGTGGTGTTTCCGACGGGCAGTTCAGCGAAGGGCAGGCCTATCGCCGCGCCTGGGACCTTCTTGAAGAGATCCGCCGCCGCGCCGGAGAGCGCAGCCGTAGCGAGACTGAGCGAAGCTATCTTGAGCGTCTTCTGGATCGCTTCTGACGACGGCGGTGGACCTGCGGGACGACCGTTCGTGTCCGATCGGTCGCCGGTACCGTCTGGTTGCGGTTCTACTGCTGCACGGTGAATGCACGCACCTGCGTATCTAGCCACAGCCGCGCCGCGTCCACCTTGGCGACATAGGTGCTGAGGTAGGGATCCGCCTGTGGCAGCTTCTGGGCGATCAGGGGCGCGTTGTCATAGGCCATGGCAAGACCCAGCGCGATCAACAGTGCAAAGGCAAAGCCCCGTGCAAAGTTCCGCTTTTTCCTTGGGGTCGGTGCATCGACTGGTGGTGCGATCGGGGCCGCAGGCCCTTCACCGGATCGCAGGGTGGAGTTGATTTCGTCGATATTGGGCAGCAATCCGCGACGGGATTCGGTTTCCGAGGTGGAGAGCTGCTGGGGATCTTCGCCACGCATCCGGGCCATCTGCTCGCGGGCTTCGCGGGCACGGCGGGCGGATTCTTCTTCCGGCAGAGAATCCAGTCCCAAATCCGTCTGTGTTTGCAGGCTGTTGCTTTCAGCGGCGCGCAGCCGGGCTTCACGCTCAGCCTCCTCGCGCAGAATATCGCTGATCGTCGGGTCAAGACCTCGCGACGTGGCTGTGATCTCTGGCGGCTGATTCTGGATTTCATCCTGCTGATCAGGCTCTGCGGTCTCCTCCTCCGGCGCGTCTTCCACGATGTCATCGTCTTGTGTCGCCGTAAGGGAAGCGGGATCAGGGGTGCCGATTTCGTCCTCAACCGGGGCTATATCGTCGCCGGGTTCCGCAGCGGGGGAAATGCTCGGGTCATCCTCCGCCTCAATCGCACGGCCAGCCTGAAACCACGTTTGCCCGCAGTTGGAACATTGCACGTCGCGCCCCTCATCGGGGATCACATCATCCGGCACCTCATATTGGGCGGCACAGTTCGGACATGTCAGTCGCATGGGTCACTCCTTGGGACCTGAGGTGGCTCCCGGGGGGGCCGGGCGGCTGTCGGCGGGTGATTGTTGAATAATCATAGGCAGTTCCGTCTTTCCACGAAAGAGCCAATCGCTCTCATCCGAACGGACTGTTTCAGCCGGGGTGGCGTGGCAACAGCGCGGACCATTGAAACTGGGCGCACAGTCGGGCAAAACACCGGTGACCAAAAGGGGACCGCCGTGATCGAGCTGGACAATGTGGGGTACAACTACGGTGGCGGGGAACTGCTAAGCGACGTGTCGGTGCAGCTGGCACCGGGGTCGTTCCATTTCCTGACAGGCCCATCGGGCGCGGGCAAGACCACCCTGTTGAAACTTTGTTACGGCGCGCTGACACCAACGTCAGGCCGCGCACGTGCTTTCAACATGGATATCAAGGGGCTGGATCGTGACCAGATGGCCTATCTGCGCCGCCGCATCGGGGTGGTCCACCAGGATTGCCGGTTCCTCGATCACCTGCCGGTGCTGGAGAATATCGCGTTGCCGTTGACGGTCTCCGGGCGGGATATCACCCAGGAAGAGGCTAATCTGCGCGAGCTGTTGAACTGGGTTGGCCTGTCGGAGCGCGCCCATGCCACCCCACCGGAGCTCTCTGGTGGTGAGCGGCAGCGCGCGGCGCTGGCCAGATCGGTGATCCTCTCGCCTGAGGTGATCATCGCCGATGAACCAACTGGCAACGTGGATTGGGACATGTCGCAGCGGCTGCTGCAATTGTTGGTGGAATTGAATCACATGGGCAAAACCGTTCTGGTCGCGACACATGATCTGTCGTTGATCCGAGCCGCCAAGAAGCAGGTTCAGGCACGAGTCCTGCGGATTTCGAACCGCCAGCTTCAGCAGGCCGGAGCGGACCTATGAAACTGACCCGTTTGCGCAACCTGATTGTCGGGGATGCCCAGGCTGACCGTGTTGTTCCGCCCAGTGGATTTACCGCCCAGCTGACTTTGTTTGTCTCTGGTGCGATGGCGTTTCTGGCGGTTTTTGCCTTGGCGCTGTCGCTGGCCTCCGGCCGTTTGGCAGATCGCTGGGCAGAGGAACTGGCGCGCGCGGCCACGCTACGGATCAATGCACCGGCGGAGCAGCGTGCTGCCCAGACCGAGGCGGCAATGACCATTCTGGAACAGACGCCGGGTGTCGCCTCTGCTCGTGCGCTGAGCCGCGAGGAACAGGCGGCTCTGTTGGCGCCATGGTTTGGCACCAAACTGCCGCTGGATACGCTGCCGATCCCACAGCTGATCGAAGTGATCGAGGGCGATCCGGGCTATGATGAGACCGGTCTGCGCTTGCGCCTTCAGGCTGAGGTTCCGGGCGCGATCTTGGATGATCACACGCGCTGGCGGGCGCCGCTGGTGGATGCTGCCCAGGCGCTGCGGCGGTTGGCCTGGGTGTCCATCCTGTTGATCGGCGGGGCCACCGCGGCGATGATCACCCTTGCTGCGAATGCAGCGCTCGCGGCCAATGCCCAGGTGATTGAGGTGCTGCGTCTCGTCGGCGCGCTGGACACCTATATCGCTCAGGCCTTTATCCGGCGTTTCACCCTGCGCGCGCTATTTGGTGCCGGCGTTGGCATGGCGCTGGGAATGCTCGGGGTCTGGCTGATGCCCGAAGCCTCCCGCGAGGGCGGGTTCCTTACCGGGCTTGGCTTTCAAGGCTGGAGCTGGCTCCTGCCACTCTGCATCCCTCTGCTTGGCGCGCTTGTCGCCTTTGCCGCGACCACCCGTGCGGCCAACAAACGTCTTGGAGATTTGGCGTGATAACTGCGTTTAGATGGCTGCTCTCGGCCGTGTTCATGATTCAGATCTATGTGATGATGCTGATCTTTGGTCTGGTCTTTGCGCCATGGGCCCTGGTCTCGCCGCGCGGTGCCCGGGTGGCCTGTCGCAGCTATGCCGGTTATGTGCTGTGGTGCGCGCGTTGGATGCTGGGCCTGCGTACGGAGGTGCGTGGCGAGGTCCCGACCGATGAGGTGATCATTGCGGCCAAACATCAGAGTTTTCTGGATATTCTGATTATCTTTCACGCCACGCCAGCAGCCAAGTTCATCATGAAACGTGAGCTGTTGTGGACGCCGATTATCGGCATTTATGCCAAGCGCCTGGGCTGTGTGCCGGTCAACCGTGGCAAGAAAGGCAATGCCATTGCCCGCATGGTCAAGGACGTGGCAGCAGAATTCGCAGAACCCGGCCAGCTGGTGATCTATCCGCAAGGCACGCGGGTCGCGCCCGGGGTTGACCGGCCGTACAAGATCGGCACTGGCGTCCTTTATGCCGCGCTGGAGCAGCCCTGTGTGCCTGCGGCGACCAATGTGGGGTTGTTCTGGCCACGCACCGGGATCATGCGCAAACCGGGGTTGGGCGTTGTGGAATTTCTGCCTTCTATCGCCCCGGGACTGGACCGCGATGCCTTCATGGCCACGCTGGAGCGCGAAGTGGAGACACATTCAGACAAGTTGATGGAGGAAGCGGGGTTCAAGGTCGATGGAATTTCTCAGCACAGTTGATGAGTTGGAGGCGCTTTATGGCGCTCCGGGAACACCGTCCCTGCGCAAGGTGGCACGGCAGATGACGCCGCTGTACCGGCAGTGGATCATGGCATCGCGACTGTGCATGTTGGCCACCGTTGGGCCGGAGGGGACCGATGACAGCCCGCGCGGTGATGATGGTCCGGTGGTGCTGGAGCTGGATCCGGGAACGCTCGCGCTGCCGGATTGGCGCGGTAACAACCGTATCGACAGTTTGCGAAACATCCTGCGGGACCCCCGGGTTTCGCTGATGTTTCTGGTACCGGGGTCAAACAATGTGGTGCGGGTCAACGGGCGGGCACGGGTCACTGCGGATGCGGCGATGTTGGCCCGGTTCGACAAGAACGGCAAGCAGCCGCGCACAGTGATTGTGATCGAGATTGGCGAGATCTACAGCCAGTGCGCCCGCGCGCTGATGCGGGCGCGGACCTGGACCTCAGGCGACGAAAGCGCGGGGCTTCCTTCTATGGGCGAGATCCTGGCCGAGCAGACCGCAGGGCAAGAGGGCGGTGTAGCCTATGACGAGGCCTGGGCGCCCCGTGCAGCCAAGACCCTCTGGTAACCGGGAGCGGCTGTGAATGCCCCATCCGGGCTTTCACAGCAGGGTTCGCCCGGGTGGCAGAGCAGGGTCAGCTCATCAAGACCTCACCGACAAGGATCTGCGGACGCACATTGGTGAAATTGGCGACGTCGTCGATGATTGGTCCGCTTTTTTCGCCCATCGCGCGGTCCAATGTGTCCATATCTGGAAAGGTGATCGTGGCGATCAGCAGATAGGCCGGCGGAATATCCGGGCCGCTTGCAATCCCGCGCGATGCCTCGACGGTTTCCATCAGATCGCCAAAATGTTCTTCGACCAGCGGCAGGTGGGTGGTCTCATAATAATCATAGTCAAACGTCGCGTCGGCGCAGGCGGGGTAGATCACTTGCAGGCTGACAGTCATGGCAGAGGCTCCGGTTCATGAGAAAGCGGCCCACCATGGATGGGCCGCTCTGGTGTGGGTTAGATATCTAGCAGGCGGAGCCCGGGTAGGGCACCCGGTTTCCTGCGCTGCTCCATTTAGCTGTGGATCGGACCGTCACCGCAGGCCAGCGCCGCTTCGCGGACAGCTTCGGAATAGGTCGGATGTGCGTGGCAGGTCAGCGCCAGATCCTCGGCGGAGGCGCCGAACTCCATTGCTACACAGATTTCGTGGATCAGGTCACCGGCTGCCGGGCCAATGATCGAAGCGCCCAGGATGCGGTCGGTCTCCTTATCGGCGATCAGCTTGACGAAGCCGCCTTCTGCCTGATGCACCGCTTTGGCGCGGGCGTTGCCCATGAACATGAACTTACCCACCTTGATCTTGCGACCTTCGGCTTTCAGCGCATCTTCGGTCTGGCCGACGGTGGCCACCTCCGGTGTGGTGTAGACCACGCCAGGGATCACGCCGTAGTTGACGTGGCCATGTTTGCCCGCAATCACCTCGGCAACGGCCATGCCTTCGTCTTCGGCTTTATGGGCCAGCATAGGACCTTCGATGACGTCACCGATGGCATAGACGCCTTTGACATTGGTCGCCCAATGGGCGTCGGTGGCGATCTGACCCCGTTCGGTCATCTTGACGCCGAGGGCGTCCAGCCCCAGCCCCTCCGCAAAGGGTTTGCGACCCGTCGCTACCAGCACCACATCTGCGTCGATCACCTCTTCGTCGCCGCCTTTTTTCGGCTGGTAATTCACCTTTGCCTTGGTCTTGGCGGCGTCGACCCCTTGGACGGCCGCGCCCATCACAAAGGTCAGGCCCTGTTTTTCAAGGATCCGCTTGAAGCTGCGCTGAACGTCCTTGTCCATACCGGGGCAGACGGCGTCCATATATTCCACCACGGTGACTTCGCTGCCCAGGCGGGCATAGACCGAGCCCAGCTCCAGACCGATAACGCCAGCGCCGATTACCACCATTTTCTTTGGGATCTTCGGCAGGTCCAGTGCGCCGGTGGAATCCACCACGATGCCCTTGTCATTGTCGACCTCGACGCCCGGCAGAGCCGAGGGAACGGAGCCGGAGGCAATCACGATGTTCTTTGCCTCATGGGTGTCATCGCCCACCTTGACCTTGCCAGCCTCCGGGATGGAAGCCCAGCCCTTGATCCAGTCGATCTTGTTCTTCTTGAAGAGGAATTCGATGCCACCGGTGTTCTGGCCGATGACCTCTTCCTTGTAGGATTTCATCTGTGCCCAGTCGACTGAGGGGCTTTTGCCCTTGAGACCCATATGGGCGAAGTTGTGCTCGGCCTCATGCAGCAGATGGGTGGAGTGCAAGAGCGCCTTTGACGGGATACAGCCGACATTGAGGCAGGTGCCGCCGAGGGTTTCGCGGCCCTCGACCACTGCGGTCTTGAGGCCCAGCTGGGCGCAGCGGATAGCGCAGACATAGCCACCGGGGCCGGCGCCGATTACGATCACGTCATAGGATGCCATATTGATGTGCTCCTTGAGGGGTTAGCGATGAAGATCATGGGGAAGGGGGGCGCTGCCCCCGGCCCCTGGCGGGGCCTCCCCCGGAGTATTTTGGGAAAGATGACGGCTCATGTCAGGGCCGCAATCAGCATGAGGGTGGTTGCGAGGTAGCCCACAGACCAGATCAGCGAGCGCCACGGGACCCAGCCAAAGGCATAGGCGGGAATGTAGAGGACGCGCGCGCCGAGGTAGGCATAGGCGCAGGCCGCGGTGAACCCGGTTGACTTGCCCGCCAGTGACACCACCAGGCAGGCGATCCCGAAGAGGATCAGCCCCTCAAAGTGGTTTGACATCGCCCTGTGTAGACGCGCGGTGCGGGTCGAGAGCTGATCGCGCAGATCACTGCCCAGACGATCCCGGTCGCGCGGCCCAAGCGTTTTGCCCTGACCCAGCTCAAGGTTCGCAGGCACCGCCATCAGGGCGATCTGAAAGACCTGGAGCAGGGCGGCGAGGGTGAGAGCGGTGAGTTCAGGGGTCATCTAGACCTTACACAATGCTTGTAGAGGTTGCAGATCGGTTTCGCAGCCAGATCACGATGCCGCACAGAGTCACGAAGTTCAGGATACTGGAAACGATGGTGCCAAGAGCGTAAAGCAAGCCCAACCCGATAAGATTGCCGCCAACAAAAAATCCTAGCAGAAGGTATCCACCGTAAAGAATGCCCACTACCGCCCAATCGCGGGCGAGAGCATAGAGAAAAAAGATATAGAATATGCAAACCGCTACCATCGCTTGCGAGTAGGGCGCAATCTCATTCCCAGCAGCAATCTCCAGCGTGCCAATAACGGCGAACAGCCCCCAGACAACGGCGAGCTGAACAAGAGTTGCGCGCGCTGCGAGGCGGCGGCCATCAGCCGCCCGGCCCTTCTCCGTAATCTGGAACAGCGCGCGCATGCTATCCTACAGATCCATCAACAACCGGCGGGGATCTTCCAGCGCTTCTTTGACGCGCACGAGGAAGGTCACGGCACCTTTGCCGTCGACGATGCGGTGGTCGTAGGATAGCGCCAGATACATCATCGGGCGGATCTCGACCTTGCCATTGATCGCCATCGGGCGGTCCTGGATTTTGTGCATGCCGAGGATACCGGATTGCGGCGGGTTCAGGATCGGCGAGGACATTAGCGAGCCATAGACACCACCGTTGGAGATGGTGAAGGTGCCGCCCTGCATTTCCGCCATCGACAGCTTGCCGTCGCGGGCGCGCGCGCCTTTCTCGGCTATCGCTTTTTCGATGTCAGCAAAGGACATTGCATCGGCGTCGCGGATGACCGGAACCACCAGTCCCGTGGGCGTGCCTGCGGCGATGCCCATGTGGACAAAGTTCTTGTAGACGATGTCGGTGCCGTCGATCTCGGCATTGACCTCGGGCACTTCCTTCAGCGCGTGGCAGCAGGCCTTGGTGAAGAAGGACATGAAGCCCAGTTTCACACCGTGCTTCTTCAGGAACAGATCCTTGTACTCATTACGCAGGGCCATCACCTCGGTCATGTCGACCTCGTTGTAGGTGGTGAGCATGGCCGCGGTGTTCTGGCTGTCCTTCAGACGCTTGGCGATGGTCTGGCGCAGGCGGGTCATTTTCACCCGTTCTTCGCGCGCGGCGTCGTCGGCTGCCACAGGTGCGCGCACCGGAGCGGCAGCTGCGGGCGCCGAGGCAGTAGCCGCCGGTGCCGCTGCGGCCGCAGCCACAGCGCGGGCGACATCGTCCTTCATGATGCGGCCATCGCGACCGGTGCCCTGGACCTGATCTGCGGACAGACCGGCCTCGGCCATGGCTTTCTCTGCGGAGGGCGCATTGGCGACATCCTTTGCGGGACCGCCCTGACCTGCAGGAGGTGTGGTGTATTGCGCACCACCGGCGGTTTCTGCCTTTGTCGGCTCGGGGGTGACCGCGCCAGCGTCGCCACCGGAGATCACACCAAGTTTGGCCGTTGCATCCACGGTGCTGCCTTCTGCGGCGGTGATTTCGGTCAGAACGCCGGAGACCGGCGCGGGCACCTCGACCGAGACCTTGTCGGTTTCCAGCTCACAGAGCATTTCATCCTGCGCGACGGTATCGCCGACCTTCTTGAACCAGGTCGAGACGGTGGCTTCGCTGACCGATTCACCGAGAGTGGGGACCATCACATCGGTGCTGGCCCCCGCCTTGTCACCGGTGTCTGCGGCTGGCGTGGTATTGCTCTTGGGCGCATCCGAGGTTGCGGCGCCGGAGGACGCACCTTCGGAGATGGTGGCCAGAAGGGCGTCGACCCCTACGGTCTCGCCTTCGGCGGCGACGATTTCACCCAGGGTGCCTGCGGCAGGGGCGGGGACTTCGACGGTGACCTTGTCAGTCTCCAGCTCACAGAGCATTTCATCAGCCGCTACGGCATCACCGGGTTTCTTGAACCAGGTGGCAACGGTGGCTTCGGTCACGGATTCGCCCAGGGTGGGCACGCGAACTTCGGTGGTCATAGGGTGTTATCCTTCGATGCTCAGCGCTTCGTTGACGAGCGCAGCTTGTTGGGCTTTGTGTTCGCTGGCCAGACCCGTCGCGGGTGAGGCCGATGTGGCGCGACCGACATAAATCGGGCGGCTGTTCTTGGCGCCGATACGGGTCAGCACCCATTCGATATTCGGCTCGATGAACGTCCAGGCACCCTGGTTCTTGGGCTCTTCCTGGCACCAGACCATCTCGGCGCCCTTAAAGCGCTCCAGCTCTTTTACGAGGGAGATGGCAGGGAAGGGATAATACTGTTCGATCCGCATCAGGTAGATGTCGTCGATGCCGCGCGCGTCACGTTCTTCCAGCAAGTCATAGTAGACCTTGCCAGAGCAGAGCACCACGCGCTTGATTTTGTCGTCTGCCACCAGCTTGGTGTCGGAGTTGCCGTGCTGTGCATCATCCCACAGCACGCGGTGGAAGCTTGAGCCGGTGGTGAACTCCTCGGCCTTGCTGACCGCCAGCTTGTGACGCAGCAGCGATTTCGGCGTCATCATGATCAGCGGCTTGCGGAAGGTGCGGTGCAGCTGACGACGCAGAATGTGGAAGTAGTTTGCCGGTGTCGTGCAATTCGCCACAATCCAGTTGTCCTGGCCGCACATCTGCAGGAAGCGTTCCAGACGGGCGGAGGAATGCTCCGGGCCCTGACCTTCGAACCCGTGCGGCAGCAGGCAGACGAGGCCTGACATACGCAGCCATTTGGACTCGCCGGAGGAGATGAACTGGTCGAACATGATCTGGGCGCCGTTGGCGAAATCACCGAACTGGGCCTCCCACAGGGTCAGCGCATTGGGTTCCGCCAGCGAGTAGCCATACTCGAACCCGAGGACAGCATATTCCGACAGGGCGGAATCGATCACCTCATACTGCGACTGGCCGCTGCGGATGTTGTTCAGCGGATAGTAGCGCTCTTCGGTCTCCTGGTTCACGATGCCGGAATGGCGCTGCGAGAAGGTGCCGCGCGTGGCATCCTGACCGGCGAGGCGGACAGGGTAGCCTTCAGTCAGCAGCGAGCCAAAGGCGAGTGCTTCACCGGTCGCCCAGTCGATGCCTTCACCGGTCTCGAACATCTTGCCACGGGCTTCAAGGAAACGGCCGATGGTCTTGTGGATCGGGAAGCCCTCCGGCACGCGTGAAAGTGCGGTGCCGATTTCGTTCAGGGTGTCCGGCTTGATGGCAGTACGGCCGCGCTGATACTTGGCGCCGTGTTTGTCGAGGTGCGACCAGCGTCCGTCCAGCCAGTCCGCCTTGTTCGGCTTATAGTTCTTTCCGGCTTCGAATTCCTCGTTCAGGCGAGCCTGGAACGAGGCTTTCATATCCTCAATCTCGCCCTCGGGGATCAGCCCGTCCTTCACCAGACGTTCAGTATAAAGCGACAGCGTGGTCTTGTGGCCCTTGATCTTCTTGTACATCAGAGGGTTGGTGAACATGGGCTCGTCGCCCTCGTTGTGACCAAACCGGCGGTAGCAGAAGATATCCAGAACCACGTCCTTGTGGAACTTCTGCCGGAATTCGGTCGCGACCTTCGCGGCATGGACCACCGCTTCCGGGTCATCGCCGTTGACGTGGAAGATCGGCGCCTCAACCACCAGCGCGTTGTCGGTGGGATACGGAGAGGAGCGAGAGAAATGCGGTGCGGTGGTAAAGCCGATCTGGTTGTTCACCACGATATGCATGGTGCCGCCTGCCTTGTGGCCGCGCAGCCCTGACAGGGCGAAGCATTCCGCCACGACCCCCTGGCCGGCAAAGGCCGCATCACCGTGCAACAGGATCGGCAGAACCTTGCTGCGATCGCGGTCTTTCAGCTGATCCTGCTTGGCGCGCACCTTGCCCAGAACCACCGGGTTTACCGCTTCGAGGTGAGAGGGGTTCGCGGTCAGCGACAGGTGGACGGAATTGCCATCGAATTCACGATCTGACGACGCGCCAAGATGATATTTCACATCGCCCGATCCATCCACGTCTTCGGGTTTGAAGCTGCCACCCTGAAATTCGTTGAAGATCGCCTTGTAGGGTTTCTGCATCACATTGGCGAGCACCGACAGGCGGCCCCGGTGCGGCATCCCGATCACGATGTCTCTGATCCCCAGCGCGCCACCGCGCTTGATGATCTGTTCCATCGCCGGGATCAGGCTCTCGCCGCCATCAAGGCCAAAGCGTTTGGTGCCCATGTACTTGACGTGCAGGAATTTCTCGAAGCCCTCGGCCTCCACCATCTTGTTTAGGATCGCCTTGCGCCCTTCGCGGGTGAAGGTGATTTCCTTGTCGTAGCCCTCAATCCGCTCCTTCAGCCAGCTGGCCTGCTCGGGGTCCGAGATGTGCATGTACTGCAGGGCAAAGGTGCCGCAGTAAGTGCGTTTCACGATGTTCACGATCTGGCGCATCGAGGCGACCTGAAGACCCAGAACATTGTCGATGAAAATCGGGCGATCCATGTCGGCTTCGCTGAAGCCGTAAGTGCGCGGATCCAGCTCAGGGTGCTGGGCGTCCTCGCGCATCCCGAGCGGGTCGAGATTGGCCGCAAGATGACCGCGGATGCGGTAGGCCCGGATCAGCATCAAGGCCCGGATCGAATCCAGCACGGCGCGCTGGACCTGATCGTCGGTCACTTCGACACCCTTGGCTGCGGCCTTATCCTTGATCTTCTTGCCGGCGCTCTTGCTCTCTTCCGGGGCGGGCCATTCGCCGGTCAGCGCGGCCGTCAGGTCGTCATTGGGAGCAGGCGGCCAGTCGGAGCGCGCCCAGGAGGGGCCTGCGGCCTCGGCCTTCACGTCGAGCTCTGCATCCCCCATCTGCCGGAAAAACTCCGCCCAGGCGGCATCCACCGCGTTGGGGTCATTGGCATATTGGGCATAGAGCTGCTCCAGATACTCCGCGTTGTGCCCCTGCATGAAGGAGGAGGCATGGAAGAGATCGTTAGGGCTCTGGTCGGTCATGAGAGTACCTCTTGCGGGTTGGGACCGGTTTTGGTGCGACCTTGGGTCAATGCGTTGCAGCCTGATCAGAAGGCGTTTCGGAAGAGTAAAACGCCCTCGGAATCCTGCAGCAGATAAGAACGGCCTCTGGAGGTAACAATCTTATCTGCAAAAGGATCCCTGAAACGGGAAGACGAGCGGCCCGGACAGCCGCTCGGTTCCCGGACAGACAGGGTGTGCCCGTCCGGGATTTGGTCCTTGATGCCATATGAGGCAGCCTTCGGCATTATTTGCCGATAGCTTTCAGAACGGCCTCGCCCAGGGTGGCCGGGCTGTCAGCCACAACGATACCAGCGGATTTCATCGCTTCGATCTTGTCCTCTGCGCCACCTTTGCCGCCTGCGACGATCGCGCCGGCGTGGCCCATGCGACGGCCCGGAGGGGCAGTACGGCCTGCGATGAAGCCAGCGACCGGCTTCCAACGGCCTTTTTTCTTCTGCTCGGCGAGGAATTCTGCGGCTTCTTCTTCAGCGGAGCCACCGATCTCACCGATCATGATGATGGATTCGGTTTCCGGATCGTCCAGGAACATATCCAGCACGTCGATGTGCTCGGTGCCCTTGATCGGGTCGCCGCCGATGCCCACAGCGGTGGACTGGCCGAGACCGATATCGGCGGTCTGCTTAACAGCTTCATAGGTCAGGGTACCCGAGCGGGACACAACGCCGACCGAGCCACGCTTGTGGATGTGGCCGGGCATGATGCCGATCTTGCAGGCATCTGGAGTGATGACGCCGGGGCAGTTCGGGCCGATCAGACGCGATTTGCTGTCTTCCAGCGCGCGCTTCACCTTCATCATGTCCAGAACCGGGATGCCTTCGGTGATGCAGACAATCAGCTCCATTTCGGCGTCGATGGCCTCAAGGATGGAGTCAGCCGCGAAGGGCGGTGGCACGTAGATCACGGAGGCATTCGCCTCGGTGACGTGCTTGGCTTCGTGCACGGAGTTGAAAACCGGCAGGTTCAGGTGGGTCTGGCCACCTTTGCCGGGGGTCACGCCGCCGACCATCTTCGTGCCATAAGCGATGGCCTGTTCGGAGTGGAAGGTGCCCTGCGAGCCAGTAAAGCCCTGACAGATCACTTTGGTGTTTTCGTCGATAAGGACTGCCATTTTAGGAGTCTCCTTATTAGTGCGGCTTGGCCGCTGTTACAGCGCTGTGGAATCTAAGCTCTCCAGCAAATGCCTTAGTTCGCGAGGTGGACAGAAACGATAGTCCCCGAGGTTGAAGCCTGAAGGCTGATCTCATTCGTGCCCTTGATGAAATAGGTGAACTTTCTGCCTTTTCTGAACGTCCTTACTTCCTTGCGGTAGCCCTGCGCAGAAAGAACACGTTCAGCTCTCGCGAAATATGAAACCATTTCATTGCGGGTTTTCGGGGTGATTGTCACAAAACACTCATCTCCCCGAACCGTGGTAACGTATACTTTGGGGTCCTCGAAGCTTGAGGACGCTAGGAAAGGCTTAGTTGACCAAGCGTCCAAACTTTTCCTGAAGCCGACATTGCTCAAGGTCTCAATAGGAGTTCCTGACTGCAAATAACCAATGCAAAATTTGACACCATGGTCAAAGGCTGCATCTGCTGAAACAGATGTTTGGCTGGACCCCGCTGCCGCAGTTTGAGGCTGCGTGTCTTGCGTGGCTGAGCCAGTGGTCTGGCATGCAGCAAGCGCTAAAATCGGAAGGGAGAAGATGAGCTTCCGCAAAGAATTACCCTTTCACCGCTTTCACGATCTTCTCGGCGCCGTCGGACAGGTTGTCGGCTGCGATGACATCAAGACCGGAGTTGTTGATGATGTCTTTGCCGGCTTCCACGTTGGTGCCTTCGAGGCGAACAACCAGCGGAACCTTCAGGCCGACTTCTTTCACCGCGGCGACCACGCCTTCGGCGATGACGTCGCAGCGCATGATGCCGCCGAAGATGTTGACCAGGATGCCTTTGACGTTCGGGTCAGAGGTGATGATTTTGAACGCTTCGGTCACTTTCTCTTTGGTGGCGCCGCCGCCAACATCGAGGAAGTTCGCAGGCTCAGCGCCGTAGAGTTTGATGATGTCCATGGTGGCCATCGCCAGACCCGCACCGTTCACCATGCAGCCGATCTCACCGTCCAGAGCGATGTAGTTCAGATCGTATTTGGAGGCTTCCAGTTCCTTGGGGTCTTCCTCGGTGGTGTCGCGCAGCTCGGAGATATCGGCGTGGCGGTAAACCGCGTTGCCGTCGAAACCGACCTTGGCGTCCAGGACCTTCAGATCGCCACTGTCGGAGACGATCAGCGGGTTGATCTCCAGCATTTCCATGTCTTTTTCGACAAATGCCTTGTAGAGCTGGCCCATCAGTTTGACGCATTGCTTGATCTGCTGGCCCTCAAGACCCAGCGAGAAGGCGATGCGGCGGCCGTGGAACGGCTGGTAGCCGGTTGCCGGATCAACGGAAAAGGACAGGATCTTCTCGGGGGTGGCTTCCGCCACTTCCTCGATGTCCATGCCGCCCTCTGTGGAGCAGACAAAGGAAATGCGCGAGGTCTGGCGGTCCACCAGCAGCGCGAGGTAAAGTTCGGTCTGAATGCCGGAGCCTGCCTCGATGTAGATGCGGTTCACCTGTTTGCCGGCCGGGCCGGTCTGGTGGGTCACAAGCGTGCGGCCCAGCATTTTTTTGGCTTCGTCAGCGGCTTCTTCGACCGACTTGGTCAAGCGCACGCCGCCTTTTTCGCCCGCGTCGGCTTCCTTGAAGGAGCCTTTGCCGCGGCCACCTGCGTGGATCTGAGCTTTGACCACCCAGAGCGGGCCGTCCAGCTCACCAGCTGCGGTTTTGGCATCTTCTGCCTTGAGCACCACACGCCCGTCCGAAACCGGCGCGCCGTAGCTGCGGAGGAGGGCCTTGGCCTGATATTCGTGGATGTTCATCTGAAACTGTCCCGTCTGGCTGCAATTGTCTTGTCTAATACGCCGTCATGGCGCCAATGTTTAAAGGGTTTTCTCACAGCTGGTAAAGAATTCCCGAAGATTTATCGAATTTGTGATCACAGTTTTCCGGCGTGTGATCACAAATTTACAGAATGTGAATGCAGTTGATTCGATGGGAGAGGTTTGGATCCTGACCGACCGTAAGATGCCCGGATGCGGCATTCGACCGCCCGGACGCCGCGCGTGTGGCACGAACTGGGCATGTGGGGTCGCCGTCTCAGCGGGGCACGGCAGAGATTTCCAACACCCGAGCGCTGAGGCGACGGGCAGTTTCCATGATGCAAAAGGGGGGGGCTTCATGACCGAGGGGACAGCGCGGCATGTCATTCTTTCGGGATGTTCAGGGGGTGGAAAATCCACTCTACTGACTGAGTTGGGATGGCGCGGGTTTGCGACTGTGGCCGAGCCGGGGCGTCGGATCGTCGCCGAGGAAAAGCTGGGGAGCGGCGCTGCGCTGCCATGGGTGAATATGGAAGCGTTTTCGCGACGGGCGATGGATCTTGCGCGCGAAGATCGCCGCGGCGTTTCTTCTACCCGGGGATGGGTGTTCTTTGACCGGGGGATGGTGGATGCGGCGGTCGCGTTGTCGCATGTCACCGGACGGCCTGTTGGCGATTTTCTGGCCAAATCCGAACGCTACCACGATCTGGTGGTCCTAACGCCGCCCTGGGCGGAGATCTATTGCCAGGACGCCGAGCGGCAGCATGGTTTCGGACAGGCTGTTGAGGAGTATGACCGCCTGGTAATGGCTTATCGACGGCTCGGCTATCGTGTCGTTGTCCTGCCTAAAACGACTGTTGCGGCTCGAGCCGATATCGTGCTGCGCCTTCTTGGGATCTAACTGGGTACGGGAGGGGGCGGCTTCCTGCTGGAGGCCGTGCGGCAAGAAAAAGGCCCGCCAAGATGGCGGGCCTTCTAAAATGACGTGTTTCTTGCCGTCGAATTCAAGCCAATGAGCCGTCGATACCTTTGCAGGCTTCGACCAGGCCTTTGACTGCGTTGACTGAATTGTCGAACATTGCCTGCTCGTCTGCGGTCATCTTGATGTCGATGACGCGTTCGATACCTCCGGCACCAATCACCGTGGGCACGCCAACATACATGCCTTTAAGGCCCAGAGCACCATCAACATAAGCCGCGCAGGGCAGGACGCGCTTTTGATCTTTGAGGTAGGCTTCTGCCATTTCAATCGCCGAGGTGGCGGGCGCGTAGAAGGCCGACCCGGTTTTCAGAAGGCCGACAATCTCGGCGCCACCGTCACGGGTGCGCTGAACGATCGCGTCGAGTTTCTCCTGGCTGGTCCAACCCATTTTCACCAGGTCCGGCAGCGGGATGCCCGCGACGGTGGAGTAGCGTGTCAGCGGAACCATCGTGTCGCCATGTCCACCCAGCACAAAGGCGGTGACATCTCTCATGGAGACGTTGAATTCTTCAGCCAGGAAGTGACGGAAGCGGGCGCTGTCCAGAACACCGGCCATGCCGCAGACCTTCTCGTGGGGCAGGCCCGAGAACTCGCGCAGGGCCCAGACCATTGCGTCCAGCGGGTTGGTGATACAGATCACAAATGCGTCCGGCGCGTGGTCACGGATGCCTTCGCCGACGGATTTCATAACTTTGAGGTTGATGCCCAGAAGGTCATCGCGGCTCATGCCGGGCTTGCGCGGGACACCGGCCGTGACGATGCAGACGTCGGCGCCTGCAATGTCCTCATAGGACTGGGTGCCCTTCATTTTGGCATCGAAGCCCTCCGAAGGACCGGATTCTGCGATGTCGAGCGCCTTGCCTTCAGGGGTGCCTTCGGCAATGTCGAACAGGACGACATCGCCGAGTTCTTTCAGTGCTGCGAGGTGGGCAAGTGTGCCGCCGATCTGGCCTGCGCCGATCAGGGCGATTTTGGGTCGAGCCATTGGAATATCTCTCCGGTCCGGTTGTGATTGCCGGGAGGACTAAGCCCTTCTGTGTCTTGGCGCAAGATCCCTGCGTGGCTACGGCTGATCTGCCGCAGACTGTTCATTTCGGACGGATCTGTTTAAAAAATCGACATATGAGGCACTTAGAGGGATTTCTCAGATGCCCGAGATCACGGTTATGTTTTTTCTGGTGGCGGTTCTGGCAGTTACCTTCGCGGGTGTTTCCAAGGCGGGCTTTGGTTCTGGTGCTGCCTTTGCCTCATCCTCGATTCTTGCTCTGATTGTGGAGCCTGGTGTAGCACTAGCCTTTATGTTGCCGTTGCTGATGCTGATTGATGTGGCATCACTCCGACCGTACTGGGGGCGCTGGCGGATGCGCGAGTCGCTTTTGCTGATTGTCGGCGGTTTGCCCGGTGTGCTGTTGGGGGCTGTCTTCTACCGATCTGTCGACGCAGATGCCATGCGGATCCTCATCGGTGTCATCTCGGTGGGGTTTGTGGCTTGGCAGCTGTCGGGGCATCTGCGGGCGCGATTGGCAGAGCCGCGTGAGAACGCTGATGTGACCGGGCTGTTGGCCGGACTGGTTGCGGGGTTCACCAGCTTTGTAAGCCATGCCGGCGGGCCGCCGGCGGCGGTCTATCTGCTGGGGCGCAAAATGACCAAGACGGAATATCAGGCCTCTACCGTATTGGTGTTTGGCGTTCTGAATATGGCGAAGTTCGTGCCCTATGCGATGCTTGGGTTGGTGACCCCGGCATCGTTGACACTTGATCTGATGTTGGCGCCCTTTGCCTTGCTGGGGGCCTGGATCGGGGTGCGGCTGCACCACCGGGTATCTGAGCCGCTATTTTTTGGACTGACCTATGTTTTATTGCTGGCCACGGGGACCAAGCTGATCTGGGATGGGTTGACCTAATGATCGACCCCGCCCCAAAGGTTTAAAATGCCGGAGCCAGAGAAATCCAGGTGTCTTTATCCGTGCCCGTAGTCCCGGTCAGCCAGATTGGCAGAGGGCCGTTTGCTGCTCCCCTCCGCCGCTAGACGAACCGACCAATTAGGCAGGTGGTCCTCTGTCTTCGGGTGGGCCGTCTGTCAGGCGTCACTGTCGACGGCCGGGAGCGCCTCAGCCAGGAACTCAAAGGATTGGCCCGAGGCAACAAGGCATGTCACCCCACCCGGCGTTGTGATCGTGATTGTCCAGCTGCCAGTGTCGGCCGAGGCGAATGTTTCCATCACGACACCACGTTGGCCAATCCCAATGCTTTGGCGGCTTTCACCGTAGCGCTCAGCCAGCCGTTTCACGACCTGATCGCGGGGCGCGCAGTTATTGCTGGTTTGTGCCGCCGCCGGCAGGGCCATAAGACCAAGTGCCGCCAGCGTGGCGCCTTTGAGAACTGCAACTTCAAACGTCTTCTTCAACATGGGTTTTACCCTTTCCGGAAGATCCGGCAGCGGGGCGGTCCCTCGGGTCGTGTGATCCGACCCGGGCGGGTCATGCATCGCGCCGGTATCGCGTCATCGTCTGCGCGGATCTGTTTGCCCGCTCCCGGAAGGGTCATGCCGTTTTGGTTCGGTCCTCATCCGGTCTGAAAAGTGTTGCAAATAGATGCTGACATCCCATTAACGCAGAGTTCTCCTTGATTTTTCCTTAAAATAATAAATAGCTCCAAGTATTTAGGTTTCCACGGTGACTCGTTTCCAACCGGTGTGATGTCGGGAATTCTGCGCTGCGGCGTAATTTCACTTGAAAGCTTCCTTTCATTTGGGTACCCGTTTGCGCAACAAAATGTCTCAGGAGGTCGCTCATGGATCCGCGCACACGTCCCTATCGTTCGGTACTTTACATCCCCGGTTCCAAGCCTCGCGCGCTCGACAAAGCGCGCAGCCTGCCTGTGGATGCGATTATCTTCGACCTCGAGGACGCCGTTTCTGCCGATGAGAAGGAAAACGCCCGGGCGACGCTGGCGGCGGCACTGGACGAAGGGGGGTATGGCGGTCGGGTGAAAATCGTTCGGATCAACGGTCTGGACAGCCGCTGGGGCGCCGCGGATGCAGAGGCGGCGGCCGAGATGGATTGCGATGCAATACTGCTGCCCAAGGTGTCCTCTGCCGCTGACCTGGATCAGCTGTCCAAGGTCACAGGCGATACGCCGCTCTGGGCAATGATGGAAACGCCTCGCGGCATGTTGAACGCAGCAGAAATCGCCGCACACCCGCTGCTTCAGGGCATGGTGATGGGCACAAACGATCTCGCCAAGGAGCTACAGGTCCGTTTCCGCGCGGATCGGCTGCCGTTGATGGCCGGGCTCGGTCAATGTCTGCTCGCGGCAAAGGCGGAAGGGATCATTATTGTGGACGGGGTCTATAATGCCTTCAAGGATGGCGAGGGCCTTGCAGTGGAGTGTGCCCAGGGCCGCGACATGGGGTTTGACGGCAAGACGCTGATCCACCCGGCGCAGGTCGATGTGGCGAATACGGCCTTTGCTCCGTCAGAGGATGAGATTGACCTCGCCCGTCGTCAGATCGCGGCCTTTGATGCAGCCGAAGCAGAGGGGCAGGGGGTCGCGGTGGTCGATGGCAAGATCGTCGAAAACCTGCATGTCGCCACGGCCCGCGAAATTCTCGCAAAAGCGGATGCAATTGCGGCGTTTTCCGCCTAGGCGTTGGGTCAGTCATATTTCTTGGGGAGACTGACATGGCATTGTTGCTTCTAGGCATCCTGATCTGGTGGGGCGCGCATTTCTTCAAAAGGCTGGCGCCGGATGCGCGCGCCGCAATGGGGGGTCGTGGCAAGGGGATGATGGCGCTTGCGCTGCTTGCAAGCGTTGTCTTGATGGTGATCGGCTACCGCAGTGCCGAATCCTTCGATCTGGCGCTGCCGCCCCCGTTTCTTACCCATATCAACAACACTCTGGTGTTGCTTGGCCTCTACTTTACCAGTCCTGGCCCCAGCAAGGGGGCGCTGTTTTACAAGCTGCGTCACCCCATGCTGCTCGGCTTTGCGATGTGGGCCGTGGCGCATCTTCTGGTGAACTGGGATCCGGCCTCTTTTGTGCTCTTTGGCAGTATGCTCGTCTGGGCGCTGGCTGAAATGGTTGTGATCAACCGGTCCGAGCCGAACTGGACCCCGAACCCCAAAGGCAGCATCGCAAAAGATGGGATGTTCCTTGTCGCGTCGATCGTGCTGCTGGGGGTGATCGGCTATATCCACGGGCTGGTTGGCCCTTCGCCGTTTCCGGGGTGATCGCTGATGAAACTCTATCGTTTTCTGTCCGAGGACGACACCTCGGCCTTCTGCCACAAGGTGACCGATGCACTGAACAAAGGGTGGGAGCTTTATGGCAGTCCCACCCAGACCTTCGATCCGGTGAAGGGTATCATGCGCTGTGGTCAATCTGTGGTGAAAGAGGTGCCCGGCACCTATACCCCTGACACCAAATTGGGAGATCACTAATGGCCAAGACCAATCCGGGCCGGTTCTTTGAGGACTATGCCGTCGGCGACGTGCTGCATCATGCGGTGCCGCGGACGGTTTCAGGTGGGGAGCGCGCATTGTATCATGCGCTCTACCCGGCGCGACATGCGCTCTATTCCTCGGATGAATTTGCGCGCGGATGTGGTCTGGCTCAATCGCCGCTGGAGGATCTGGCGGCGTTTCACATGGTTTTTGGCAAAACCGTGCCGGATGTTTCGCTGAATGCGGTGGCGAACCTCGGTTATGCGGAGGGGCGCTGGCACCTGCCTGTTTACCCGGGCGACACCCTGCGCGCCGAGAGTGAGGTGATTGGGGTCAAGCAGAACTCAAACGGAAAGTCCGGCGTGGTCTACGTGCGGACGCGTGGCCTCAACCAACGTGATGACTGCGTGCTTGACTATGTTCGCTGGGTGATGGTGCGCAAAGGAGACCTGGACGTCCCTGCGCCGGAGACCTGCATTCCGGACCTGGCCCGGGTGATCTCTGCTGAGGAGCTGGTCATTCCTGCCGGGCTGGATTTTTCCAACTATGATTTCACGCTGGCAGGCGAGACGCATCGCTGGGGCGACTATGAGGTTGGCGAGCAGATAGACCATATTGACGGGGTCACTGTTGAAGAGG
The DNA here is from genome assembly GCF_048056915.1 of Phaeobacter sp. JH20_02. NCBI lineage: Bacteria > Pseudomonadati > Pseudomonadota > Alphaproteobacteria > Rhodobacterales > Roseobacteraceae > Phaeobacter > Phaeobacter sp. JH20_02. Next base: position 146,343 of record NZ_JAYMVP010000023.1, on the reverse strand, counting down.
CTGAGCACATGCTGGCCACGCGCCTGTGGCAGAACACGGCCAAGGTGCATTTCGACACCACCGCGCGGCCTGATGGCTCACGATTGATTTATGGTGGTCATGTGATTTCCATGGCGCGGGCGCTGTCGTTCAACGGCCTTGCCAATGCACAGATGATCGTGGGGCTGAATGGAGGCGCCCACGCAAACCCCTGCACATCCGGCATGACCATTCGCGCCTGGTCGGAGGTTCTGGACAAGGCGGAAACCGCGGCTCCCGGGGTTGGGGCAATCCGGTTACGTCTGGTTGCGACGAGTGGCGGTGCTCCGTTCCAGCTGAAGGGGGATGACAACAAATATCGGCCCGAGGTCCTGCTGGATCTGGACTATTGGGCCCTGATGCCACGATGACCTACGCGGGATCAATGGGTGTGAAATGATCGAACTTGATCCCGCCACTGTTCTTTACATCACGCATCCGCAGGTGGAGATAGACGCGGCTGTCGCCCCGCCTGATTGGGGGCTGTCCGCGATCGGCTCAGCGCGGGTGGCGCACCTGGCGCAGCGTCTGACGATATTGAAGCCGACAGGCAAGGCGGCGGTGATCGCCAGCGCCGAACGCAAAGCGGTCGAGACCGCCGCGCCGCTGGCCGCCGCGCTTGGGGCGCTGGTCAGCTGTCGACCGAACACGCATGAGAACGATCGCTCCAGCACAGGGTATCTTTTGCCTGAGGCCTTTGAGGTGCAGGCTGATGCCTTCTTTGCGAAGCCGTCGCAGTCGGTACGCGGCTGGGAGAGAGCTGTGGATGCGCAGGCGCGGATCCAGCGGGAGGTTCAGGCGGTGGAGCAGGATTACCCGGATTCAGCGCTAGTTTTCTGTGGTCACGGGGCGGTCGGCACACTGCTATACTGCGCCTTGAGGGGCGTGGCGATTGATCGGCGCTGGGATCAGCCCGCTGGTGGCGGCAATTGGTTCGCCTATGATCGGCACAGCCGCCAGGTGCTGGGTCACTGGGCGCCGATCGAGACCCTGTTTGCGGGACAGCGGGCGGGCTGCGAAAAACGATAGGGCAACCGCCCGGTTTTCGCTAAGCTTGGAATATGCGGATCCTTCGACTGTGCGTTTTTATGCTTGTGACACTGGCGCCGATGCAGACGCGGGCGTGCGATCTTGCCTTGGTTCTGGCGGTTGACGTCTCCGGCAGCGTCGATGTCGAGGAATACCGCACGCAGATGGAGGGATTGGCTGCGGCGCTGCGCGATGGGATCGTCGCCGAGGCTCTGGTGCGGGCACAGGCGCGGGTAGCGCTAATTCAATGGTCGGGCAGCGGGCGCCAGGACCTGACGCTCAGCTGGCGCAGCGTCACAGATTTCCCGGCGGTCGACCGGCTGGCTGCGGAGATTGCCAGTGCTCCGCGCCCCTGGCGCAACTACGCAACCGGCATCGGTGAGGCACTGCAGCTGGCGTTGGAGCAGTTCCAGCTGGTGCCGAGCTGTCGCCGCCGGGTGATCGATGTTTCTGGTGACGGGCCGTCGAATGAGGGGATCGAGCCGACGGCGATGCGCGGTGCTCTCAGCGCGGCAGGGGTGACTGTCAATGCGCTTGCAATTGAGGAGAGCGAGCCGGATCTGACGGCGTATTTCTTTGAACAGCTCATTCACGGACCCGGCGCCTTTGTTCAGACTGCGGCCAGATTCGACGACTATCCAGATGCGATCCGCAAAAAACTGTTGCGGGAAGTGGCACAGCAAAATGCAGATTTGGGCAGCTTTGTCCCGTCAGTCCATTAAATTCGCGAACACCATGTGATTCTGTAAGGATTCACCTATATGCTGTTTTGTGATCACTTACCGGAACCGTGTGATCACATATTGTTGTTTTCGTAGCATTCCCAAAAATAACTGCGCATTTTTACCGCTCGTTTGCGTGACAGGACGCAAAAAACCGCTAAAACGTCGTCAGCTAACCGGAAAGGAGCCAACATGGCCGATGTAAATCGGGGCAACCGCCCGCTTTCGCCACATTTGCAGGTCTACCGCCCGCAGATCACTTCGATCACCTCGATCCTGACGCGGATTACGGGCAATGCCTTGCTTGTGAGCGCGCTATTGATCGCCTGGTGGTTTCTGGCGGCGGCAACTTCTGAAGATTATTTCCGCACCGCAAATGCGGTGATGACCAGCTGGCTCGGCGACATCGTGATGAGCCTGTCGGTGCTGGGCCTCTGGTACCACACGCTGGCCGGTGTGCGTCACCTGATTTGGGACAACGGCAAGATGTTGGATCTGGAACCCGCGCAGAAACTGGGCTGGGCCGTCATTATCGGATCGGTTGTTCTGACCGTCCTCACCCTTGTTATCGTCTGAGCTGAAGGAGTCGTCGCAATGCGCTATTTGACAGATCGCAAGCGTGCCGTTGGCATGGGTGCAGCAAAATCCGGTACAGCACATCACTGGTCGATGCAGGTCAGCTCCATCGGATTGCTGATCCTGGTTCCGCTGTTTGTCTTCACCTTTGGCTCCGCGCTGGGGGGATCCTACGAAGAGATCACAGCCTATTACGCGCGCCCGTTCCCGGCGCTGGTTGCTCTGCTGACCATCTGGGTGGGCATGATGCACTTCAAATCCGGCGCGCAGATTATGATCGAAGACTATGTTCACGGTTTTGCAGGTCGTCTGACGATTATTCTGATCACCTGCCTGTCCTATGCCGTGGCCGCTGTCAGCGCCTATGCGCTGATCCGCCTGGCCCTGTAAATTCCGAGGTTCTCAATGGCTGCTTACGAATACGAAACACATGATTATGACGTGGTCGTGGTTGGCGCCGGTGGTGCTGGCCTCCGTGCGACCCTCGGCATGGCAGAACAGGGCCTGCGCACAGCCTGTGTGACCAAGGTGTTCCCGACCCGCTCCCACACCGTCGCGGCGCAGGGCGGCATCGCGGCGTCGCTGTCAAATATGGGGCCTGATCACTGGCAGTGGCACATGTATGACACAGTCAAGGGGTCTGACTGGCTGGGTGACACCGACGCGATGGAATATCTGGCCCGTGAAGCGCCCAAGGCGGTTTATGAGCTGGAGCATTACGGCGTGCCGTTCTCGCGTACCGAGGAAGGCAAGATCTATCAGCGTCCCTTTGGCGGTCACACCACAGAGTTCGGCGAGGGTCCCGCCGTGCAGCGGACCTGCGCCGCTGCGGACCGGACCGGCCACGCCATTCTGCACACACTCTATGGTCAGTCGCTGAAGAACAATGCTGAGTTCTATGTCGAGTATTTCGCCATCGACCTGATCATGTCCGAGGACGGGCAGTGTCAGGGCGTTGTCTGCTGGAAGCTGGACGACGGCACCATGCATGTTTTCAACGCCAAGATGGTTGTTCTGGCGACCGGCGGTTACGGACGGGCGTACTTCTCTGCCACCTCCGCGCATACCTGCACCGGCGACGGCGGCGGCATGGTGGCGCGCGCAGGCCTGGCGCTGCAGGACATGGAGTTCGTGCAGTTCCACCCGACCGGCATCTACGGCTCCGGCTGTCTGATCACCGAGGGCGCGCGTGGCGAGGGTGGCTATCTTACCAACTCCGAAGGCGAGCGGTTCATGGAGCGCTATGCGCCCCAGTATAAGGACCTCGCACCGCGTGACTATGTTTCGCGTTCGATGACCATGGAAATCCGCGAAGGTCGCGGTGTTGGCGAGCATGGTGACCACATTCACCTGAACCTCAGCCACCTGCCGGCCGAGGCGCTCGCTGAGCGGCTGCCGGGCATTTCCGAAAGCGCCAAGATCTTTGCCGGTGTTGACGTGACCAAGGAACCGATCCCGGTTCTGCCCACGGTGCACTACAACATGGGCGGCATCCCGACCAACTATTGGGGCGAGGTGCTGAACCCGACCGCAGATAACCCGACCGCCGTTGTGCCGGGCCTCATGGCTGTGGGCGAGGCGGGCTGCGCCTCGGTGCATGGTGCCAACCGTTTGGGGTCGAACTCGCTGATCGACCTCGTGGTCTTTGGCCGCGCCGCAGCGATCCGTGCGGGCAAGGTTGTCGATGCGGATGCCCCGAACCCGGTGCTGAACCAGGCACAGGTCGACAAGGCCTTTGATCGGTTTGATGGTCTGCGCCACGCGAAGGGCGGTATACCGACCGCTGATCTGCGTCTTGAGATGCAGCGCACCATGCAAAGCGACGCTGCCGTGTTCCGCACCTCGGAGACCATGTCCGAAGGCGTAACCAAGATGACAGCGATCGCTGCCAAGCTTGATGATCTGGCTGTGACCGACCGGTCTCTGGTGTGGAACTCGGACCTGATGGAAACGCTGGAGCTGACCAACCTGATGCCAAACGCGCTGGCCACTATCGTTGGCGCCGAGGCGCGCAAGGAAAGCCGTGGCGCCCACGCGCATGAGGATTTCACCAACCGAGACGACGAAAACTGGCGGGTTCATACCGTCAGCCGCGTCGATGGCAACAAGGTGGATCTGTCCTATCGCCCGGTGATCGTCGAGCCGCTCACCACTGAGGCCGAAGGTGGCATCAGCGAGGCGAAGATCGCGCCCAAAGCACGGACCTTCTAAGAGCGTGATGCAGGCAGCCCCAGCATATCAGATTGCAACATTTCCCCGCATACGCGGGGGAGTGGCGACATCTGTGCAGGTGGTCGCGTGATGGCGACAGGCCGGACATCGTCGGTGACGCCGGTTGCAGGCGTTGTTGGCAATGCGGGCTGTTGGCCAGAACTCGGCTGGCGGCCCGATGCTGCGCTGCGGATGTTCGGGATGCGTCGTTCCGGCAATCATGCGGTTGCCAATTGGTTGCAGCGCAATGCGCCGCACGGACAGGCGTTGTTCTTCAACAATTGCAAATCGGGCCGGGGGCCGCTGGCGCATCATCAGGGGGTGGAGCGCAACGCTGTGCAGCTGGCGCGCCATGATACGCGCGATCTGGCAGGGTTGGGGGCAACGCTGGGGGCCGGTGGCCTTTTGCTCATCTCATATGAGGATACGGTGCCGTCGGACTTCGCTTTGGAACGGCCAGTTTCCGGTGATCTGGATGAGACTCTTCTGAGCGGTGATATCCTGTTGCTGCGTGGGTTTCTGAACTGGTCGGCCTCGCTTTTGAAGAAGCTACAACGGAACCCGGATTTCACGGTAGCGCATCGTAGCGCTTCGGTGCTGCGGGCGATCGACAGCTACCGCAAGATGCTGGAGTTGGTCGCGCAGGCGGATGATCTCGCTCTGACCGTGATTGACTATGATGTCTGGATACATGACGCGGAATACCGCTCCGCTCTGCTGGATCGACTGGGGCTGCCCTGCGTTGACAATACCCTTGGCAAGGTTCAGCGCTATGGCGGTGGTTCGTCCTTTGATACGCCAGAGGCTGGCGCCGATTTTGATTTGCGGACGGATCAGCGCTGGCAGCGCATGTCCGGTGACGCTGAGTATCAGGCGATCCTGCATATCGCAGCGCGTGACACGGCACTGCTTGCCGCGCTGAGCCGACACTACCCTGACGATGCCAAAAGGCTTGCGTCGCTTGCAGATCAGACGCCGATAGCGGCGGGAGGGCTGCGCTGATGCTGCCCTGCGCCTACCAGATTGCGACCGACCGGGTCGCTACACCGACAGATCTTCGTTCCGGCCCTGCCGGAGCGCGGACACCGATCTCCTGCCAGCGCAGCGCTTTGTGCCTGTGGCTGGCGGGCAGCTAAGCAAGGAGAACGATCTATGGTCGAATTCGCACTTCCGAAAAATTCCAAGATCACCACGGGTAAAACCTGGCCCAAGCCCGAAGGCGCAACCAATGTGCGCAAATTCAGCATCTACCGCTGGAATCCGGATGACGGCAAGAACCCGCAGGTGGATACCTATTTTGTCGATATGGACAAATGCGGTCCGATGGTTCTGGACGCGCTCATCAAGATCAAGAATGAGATCGATCCGACCCTGACATTCCGCCGGTCCTGCCGCGAAGGGATCTGCGGCTCCTGTGCGATGAACATCGATGGGATCAACACCCTGGCCTGTATCTACGGCCTCGATGAGATCAAGGGCGACGTAAAGATCTACCCGCTGCCGCATATGCCGGTGGTGAAGGATCTAATCCCAGATCTGACCCATTTCTACGCCCAGCATGCCTCGATCATGCCATGGCTGGAAACCAAGACCAACCGCCCCGCGAAAGAGTGGAAGCAGTCCATCGAGGATCGCAAGAAGCTGGACGGGCTGTATGAATGCGTCATGTGCGCCAGCTGCTCGACATCCTGCCCGAGCTACTGGTGGAACGGGGATCGTTACCTTGGGCCGGCCGCGCTGCTGCACGCCTACCGCTGGATCATCGACAGCCGCGATGAGGCAACACCTGAGCGTCTGGATGAGCTGGAGGATCCGTTTAAGCTCTATCGCTGCCACACCATCATGAACTGTGCGAAGACCTGCCCGAAGGGATTGAACCCGGCCAAGGCAATTTCGCATATCAAGCAGATGATGGTTGAACGCGCGGTTTAAGCCCTGCCAAGCTTTGATTAGGGAGAACGCCGCTCACCTGCTGTGGGCGGCGTTCTGCGTTGTCGAGCAGCCACTGCGCCCCGAAGTTGCGGCTGACAGTGGGGATCGGTAAACAGGCGATATGCCAGTGTTGATCCTCTTTCTGTTGCTCGGTGTCCTTGGATATTTCCTTTGGCGCCACAATACATCCACCCTCAGCCGGGATTGTCGCTGGCGTCAGGAAAAGTCGGCGAGCCAGTGGCGCTGTGCATCCTGTGGTGCCGTCCAACCAGGAGACGGTGCGCCGCGTGCATGCCTCAGACCCCGAAACACCGGGTAAGTGTTGCAATAGGTGCATGGCTGAAATCTGATCAAATTCCCCATGAAAATAAGGGCTTCAGTGGCCCAGAAAACTCTTGATCGACTCGTGTGTTTGGTAGATATGGCGGACAGACGCCAACGCACGCGCCTCTGTCCCAAGGGTTATCCCCCATGGTTACGTAGCGACGGTAACGTCTCTGATTGAAGTGAGCGGTCATAGATGGCCGGGTCTTTTGGAGATGACCATGAACGCAAACGTAACCGGGCAACTTGCCCGTCAAGATGCTATTGTCCCCGTTTCTCGCCACCTGTCCTATATCGCACAGACCGCGTTTGACCGCCCGACACTGGTGATTGACAGCCAAGCTGTTGCCCGGCAATACGCCGCCCTGGCCCAAGGCCTTGGGCGTGCCCGAATCCACTATGCGGTAAAAGCCAATCCAGAAGCGCAGATTCTGCGTCGGCTCACCACTATGGGGGCAAATTTCGATGCGGCCAGCCGCGCCGAGATTGAAATGTGTCTGGCTGCAGGCGCAAGGCCTGGCCAGATTTCCTTCGGCAACACCATCAAACGGCCGAGCGATATCGCCTTTGCTCATGAGATCGGGATCACCCATTTCGCGGTTGATGCCTTGGCCGAGCTGGACAAGCTGGCCGCCCATGCGCCTGGTGCCCATGTCTGCATCCGCCTGCTGGTCGAAGCCACCGGGGCGGATTGGCCGCTCAGCCGCAAGTTCGGCTGCTCCAGTGCGATGGCGCTTAGCCTGATGGACCGCGCCCGCGAGCTTGGGTTGATTGTCTCCGGCGTATCCTTCCACGTTGGCTCGCAAACCCGCGAGCCGCAGATGTGGGCTGGTACGCTTGATCAGGTTGCCCAGGTTTGGCAGGCCGCAAAATCCGCCGGTCATGAGCTGACCCTGCTGAACATCGGTGGCGGTTTCCCGGCGAGCTACGGCACCGAGGTGATGGCCCCTAATCGCTATGCGCAGGAGGTCATGGCGCTCGTGGAGGCACGTTTCCCCGACGCAATCGAGATCATGGCGGAACCCGGTCGTGGCCTGGTGGCTGAGGCTGGCGCGATCGCGGCCGAAGTGTTGCTGGTCTCGCGCAAGGATGCGCACGATCTGCACCGCTGGGTCTATCTGGATATCGGCAAATTTTCAGGCCTGGCGGAAACCATGGACGAGGCTATCCGCTACCGGATCACAACCGATCATGGGGATGAGCAGACCGGCCCCTGCATTCTGGCGGGCCCGTCCTGTGACAGTGCTGATGTGCTCTATGAAAAGCAGCTTTACCAGCTGCCGCTTGATCTGAAAGCAGGGGATCGCGTTGTGATCCATTCCTGTGGAGCCTATACGACGACCTACGCCTCTGTTGGCTTCAACGGCTTTCCACCGCTCGATGTGGTGGTGATCTGATCTCGGATCTTTGATCAGCAGGGCCTGAGCACCCTGCAATGTCGGCTTGTTTCCGGCGGCTGCATTGGATTTCATGGCGCAAACAACAGAGAGGTTTGCGCCATGTCCGCTACTGATTTTCCCGGCACCGAGGCACAGCCTCCCGAAGATGCAGAGCAAAGGCGTGCCGTGGCGCCAGTGATCTGCTACCCGAACGAGACATTGCCCAAGCCGGATCTGTCGCGATATGGGACTGCTCGTGAGACGGCGCAGAAAACCGCCGAAGTATTGGTCTCGCCGCGGGAGGCGGCCTGTTTCAGCGTCTCTGCTGGAAGCTTCTTTCGTATCACCTCGGTCGAGGGGCCGCAGGTCGGGGACCTAAATCTCTGGAACAGTGCTGATCTGACCGAGCGCTTTTTCTCCGGAAAAACGCGTGCGCTGCATGGAACTCATGTAACCACGGGGGAGAGGCTGTGGAGCAGCCTGCCGCATCTGCGTCCGATGGCGACCATTGTTGCGGATAGCCTGGGCTGGTACGGGATCGACGGCTATGGCGGCTCGGTTCATGACGTGATCGGCACCCGCTGCGACCCCTACACCGGTAATCTGCTGTCTGGCGGTCACTATCATCATTGCTGCCATTCCAACCTGACCCGGGCGCTGGCAGATCATCTGGATATGCCACTGGACGCAGCCGAGCCGCATATTCACGATGTCCTGAACGTATTCATGTGTACCGGATTTACTCGTGACACCGGGCAGTACTTCATGAAAGCGAGCCCAGTGCGCCCAGGCGACTATCTTGAGTTTTTTGCGGAAATTGACCTCTTGGGCGCATTGAGCGCCTGTCCGGGAGGCGATTGTGGTGACGAACACACCAGTGACACCGCGTCCTGTCATCCGTTGTTGATTGAGGTCTTCACCCCCGAAAGCGGTGCATTGGGAGATTGGCGGCCACCTGCGCGCAACGGGTATGACCGTAGTCACGGGCGCGGTTGAGCCTGTCTGCTGGCAGAACGAAAAAGGCAGCGCGATCGACGCTGCCTTTTCTATGGGTCTTTGCGATTTCTCAGTTCAGGCAAAGGCCGCTTCGAGAGCGATTTCCACCATGTCGCCGAAACTCCGCTCACGCTGATCGGACGGCAGCGCCTCGCCTGTCCCGAGGTGATCGGATACCGTCAGCACCGCCAGCGCGCGGCGTCCGTAGCGGGCCGCCAAGGTATAAAGCTCGGCTGCCTCCATCTCGACGCCCAGAATGCCATGACGCACCATCTGCTCGTTCAGGTCCGGTCGCTCGTCATAGAAAACATCGGATGAGTAGATGCCACCGATATGCGGCGTGAGCTTATGCGCCTCTGCGGCCTTCGCGGCAGCCTGAAGCAGGGACCAGTCGGCACAGGGGGCAAAATTGACCTCTTTGAAAATCCCACGCGAAGGGGAGCTGACAGTGGTTGCCGTCATGGCGAGGATCACGTCACGGATTTTCACCTTGTCCTGCATTCCGCCACAGGACCCAATGCGGATCAAGGTTTTGGCGTCGTAGTCACGGATCAGCTCATTCACATAAATAGACAGGGAAGGCATGCCCATTCCGCTGCCTTGAATGGTGACCGGATGCCCATTCCAGGTGCCGGTGAAGCCCAGCATTCCGCGCACTTCATTCACGAGGCGGGCATCTTTCAAAAATGTTTCGGCGGCCCATTTCGCGCGATAGGGATCGCCGGGCAGCAATACCGTTTCGGCAATCTCGCCCTTGGCGGCTCCGATATGAACAGTCATACTTTGTCCTCAACTTCTGGAAATCAGATTTCCAGATCGGAAATATCAACGCCCGATGTCAGCGCTGCATGGACCCAATGAGGTTTGCGACCGCGACCGGTCCAGGTTTCTTCCGGGTTCTGCGGGTTGCGGTATTTCGGAGCTGCCTTGGTTTTCTTGGCAGTGCCCCGGTTGTTGCCTGCAATCTCGTCAAGCGAGAAACCATATTTTGCGGCAGCTTCTTCGGCGGCTTTCAATGCTTCGATGCGCTCGCGCTGCTCGGCTTCTTTCAGTGCCTTTTCGACATTCGCCTGCAATTCCAAAAGCTCTTTTCGTGACATCGTTGTGAGGTCAACGGCCATTTTCTTCTCCATAAATGAATGCGCATCGTGATGCTACGAGGCGCATTCATTTATGACCCTATTCCCAAGGTGATTTCACCAAGAAAATTGTGTCGATTAAATTGATTTGCGAAAATCCGCTAATGTGAAGTCGTTTGCGGTTGTTTTGCAAGTTCAACAATATCACCCATGATTGCGTTGAGTTCGAAATCCTTGGGGGTATAAACACGGGCCACACCCATCTTTTTAAGGCGGGCAGCGTCGTCGTCGGGAATGATTCCACCAACGACAACCGGAATATGCGACAGGCCCGCGTCATTCATCCGACCCATCAGCTCCTCAATCAGGGGCAGATGGCTGCCGGAGAGGATGGACATGCCGACCACATGTGCATCGTCCGCCAGTGCCGATGCTACCAGTTCTTCGGGTGTCATGCGGATCCCATCGTAGGTGATATCCATACCGCAGTCGCGTGCGCGAAAGGCGATTTGTTCGGCGCCGTTGGAGTGGCCGTCTAGGCCGGGCTTGCCGACGAGGAATTTCAGGCGGCGTCCCAGTTGGTCGCTTACGGCATTGACCTTTTCGCGCAGCTCATCCAGCCCCTCTGTCTTGTTGGAGGCGGACCCGGACACGCCGGTCGGGCCGCGATATGTGCCGTAGACCTTGCGCATTTCCTCGGCCCATTCGCCGGTGGTGACGCCGACCTTGGCCGCGGCAATCGACGGCTCCATGACATTGGCGCCGCTTTGCGCTGCTGCGCGCAGCGCGGCCAGGGCCGATTGCACAGCGTCATTGTCACGCTCGCCGCGCCAGTGGTTCAGGCGGCTGATCTGCTCCTGCTCCACCGCGGGGTCGACCACCATGATGCCGCCGTCCTCGGTCTGCAGCGGCGATGGCTCGCCCTCGGTCCATTTGTTGACGCCCACCACGATCGTCTCGTTCTTCTCGATCCGGTTCAGCCGGTCGGCATTGGACTCGACCAGCCGGCCCTTCATGTACTCGATCGAGGCGACAGCGCCGCCCATGGATTCGAGGTTGGCCAGCTCGGCGCGAGCGCCTGCCTTCAGTTCCTCGACCTTGGCATCGACCGTCGGGTTGCCGTCGAACAGGTCGCCGTATTCCAGCAGGTCGGTCTCATAGGCCAGGATCTGCTGCATCCGCATCGACCATTGCTGGTCCCAGGGGCGGGGCAGGCCAAGCGCTTCGTTCCAGGCGGGCAGCTGCACCGCGCGGGCGCGGGCTTTCTTGGAGAGCGTCACTGCCAGCATCTCGATCAGGATGCGGTAGACGTTGTTTTCCGGCTGCTGTTCGGTCAGGCCGAGCGAGTTCACCTGCACGCCATAGCGGAAGCGGCGGAACTTGGGGTCCTCGACGCCATAGCGGTCGCGGCAGATCTCGTCCCACAGATCGACAAAGGCGCGCATCTTGCACATCTCGGTCACGAACCGGATGCCCGCGTTCACAAAGAAGGAGATGCGTCCGACCATGGCCGGGAAATCCTCCGGCGCGATGCGCGGTTTCAGCTCGTCCAGCACCGCCTGCGCGGTCGCCAGGGCAAAGGCCAGCTCCTGCTCCGGTGTCGCGCCGGCCTCCTGCAAGTGATAAGAACACACGTTCATGGGGTTCCACTTGGGCACGTTGGTGTAGCAGTACTCCGCCACATCCGCGATCATCTTGAGGCTGGGCTTAGGCGGGCAGACATAGGTGCCGCGGCTGAGGTATTCCTTGATCAGGTCGTTCTGAACCGTGCCCTGCAGCTTGGACACATCCGCGCCCTGTTCCTCTGCCACCGCGATATACAGCGCCAAGAGCCACGGCGCTGTTGCGTTGATGGTCATCGAGGTGTTCATCTGCTCCAGCGGGATCTCATTGAACAGGGTCCGCATGTCGCCCAGATGGCAAACCGGCACGCCGACTTTGCCCACTTCGCCGCGGGCCAGCACGTGGTCGCTGTCATAGCCAGTCTGGGTCGGCAGGTCGAAGGCGACCGAGAGGCCGGTCTGCCCCTTGGCCAGGTTGGCGCGGTACAGCGCGTTGGATGCCGATGCCGTGGAATGGCCGGCATAGGTGCGGATCAGCCAGGGGCGGTCTTTTTGCATCTGCGGCATGTCGGGCCTCGCGAGTCAGTGTTGCGGTAATTTTATTTCGTCAAGCTGATGTAGACTGCAATTTTAAACCCATGTCAATTCGCTGCGTTGCGGCATTTCATGCCAACTGCTAAATATAGGTGCCTCTGCCGATCCGGCAAAGTGCTTGTAATGACAGCAAGCATAGGGAAGGGTCTCAGGATGACGCAGACCGTGGAACTCCCGCTTTGGCTTTTTGTGCTTATCGTGCTGTTTGCCGCGATCACCTTTGCCTCGCATTTCCTGTTTCCGTCGGTGCGGTGGTTCTTCCGTCGTCGTTTGGAGCGGGCTGTGGCGCGGTTGAACCGCCGCCTGGAACGACCAATTCAACCGTTCAAACTGGCACGCCGTTACGACATGATACAGCGGCTGATCTATGACCCGCAGGTGGCCCAGGCGATTGCAGACCATGCACGTGCGCAGGGCATTCCCGAAAACGTCGCCTTCGAGGAGGCCCGGCGTTATGCCCGCGAGATCGTCCCGTCGTTTTCCGCAGTTGCCTATTTCAGCATCGCGATCCGTCTCGCGCGGTTTTTGTCCAATGCGATCTATCGTGTTCGCCTCGGTCATCTGGATGAAGCTGCAGTGAAGGCAATAGACCCTGAGGCGACGGTGGTTTTTGTCATGAATCATCGCTCGAACATGGATTATGTCCTGATCACCTATCTGGTGGCGGACCGGTCGGCCTTGTCCTATGCGGTGGGTGAATGGGCGCGGGTATGGCCGTTGTCGCGATTGATCCGGGCCATGGGTGCCTATTTTATCCGCCGTAAGTCACGCAATGACCTCTATCGTCGCGTTCTGGCGACCTATGTGAGGCTGGCGACGCAGGGCGGGGTGACCCAGGCGATTTTTCCCGAAGGCGGGTTGAGCCTAGATGGCGCTTTGGCACAGCCGAAGGTGGGGCTGCTGAAATACATCGTCGACGGTCAGTCGGCACAGGGCGAGGGCGGGCGTGATGTGGTGTTTGTGCCTGTTGCGCTGAACTACGACCGCGTGCTGGAAGACAAGATCCTGACATCGGCTGCGAAATCCGGTGATCGACGATTCCGCGCACGCATCCATGTGGTGGCGGTTCGTATGCTGCGTCAGCTGTGGCTATGGGCGACGAGGCGCTACCAGCGATCCGGGTATGCGGCAGTCAGTTTTGGGCGCCCTCTCAGCCTGCGCGACTTTGTTCTTTGCAGCGGAGGAGAGGACACGCCGACGAGTCTTGCGCAGGAGCTGATGGGTCGTATCGGCGAATGTGTTCCGGTATTGCCGGTGGCCTTGGTCGCCGCCACTGTGGAGTACCTCCCAAAGGGTCAACAGCCGCTCAGCCGTGCGGACATTGAAGCTGGGATGGACGCGCTGCTGTCGCGATTGCCCTATGCTTATATCCATACATCGCGCAACGACCGCGGTTCCGCCGCCGAGTTGGGGCTACGTCAACTGACGATGAGAGGCATCCTGCGACAGACAGCGGGCGGCTACGAGGTGGTGGCCGACCAACACGATCTGCTTGTCTACTACGCAAATTCAATCCGTCATCTGATCCCGGAGCCTGACACTGACGGGCCAAAAGAGGCTGGTATTGCTGCAGGTGCAAAAGGTTATTCTGCATCCGCTGGGTCATAAAATTACCCAAATTAAATAAATGATGTTGCATTGTTGCTTGGCGGATCTTATTCCCTAGGTAGCAGCTGCGATTCTGCATTGCGGCAAACAGCGGAAAAAAGGAGGCCAGCATGGCTTTGGACACGCAGAACGGCGCCCTCTCCTACGAGGCCCCTGAAAAAGAGCTTTATGAGATCGGTGAACTGCCGCCGATGGGCTATGTGCCACAGAAGATGTATGCTTGGACCATCCGCAAAGAGCGCCATGGCACCCCCGATACTGCGATGGTGCAGGAAGTGGTCGATGTGCCCGAACTGGACAGCCACGACGTGCTTGTGCTCGTGATGGCGGCGGGTGTGAACTATAACGGTGTGTGGGCGGCTCTCGGCACACCTATCAGCCCCTTTGATGGTCACGGTGCGCCGTTCCATATTGCCGGTTCCGACGCCTCGGGCATCGTTTGGGCCGTGGGCGACAAGGTTAAGCGCTGGAAAGTCGGCGACGAGGTGGTCATTCACTGCAATCAGGATGATGGCGACGACGAGGAATGCAACGGTGGCGATCCGATGTACTCTCCCAGCCAGCGCATCTGGGGGTATGAGACGCCCGACGGCTCCTTTGCGCAGTTCACCAATGTTCAGTCGCAGCAGCTTATGCCCCGCCCCAAGCACCTGACCTGGGAAGAAAGCGCCTGCTATACGCTGACCCTTGCGACCGCCTACCGGATGCTGTTCGGCCACGAGCCGCACGATCTGAAGCCGGGCCAGAACGTGCTGGTCTGGGGCGCTTCGGGCGGCCTCGGCTCCTACGCGATCCAGTTGATCAATACGGCTGGTGCAAATGCCATCGGCGTGATCTCGGACGAAAGCAAACGTGATTTTGTCATGGGGCTGGGCGCCAAGGGTGTGATCAACCGCAAAGACTTTGACTGCTGGGGGCAGTTGCCGACAGTGAACACGCCCGAATATGCCAATTGGTTCAAGGAAGCCCGTAAGTTCGGAAAGGCAATCTGGGACATCACCGGCAAAGGCGTGAATGTCGACATGGTGTTTGAACATCCGGGCGAAAGCACGTTCCCGGTTTCGACCTTTGTCTGTAAAAAAGGCGGCATGGTTGTGATCTGCGCAGGCACCACTGGCTATAACCTGACGTTCGATGTGCGTTACATGTGGATGCACCAGAAGCGTTTGCAGGGCTCGCACTTTGCGCATCTGAAGCAGGCCGCCGCTGCCAACAAGCTGATGGTCGAGCGCCGCCTAGACCCCTGCATGTCGGAGGTGTTCTCCTGGAACGATCTGCCGGAGGCGCATATGAAGATGCTCCGCAACGAGCACAAGCCGGGTAATATGTCTGTTCTGGTTCAGGCGCCCCGGACCGGTCTGCGCACACTGGAGGATGTTCTGGCAGGGTAAACACCCTCGAGAGACACATTATTTCACCCGTCAGTCGCTCCTGTGACTGGCGGGTTATTGTTTTGCTGGTGCGAACGTGGTTGTCGAACATTTGTGCGGAATGACCAGCGGTCATGCGCTGATGGTGAAGACATTTTGTGGCCGCGCCCTAGATAATCGCTTATGAAATAAAAACCTGATCATTATGCGGGCTTACCGTTGACGCTGCATCGATGATCGCGGCACAAAGGCCAGAGCTGCGGCAATTTGGATCTGCCGACAGCCAAATAGGTGCAGAGGTTCTGCGCTGAGACCAAGTGAGAATTCAGGCATTTCATGGCAACCAAAGTTAATCTTGATCTTATCCTTGAGGTTTTGGACGCCACGACAACGGTCGATGGTCTGCAAGAGATCATTGAGCGGGTCTGTGAGACCTTTGAGGTTGATCACGCCATGTATCACTGGGTCGACAGCGCTGGCGATCACTATCACTTTGGCACCTATTCGCGGGAATGGGTCGAGCGCTATCAGGAAAAAGCCTATGTGCGTGTCGATCCGGTCATTATCGGCTGCTATCAGCGGTTTCACCCGGTTGACTGGCGCCGCCTTGATTGGTCGTCTAAGCCTGCGCGCGAGTTTCTGCAGGACGCCCTTGCACATGACGTAGGCAATCAGGGGTACTCAATCCCGATCCGTGGGCCAAACGGGCAATTCGCTTTGTTCACGGTCAGCCACAACTGCAACGATGAGACCTGGACGAAATTCACGGACAGACACAGCCGTGACCTGATCCTGATCGGGCATTACTTCAACCGCAAGGCGCTGGAATTTGAACCGGATCGCAGCCCGGAGCACGTCCAACCCCTGTCCCCACGTGAGATTGACGCGTTAACCTTGCTTGCGATGGGATACAGCAGAGCCCAGGTGGCCAAGACGCTGACCATTTCGGAGCACACATTGCGGGTCTATATTGAGAGCGCGCGATTCAAACTGGGGGCGATCAACACCACGCATGCCATCGCACGGGCACTGAGTCTCGGGTTGATCATCATCTAACACGTTGAAGCTGTTGATGTTCATTAACCCTATAGTTGAAAATATCTTCTGATCGTAATCTGGTCCCACTTTGCTATCTAAAGGGGACTAAGTTATGCTTCGTTACGTATATGCACACGACCTGTATAAGCACCGTGAGCTTGCCCATTCGATGTTCGTGGATCGCGCGGATCAGTTCAAGACTCGGCTGGGTTGGGAGGTCTCGGTAGATGCCTGCGGGGAAGAACGCGATGAATACGATGCGCTTGATCCGCTATATGTGATCTGGCAGCAGCCCGATGGCAGCCACGGTGGGTCAATGCGTTTCCTGCCCTCCACGGGTCCAATTATGGTGAATGATGTCTTTCCCGAGCTGACCGGCGGGGAGGCGATCCGCAGCCCTCTGATCTGGGAATGCACCCGGTTCTGCCTGTCCCGACATGTCAGCGGCAATGTGGCCGGGGCGCTGACCCTGGCCGGGCTTGAGATCATGCGGAACTTCAATATCGCGCATTTTGCCGGGGTGTTTGATCGGCGGATGGTGCGGATCTACCGCTCTCTTGGGTTTAGCCCGGAAATTGTCGGCACCATGGGCGCGGGGCGGGACCGGATCTGCCTTGGCCTGTGGGACTATTCTACCGAGGCGTATCACCGGGTCGCGCAGAAGGCAGGCATTCAGCCGGAATTGTCGACACTCTGGTTCGACCGGTCCTTTGGCGGTGCAGGCGCGCCAGGACCCGTTGCGCTGACGGGGTGAGCAGGGTGTCGATGGGCATAGCGCTGAAGGAGGGCGAGCTGCGCTGAAACGATATGATGTGGGGCCGTCTGCTCTGGTGCAGCCGGCCCGGCGGCTGTAGTGTCGCCGAATGAGCGCAGCACCCATTAAATTCTCCGACGATCAGGCCGTCGCTTTTGATCGTGTCAGCAGTCTTCTTCGTGACGCAGGGGTCGATCTCGAAGACGATCTGCTACACCCGCCCCGCGGTGACGGTGGCGCAATGGCGGTTATTGGCAAGGCCGGATCTGGTAAGACGCTGTTGTTGGCGGAACTCTATAAGGCGTTGGAAAAGGCCGGTGTCGAGGTTGTTTCCGGCGACTATGAAAGCCGCAAGAAGAATGAGGACCGGCGCACACTCGCAATCCTCGCGCCCACAAACAAGGCCGCCAGCGTGCTGCGCCTTCGTGGTGTTCCCGCAACCACGATCCACCGGATCCTCTATACGCCTGTCTATGATCCGGAATATGAGCGGATAGCGGAATGGCTGGCGGGTAGTGGCGATGAACCCGAAATTGAGGGGTTAACCGAAGAAGCCCTGGCGCGGGCGAAGGCGTTTTATGAACGCAACAAGTCGATCCCTGGTGCGTTGGCTGCTGCCGGTCTGCGCGGATCTGACTTCATCACCGGTTGGAAACGGCGGGAGGAGCCGCTGGATATCGGCTTTATAGATGAAGCTTCGATGCTGGATGACCGCCAGTTCCAGGACCTTCAGGAAATTTTCCCGACATTATTGCTGTTTGGCGATCCCGCACAGCTCGCCCCGGTGAACCAATCCGGTGCCATGGTTTTTGAAACGCTGCCAGAAGAGCGCAAACTGATCCTCAACCGCATTCACCGCCAAGAGGCAGGCAATCCCATTCTGGACCTCGCTCATGCTCTGGCTGATCCGAACATCGGGTTTGAGGATTTTGAGCGCATGGTTGAGGACCTCTCTCGCCAGGATGATCGCGTCGTCTGGGGGCAACGGGTCGAGGTGGATCTGATGGCACGTTCTCCGGTTCTGGTCTGGCGCAACAACACCCGGATTCGGCTGATCAATGCGTTTCGTAACGTGCACGGTGCTCCGGAGGACAGTTTGCTGGCTGGCGAGCCGCTGATCTGCGACGGAATCGAATTGCCGATGAAACATCGCAAGAAAAGGCTGGATCTGGAAGCCCGCGGCCTGATCAAGGGGGCCCAGGTCATCTACCTCGGACCGGGTCGCAAGCCTGGATTTTCGCGCCTTCACGTCATGGGGGCAGAGGACCCGCAGGTCTCTGCGGCCTCTATCGTGAAGATCGAAAAACCGGATGAAGAAGAGCCCTTCATTCCATTTGCTGCGCGTATGGGGGCGGCGTTTCTGCACGGGGCGGCCGTCACTATTCACAAGGCGCAGGGCTCACAATGGCCCACGGCGCAGGTTTTTGCGCCTGATATCTATGCCGCGGCGCGCATGGGCCGGGTGGAGGCCGGGCAACCGCTCTGGAAGCGGCTTGCTTATGTGGCCATTACGCGGGCGCAGGAGCGCCTGATCTGGGTGGTGCGCAATCGTCTGGCAAAGCCGACAGGCCCTCTGCAGGTGGACGACCTGCGGGCCGCGCCGGTAGGCGCCCTGACCCTGGAACTGCAAGAGGACAGCCCACTATGACGATCCAAGCTCCAGATTCTAGACGCACGATCCTGATCACCGGAGCCAGCTCCGGTATCGGCCGTGCCGTGGCGGAGCTGTTTCTGGATGAAGGTTGGCAGGTGGGCCTGCTTGCCCGCCGCGCAGAGGCGCTGGAGGCCGTGGCGCAGGGGCGCGACATGGCTCATGTCGTGCCGGCGGATGTCACCGATGCCGAGGCTGTCGATCGTGCCGTGGAGACCTTTGCAAAGCGGGCCGGGCGGTTAGATGTGTTGTTCAACAATGCAGGCATCTTTACCCCTTCCGGCACGATTGATGAGATTGCGCTGGAGGATTGGTTTGCAGCCGTCAATGTGAACTTGAACGGCATGTTCCTTTCGGCCCGAGCGGCCTTTCGCCAGATGCGCCAGCAGGCCCCGCAGGGCGGGCGGATCATCAATAACGGATCAATTGCGGCCCATGTTCCGCGCCCACATTCGGCCCCCTATGCGGCGACCAAAGCCGCGATCACCGGGCTGACCCGTAGCCTGTCGCTGGATGGGCGCCCGTTTGATATTGCCTGCGGACAAATTGACATCGGCAACGCACGCACGCCGATGGTTGCGGATTTGAGCGCCCGGCAGGCCGAGACGGATCCGGCAGCGGGCGCGATGGAGACCTTCGCCGTTGAGGATGCTGCACGGTCGGTGCTGCATATGGCAAATCTTCCGCCTGAGGCAAATGTGCAATTCATGACCGTGATGGCAACCAAGATGCCTTACATCGGGCGTGGATAGTCACTGCAGAGGTCTCCCGCCCGTTGTGACACCAGCAAGCCGGCACCACGCCCGTTAGGCGTAGCGCCGCGCTTTGCGCGGCGGTCTGGGTCTGGATCTGGTTCGTGGTCGTCAGCTGTTGCGCAGCAGGCGGAAGGCGGCAGAGGCACCCCAACCTGCGGCAATTGCAATGGCCAGTGACATAAGGCCGTAGAGAAACGGCTGTTCGCGTGAAAGTGTGTAAAGAAACCGTTCCAGCCCGACTTTGCGCACGTCGATGCTGGTTTCGTACTGCGCGACAACCGACCCGCCTCGTGTGAGCAGGATGCGGGTCCGATAGGCCCCTTCGGTCAGGTCGGCGGGCATCTCGATCGCAGTGCGAAACAGCGTTTGCTGATCGACGGCGACAGTGTTCTCCCGCAGAGAATAGAGATTGTTCTCGGACCGGATGCGGATCACGGCTTCGGCGAATTTCTGTGCCCCGCGGATGTGCATTCCGGCACCGACCGAGCGGATGGCCCGCCCCACGGAGACTCGATACCGCAGGTCTTCAGTATCGCTCAGCACCTGAGAGAGCGGCGCGCTTGTCGCAACTGCGTAGAAGCTCGGTGCCGAGTCTACCAGCACGCTGTCGGTGTTGACCCAGATCCCAAGCTTTTTCTCCTTGCGGCGTACCATCACGGGCGAGGCCGGACCGGATACGGCGACGATCACCTGAAGAGGGTCGTCCTGCGGGATAGGGGCTTCCCGCTTCACGGCCCCAAAGACGAGGATTTCCGATCCGTCGAAGTCGGCGGTGATGGCAACACGGTCTTGGCTCAGACCGAGCACGACTTCCTCGCGCGGGCCAGCGGGAGGGTCGCTATCTGCCGGATCGGTGGAGGTCTGAGCGGTGGCAATCGACCCGAGTGGCAGGACCAGGAGGAATGCAATCCAGAGCCGCGCGGAGCCGCGGGTCGGCTGGGATTGCGGCGCGCGGCGGAGGCGTTGACTGATGACGCGATGGAGCATCTCAGTGCCCTCCATCGCTGCCGAGCGAGTAAAGCTCAGATGGCATCAGCAACAGGTCCAGCCCGAGTTTGACGCAGACAATAATTACCATCAGCGCCAACAGGATGCGGAGCTGTTCAGCCTTGAGATAGACGCCGATCCGGGTGCCGATCTGGGCACCGATCACCCCGCCGATCAGCAATAGAACCGCCAGAACAATATCCACGGTATAGTTCGTGGTCGCGTGCAGCATCGTGGTAAAGGCAGTGACCAGAATGATCTGAAACAGCGATGTGCCAACCACAACCTTGGTTGGCATCCCGAGGATGTAGATCATGGCTGGCACCATGATGAAGCCACCACCAACACCCATGATTGCCGCGAGGATGCCGACGACGACACCGACCAGCAAGGGAGGAATCACGGAGATATAGAGGCCGGATGTGCGGAACCGCATCTTGAAGGGCAGGGCATGGACCCAGCCACGCTGCCGACGCGGCGCGGGGGCGCCACCTGCGGAGGCTTTGGATTTGCGGATCGCATTCAGGCTTTCGATGAACATCAGCCCGCCGACAACGCCAAGAAAGACGACGTAACAGAGTTTTACCAGCAGATCGACCTGGCCCAATGCTTTGAGATAGTTGAAGACCACAACCCCAAGCGCCGCACCGAAAAGACCGCCCGCTTGAAGAACCAGGCCCATCTTGATGTCGACGGTTCGGCGCCTGAAATGAGCAAGAACACCGGAGAATGAGGAGGCCACGATCTGATTGGCTTCGGTGGCAACGGCCACTGCCGGCGGGATGCCGATGAAGAACAGGAGCGGTGTCATCAGGAAGCCGCCACCGACACCAAACATGCCGGAAAGGATGCCGACCATGCCGCCAAGCCCCAGCAGCAGGAATGCGTTGACCGAGACTTCGGCGATGGGAAGATAAATCTGCATATCAGTGTTAGAGCGCAGCAATTGGCTAAAATCAACTGCCGATGCCGCTCCGCAGAAAACAGGACTGACGCTAGGGCAAAAACTGGACCTATGAAAGTTGGCCGGAAATCGGATGGCGAGAACTGGTTTCCGAAAAGTCTGACTCTGGCTGTGTCAAAACGGCAAGCGCCCGGCCGGAGCCGGGCGCTTGCAGATGCCTTTGGTACAGCCCCTGCGGGCTGTACCAAATTGATTGCTCTATCAGCGCTCCTTGACGTAGGGCTCTCCACCGGCTTTGGGCGGAACCGCCTTGCCGACGAAGCCTGCCAGGATCACCACAGTCAGGATGTAAGGCAGGGCGTCCATCATCTGCACCGGAATTACAAAGTTGCCGATTTCGATGTTCTGAAAACGCAGGGCCACCGCTTGAAGCAGGCCGAACAGAAGGCAGGCACCAAGCGCGTGCCAGGGGCGCCATTTCGCGAAAATGAGCGCTGCCAGGGCGATAAAGCCGCGACCGGCTGTCATGTCCTTTACGAACCCGGCTTGTAGCGCTGTTGCAAGATAGGCGCCGGCAATGCCGCAGAGCAGGCCACAGATCATTACCGCCGCATAGCGCAGACCGACCACGGACACACCGGCGGTATCGACAGCTGCGGGGTTTTCCCCGACCGCGCGCAGGCGTAGGCCAAAGCGCGTACCAAAGAGGATCCAGGCGGTAGCAGGCACCGCGAGGAACGCCAGGTAGACCAGCACGGAGTGACCGGAAAGCAGCTCGCTATAGATCGGGCCCAACACAGGGACATCCGCCAGCGCATCTGCAAACGGCAGGCTGAGAGGCTCAAACCGGCCGCCCGAGAACAGCGAGGGTGTGCGTCCACCCTGCTGGAACCAGTCCTGCGCGATCAGTACGGTCATACCTGCGGCCAGGAAGTTGATCGCCACACCGGAGATCAGCTGGTTGCCTCGGAAGGTGATCGAGGCAAGCCCGTGCAGGCCACTGAGAACCAGCGATGATGCGATACCGGCCAGGAGGCCGAGCCAGACATTGCCAGTGGTCGCAGCCACCGCCGCCGAGAAGAAAGCGGCCATCAGCATTTTGCCTTCAAGGCCGATATCGAAGATCCCCGCCCGTTCGGAAAACAGTCCAGCCAGACAGGCCAGCAGCAGCGGTGTTGCGAGGCGAACGGTGCTGTCGAGCACCTGGATCAGAGTCAGAAAATCCATCACGCTTTCCCCCGGCGCAGAGCAAGGAAGATCCGTTCAAGCGGTCCTCGTACCATATTGTCCAGCGCGCCTGTGAACAGGATCACCAGTGCCTGAATGACGACGATCAGTTCCCGCGGGATGCTGGTCCATAGCGCCAGCTCCGCGCCGCCCTGATAGAGGAACCCGAACAGGATCGCGGCCAGAAACACGCCAAAGGGATGGCTGCGCCCCATGAGTGCCACGGCGATGCCGATGAAACCGGCGCCCTCGGTTGAGTTCAATACCAGGCGCTCGGCCTCGCCCATCACATTGTTGGTGGCCATCATGCCCGCCAGACCGCCAGAGATCAGCATCGCAATCATGGTGATCTTGACCGGCGAGATTCCGGCGTAAAGTGCGCCATATTCGGAGTTGCCATAGGCCCGGATCTCGTAGCCCAGTTTGGTACGCCAGATCAGCAACCAGACCGCAACGCAAGCAGCAAGCGCGACGAGGAAGCTCACGTTGGCAGGTGCCGCCTTGGAAAACTCGATCCCGATAGGTGCGAGGAGCTCATGCAAGGACGGTAGGTGGACAGCTTCGGCAAAACGGGCTGTCGCCGGGTCCATCGAGCCTTCTGGACGCAGGAGATTGACCAGCACGTAGTTCAGAACGGCCGCCGCAATAAAGTTGAACATGATTGTGGTGATCACGATATGGCTGCCGCGCTTCGCCTGAAGATAGGCGGGGATCGCGGCCCAGGCCGCACCGAAAAGGGCAGCACCCAGACTGGCAAAGATCAGTGCCAGCGACCAATGCGGCCAGGGAATATAAAGGCATACGAGGGCCACACCCAAACCACCGAGCATCGCCTGACCTTCACCACCGATGTTGAAAAGCCGGGCGTGGAAGGCCACGGAAACGGCCAGACCCGTGAACAGGAAGTTGGTGGCATAATAGAGCGTATAGCCCCAGCCATAAGTGGATCCAAGCGCGCCCGAAACCATCAGCTTCACGGCGGCAATCGGGTCTTCGCCAATGCCAAGAATCACCAAGGCAGACAGAATAGCGGCCAATACGAGGCTGATCAGCGGGATCAGTACGACATCGGCCCATTTAGGCATTTTATCCATTTACGCGGCCTCCCCCGCGACACCGGCCATCAACAGGCCCAGCTCTTTCTCATCGGTCTGATCGGCCGGGCGCTCGCCCATGATCATTCCGTCAAACATCACTGCAACACGGTCGGCGAGTGACAGGATTTCCTCCAGTTCAACCGAGACCAGCAGGATCGCCTTGCCCTGATCGCGCAATTCGACGATTTGCTTGTGAATAAACTCAATGGCGCCGATATCGACGCCCCGTGTCGGCTGCCCAATCAGCAACAGGTCAGGGTTGCGCTCGATTTCGCGGGCAACAACGATTTTCTGCTGATTGCCGCCGGAGAAATTCTTGGCCGCAAGCCAGGGGTCCGGGGGGCGTACGTCAAACTTGGCCATCTTGGCCTCGGTATCGGCGCGCAGTGCAGCATTGTTCATTAACAGGCCGCGTTGGTATTCGGGCGCGTGATGATAGCCGAACGCCACGTTTTCCCAAGCGTGGAAGTCCATGATCAGACCTTCGCGCTGACGGTCTTCGGGAACGTGGGCCACATGTGCTGCGCGACGGGCGCGGGCATCGGATCCGGCACCTGACAGGGGCAGCGGCGATCCATTGAGACGAATGGTGCCCTGACCTTCGCGCATGCCACCGAGCACCTCCATCAGTTCGGACTGACCGTTGCCGGCCACCCCGGCGATGCCAAGGATCTCTCCCGCACGCACGGTCAGGTCGATATTCTTCACCCGCGCAACGCCCGCCTCATCGACAACACTGAGGTTCTCGATCTCAAGGATCGGCTTGCCGGGAGTGGCGGGAACCTTGTCCACACGCAGCAGCACCTTGCGTCCCACCATCAGTTCGGCCAGATGTTCGGGGCTGGTTTCAGCGGTTTTCACGGTCGCGGTCATCTGGCCGCGGCGCATCACCGACACTGTATCGGTATACTCCATGATTTCGCGCAGTTTGTGAGTGATCAGGATGATCGTTTTGCCCTCGGCACGCAGCCTGTCCAGAATGCGGAACAGCTGGTCGGCCTCTGCGGGGGTCAGAACCCCTGTCGGCTCGTCCAGAATCAGAATGTCGGCCTGGCGGTATAGCGCCTTCAGGATCTCGACACGCTGCTGCATGCCGACACCGATTTCGTCGATACGGGCATCGGGATCAACGTTCAGCTCATATTCTGCTGCCAGGTCTTTCAGCGAATTTCGGGCCTTGCTGAGAGAGGGCTTCAACAGTTTGCCATCTTCGGCGCCGAGGATGATGTTCTCCAGTACCGTGAAATTCTCAACCAGCTTGAAGTGCTGGAACACCATGCCGATCCCTGCCGAGATCGCCGCCTGACTGTCGGGAATCTCGGTACGTTTCCCGTGAATCCAGACCTCCCCCTTATCGGCTTTGTAAAAACCGTACAGGATACTCATCAGCGTTGATTTGCCTGCGCCATTCTCGCCGATGATCCCATGGATCGTGCCGGGGGAAACACGGATTGAGATATCCTTATTGGCCTGAACGGGGCCAAAGGCCTTGGAGATGCCTTTTAGTTC
The DNA here is from genome assembly GCF_048056915.1 of Phaeobacter sp. JH20_02. Taxonomy (NCBI): domain Bacteria; kingdom Pseudomonadati; phylum Pseudomonadota; class Alphaproteobacteria; order Rhodobacterales; family Roseobacteraceae; genus Phaeobacter; species Phaeobacter sp. JH20_02. Next base: position 121,021 of record NZ_JAYMVP010000023.1, on the reverse strand, counting down.
AATTGCTGGTGCCGTCATTCGGGCTCCCCTTATTCATCCTGGATCGGTTGGCACAGATCCACGCCGAAGCGAGCGGCGGTTAACATGTGCAATTTGGCCAACCTAGGAAAAACCAAACCCGGAGGCGGCAAAGGCGCAGCCTCCGGGCAATATGAAACCCCCGGTCACCACCATAATCATCAAGAGATCACGGTGGGCCGGGGGGCAGTTCAGTACTTAGAAGGACAGAGCCGGGCAGCTGTCATCCGACATGTAGTCATGCACGGTGATTTCGCCGGTTGCGATCTTGGCTGCGGCTTCATCAGCGGCAGCCTGCATCTCTTCGGTGATCAGCGATGCGTTGTTATCGTCAACCGCAAAGCCGACGCCGCCGTTCGACAGGCCCATGACGGAGAAGCCGGTTTCCAGGTCAGGACCGTCGGAGAAGGCTTCAAACACAGCGTTGTCGACGCGCTTCATCATGGACGTCAGAACTTTGCCCGGGTGCAGGTGGTTCTGGTTGCTGTCCACACCGATTGACAGGATGCCTTCGTCGGCGGCGGTCTGCAGTACGCCAACACCAGTGCCGCCCGCAGCTGCATAGACAACATCAGCGCCCTGGCTGATCTGCGCCTTCGTCAGTTCGGAGCCCTTGACCGGGTCATTCCAGGCCGCAGGGGTGGTGCCGGTCATATTGGCGATCACAGTTGCGTCCGGGTTTGCGGCCTTCACGCCCTCGGCGTAGCCGCAGGCAAATTTGCGGATCAGCGGGATATCCATACCGCCGATGAAGCCCACTGTGCCCGATTTGGACGCTTTGGCCGCCAGCATGCCGACAAGGTAGGAGCCTTCATGTTCGTTGAAGACAACAGAACGCACATTCGGCGCATCAACAACCATGTCGATGATCACGAATTTGGTGTCGGGGTAGTCGGCTGCAACCTGGCCCAGAGCGTCGGCAAAAGCAAAACCGGCCATGACGATCGGGTTCGCGCCCGCTTCGGCAAAGCGACGCAGGGCCTGCTCACGCTGAGCTTCGGATTGCAGTTCGATTTCGCGAAAGCTTTCGCCGGTTTCCTCAGCCCAACGCTGCGCGCCGGTGAAGGCGGCTTCGTTGAACGACTTGTCGAATTTGCCGCCCAGATCAAAGATCAGTGCAGGCTCTGCCAATGCGGCACCCGCTGTCAGCGCCACGGCCGCCGCGGCGCTCATCAGGGATTTCATCAGGGTCATAGGGGTACTCCCAATTTGTTGTTCTTGTTGCGGCCAGTTTGACCGCCCCAACCCATGTGTTTTTAAAAAGGTGCGACAATTTAGGCCGTAGCCTGCGGAAAGGGTCAACCGTTTTTTGACCTTTTGGTGTTATTCTGCGGTTTCGGCCTTGCGTAAACTGACGCACATGAGCACTGCGTCCACTGAAGACGCGCCTTCGCGCGGGTAGTAGCCGACCCGCCGCCCGGTTTCGGCGAATCCATAGGAGTGATACAGGGCACGCGCCGATCGGTTGTCTGCGGCAACTTCCAGAAAGCCATCGGTTGCATCTCTGGCCAGCGCGGCTTCCTGCCAGCTGTCCAAGACCATACGCGCAAACCCCTGACGCCGGTAGTCAGGGTGGGTCGCTATGGTCAGCAGTTCGGCCTCTCCAGCGACAACGCGTCCCAAGGCAAAGCATCGTGTATCGCCGACAGCATAGCTGAACGAGCTGTCGAGCAGGGCAGAAAATTCATCCGAAGACCACGGGCGCCCCTGCACAAAGGCAGCCCGATGGGTGTGGGCCATGTCCTGTGGTGTCAGATTTGAGGGACAGTTTCGTAGCATGGTCGACCGAAGGTATCAGCCATCAATCAGCGTTGGTGGGGCGTCTCTTGCCGGCGCGGCATCAGCAGCCCGCAGGTACAGCGGGGCAGGGGCAACTGCTTCTGTTTGGTAACGGTCGGCGGCGTTGCGGGCGATGGCTTCGGCGATATTCGGCGGAGTTGCCTCGGCCAGCAACTCTAGATCATGCGCGGCGGCAACCGCCTGCGCTTCAACAAGTGGCATCAGCCGGGGCTCGCCTCCGGGAGGCAGTGCATAGACATGATCGCGAGGTGCGGGCACCGCAGCGAGAGTGCCGGGGTGATGGCGTGCGTCAAATCCGTTTACACCGACTGCCGGAATATCCAGCCCCAGCGCCAAACCGCGTGCAGCGGACACGGCGATGCGAATGCCTGTGAAGTTTCCGGGTCCGATACCGACACCAATGGCATCAAGATCCGCCCAAGCTGCGCCACCTTCGGCGAGCACCTCGTCCAGCAACGGCATCAATCGTTCGGCCTGGCCGCGAGTCATCTCCTCCAATCGGGAGGCCAGCACCGTGTCCCCACGCAACAAAGCGGCCGCGCAATGCGCGGCCGATGTATCAAAGCCAAGGACGAGAGCGTCAGACGGCAACGGGGCGAACCTCGGTCACTTCGGGGATGTAGTGGCGCAGCAGGTTTTCGATGCCCATCTTCAGCGTCAGTGTCGACGAAGGGCAGCCTGCGCAGGCGCCCTGCATATGCAGGTAGACCACTCCACGGTCAAAGCCGTGGAAGGTGATATCGCCGCCATCCTGAGCCACAGCAGGGCGCACGCGGCTGTCCAGGAGCTCTTTGATCTGGTTGACGATTTCGCCATCCTCACCGGTGTGTTCCGCATGGCCAGAGGTCTGTTCGCCACCTTCGGAAATCACCGGCTGACCGGACTGGAAATGTTCCATCACCGCGCCGAGGATCGCCGGTTTGATGTGGTCCCATTCAACTGTCTCTGCCTTGGTCACGGTTACGAAATCGTTGCCGAAGAACACGCCAGTCACGCCTGCAACAGCAAAAATGCGCTGCGCCAAAGGCGATGAGCCTGCGGCCTCTGCGCTGGGAAAATCAGCTGTGCCCATTTCCAGTACGGTCTGGCCCGGCAGGAATTTCAGCGTCGCCGGGTTGGGCGTGGATTCTGTCTGAATGAACATGTCGGGCCTCCTTAAAGCGTGGCAGAGATATGCGCCTCCGGTGGGCTTAAGTCAAGATTTGGAACGGTTCTAAAATTGCGGAACCTTGTGGCGCGCGCTGGGGCCTTTCGCTTCGGATCCACTCGCGGCGAGTTCGTGCAACCCGCAGATCGGTCAGCTTGGCAGCGATCAGGTGATCGCTTCCAGTTTTTCTTTAGACAGATCGCCGGGTACGATTGTGATCGGCACCGGCAGGCTGCCGGATGAGCGACTTAGCTGGGTGACGAGGGGACCAGGGCCTTTGCGGTCGTCACCGGCGCCCAGTACCAATACGCCGATTTCGGGATCAGATTCGATCTGGGCGATAATCTCTGGCACCGCTTCGCCTTCGCGGATCACGAGTTTGGGTTCGATACCTTGCCGGTCGCGCATCCACTTCGCGAATACTTCAAAATGGGCGTGTATGCGTTCGCGGGCCTCTTCGCGCATCACTTCGCCGACGCCAATCCAATGATTGAATTCGTCGGGTGGAATCACCGAAAGGATTTCTACTCCGCCGCCAGTCTTGGCGGCACGCATGGCGGCGAACCGCATGGCGTTCAGGCATTCGCGGCTGTCATCCAATACCACAAGAAATTTGCGCATATTGATCCTCTGGTTGTTCCGTCTGGATCATGGCGCAAGCCATCCCCCGGCGCAATAGATGAGCACAAATGCTAGTCGCACGCAGCTATCCACGGCTGCTTGTTGCCCAATCCCAATAGAGATCCCGTGTGCGCTTGGCGATTGGTCCGATCTGGTATTGCCGATCGTCAAAGGCGGCAACTGGCGTGACCTTGCTCATATTGCCGGACATGAACACTTCGTCGGCGTCTTCAAAGTCTTTATAGCCAAGCACCGTTTCATGAACGGTGACACCATCTGAGCGCAGGTTTGCGATGTGACGGGCACGGGTGATCCCTGCAAGGAAGGTGCCATTTGCAATCGGAGTAAAGACCTCTCCGTCACGCACCATGAAAATATTGGCCGTGGCGGTCTCAGCGACATTCCCCATGGCATCGAGGGCGAGCGCGTTGCTGAATCCTTTTGCGCGCGCTTCACGCAGCATGCGGGCGTTGTTCGGATAGAGGCAACCGGCCTTTGCATTGACCACAGAACTCTCCAGCACGGGCCGGCGGAAGGAGGTGCGTGTCAGAGTCGCTACAGCTGTCGGGGCAGCCATAGGGATTTCTTCCAGACAAAGAGCAAACTGGGTGCTTGCGGGTTCCGGCGCGATCATCGTGGAATCGCCCTCGGTCGCCCAGTACATAGGGCGGATGTAGACCGCGGCATCTGGTGCAAAGAGAGCGAGACCCTCTTTGGCGATGGCGACCATATCGTCGACGCTGACGGTTGGAGCCATCATCAGCGCGTGGGCCGATGCGTTGGCTCTGGCGCAGTGCAGATCAAGGTCGGGCGTGACACCATCGAACAGCCGCGCACCGTCGAAAACCGACGATCCAAGCCAAGCCGCATGGTCAGCGGCCTTCATGATTGCCACATCGCCCTCATGCCAGCTGCCGTTGAAATAGGTGCGAATGGTCTTGCTGATCGCCATGTCGGGCCTCGTTTTTGGGGTGCTGGAACAGGCTGACCCTAGGACGCGATGGGTCAGTCGTCCAGACCTTTTCCGCTGGGTTCTTCCGCCATATGGGTGGGTGTCGGGCGGTGCCTTGATGTCGCCGCTTCAGGCCGGTTCGGGGGCCTCCAGCCCCAGCTCTCGCAACACGCCACGCATCTCGCTTTGCCACCGTGCGCGCAGCTCTGCGTTGCTGCGATGGCGCAACCCCAGTGTGCGAAGGGCTTCGAATTTGTCGGAGTCATCGACCCCAAAGCTGATGGCGACACGTGGCCACCAGTAACCGATGGACTCCTGCAACATGCCGATGTCGCCTTCCTGGACGAGACGCGACAGGCCTTCATGGGCAAGCCGCGCGTGATGCGCCTCAATCGGTTGAATGGCGCGGAAGGCCTCGGCCAAAGGCTGGTAGGAGATCATGGACAGTTCTGCCAATTGCACGGCAACGGCGCGTCCCATCAAAAGGTTCATCACCACTGCATCGGCCCAGCCTTCGAGCGGGTAATTGAACACAGCAAGGCGCCGGTCATGTTTGGATCTGGCCTGGTCCAGTCCAGCCTCGCGGTCCAGTCGGGCTGTCCAGGGGTGGTGGTCGACATAGCGCTCCGTGTCGGCCCCGAAATCGCCCATGACCTGCAAGACCCGGTCTGCATTGGCGGTTTTTTCCAATACGATCCGGGCGGCAGCCATGCGCGATTTGATCCCCGGGCCTTCGTTTATGATATCGACAAACCCCGCCGCTCCCGCCAGCGCGCTATCCACGAAACTGGCCATGATGGTCATCAGCTCAGCGCGATAGCGTGGCGGTACGTTGGAAGGATTGCTGAGGACGCCACCGGCCGCCAGATAGCTCTCAATGCTCATCTCGTCACTCATGCGATTGTCCTCTTGAGTCTGTTGCTGTGTGTTTCGTCCTGATCGCTCGGGCTCTAACCTAGTGGGCTATTGATCGTAGTCCACCACCACCTGATCACTCAGCGGATAGGCCTGACAGGACAGCACATAGCCTTTTTCGACCTCGTAATCCTCCAGCGCGTGGTTGGCGACCATTTCGACCTCGCCCTCCAGCACCTTGCAGCGGCAGGTGGAGCATACACCTGCCTTGCAGGCATAGGGCGCGTCCATGGCGTTCTCCAGCGCCGCGTCCAGCAGGGTCATGTCCTTGCCCATTTCGATGGTCTGGGTGGCGCCGTCCAGCGTAATCGCGGCCTTGGTCTGGTTGGCGCTGCTGGCCGCATCCGTTGCGGTGGCCTTGCGCTTGGCGCGGCCCGGCTGAGCAGATGCGAACAGTTCGAACTTGATCTGGCTATCGCCTAGACCGGCGGTGCGCAGGGCACTGGCAATACCCAGCATCATCGGCTCCGGGCCGCAGATAAAGGCGGTGTCGACCGACTGGATGTCGATCCAGTGCTCGAACAGCTGGGCGCATTTCTCCTCAGTCACCAGACCGGTGAACAAGTCGATTTCCTGAGCGTCGGATTCCAGTACATGGATCACATTGAAGCGGCCCATGTAGAGGTTTTTCAGATCCTCCAGTTCCTCGCGGAACATGATCGTGTTCACGCCCTTGTTGGCGTAGACCAGCGTGAAGGAGGATTTGGGCTCCGCCGCCAGCGTGGTCTTGAGGATCGACAGCACAGGGGTAATGCCGGAGCCGCCGGCAAAGCCCAGGTAGTGCTTTTCGGCGGTACCATCGAGCGGGGTGAAGAAGGTCCCCATCGGCGCCATCGCCTGCAGGGTATCACCCGCCTTCAGCTCGGTGTTGGCCCAGGTCGAGAACGCGCCGCCGTTGACGCGCTTGATGCCGACCTGCAGGATGCCTTCGTCCTTGCCGGCGCAGATCGAGTAGCTGCGGCGCAGTTCCTCGCCGTCGAAGTCGCGGCGGAAGGTCAGGTACTGGCCTTGGGTGAAATCGAATTCCTCAGCCGCGCCACCCGCGGGCTTCAGGGTGACAACCACCGCATCGCGGATGGTCTTGCGGACGTCGGTGACTTCAAGGTCGTGAAAGCGCGCCATCAGGGTCTCCTCAGATGCACTTGAAATAATCAAAGGGTTCGAGGCAGTCCTGGCAGCGCCAGTGGGCCTTGCAGGGGGTCGAGCCGAACTGGCTGACCTTGGTGACATGTGTGCTGCCGCAGTGCGGGCATTTCTCGGGGCCGCCTGCGGGCTGGGGCGGGGCGATGCCGTAAGCCTCCAGCTTGGTGCGGCCTTTTTCCGACAGCCAATCGGTGGTCCAGGCCGGCGAAATCTGCGTTTTGAGCCGCAGATCAGTGATGCCGCGGCCGCGCAGGGCGGTCTCAATATCCATGGCGATCACCGCTGTGGCCGGGCAGCCTGAGTAGGTCGGGGTTACGGTGACCACCAAAGTCTCACCCTCCCAGGCCACATCGCGGATGATGCCGAGATCCACCAGCGAGATCACCGGGATCTCCGGGTCCGGCACGGCGTCGAGCCAGTCCCAGATTTGGGTGATGCTTGGCTGAGTTGTCACTTGGCTCATGCGGTTACCCTCATTGGCTGTTCCGCCCGAACTTCCCAGCGGAAGCGGGCCTCACCCCCGTTTGACGCCGGGGATGCCCTCAGTTCCTTGGCCGAGGCCTTACCACTTGGCGCCGGGATAGGCGCGCTGCAGCCATTGCATCTGGGTCAGCAGGTGGCCCAGATGCTCTGTGTGCATCGCACCGGTGCGCCCGCCTTTGTGGGCGAAGCGGCTTTCGGGAATGGTCAGCGTCGCATCACCCAGGATGCGGGAGATCAGCGCGTCGTATTCTTCGCGCAGGGCCGCGGGATCGGGGGCGATGCCAGCCTTCACCATTTCGGCGTCCACATCGTCGGACTGGAACATCTCGCCCACATAGGGCCAGAGGTAATCCAGCGCTTCCTGCATCCGGCGGTGGCTTTCCCCGGTGCCGTCGCCCAGGCCCACCACCGTGTCGGCAGAGCGTTCCAGGTGATAGGCCACCTCTTTCGAAGCTTTTTCGGCGATTGCTGCAACGCGTTCGTCCGACGACTTCATCAGCCGGCCCAGCTGGATCGAATGCCAGGCGTCAAACAAGAACTGGCGCATCAGGGTGCGGCCGAAATCGCCGTTCGGCACCTCGCACAAGAGCACGTTGCGGAAATCCCAGGCGTCGCGCAGGAAGGCGAGATCGTCGGCGGATTTGCCGTCGCCTTCAACTTCGGCGGCAAGGCCGAGCCACATCTGGGTCTGGCCGATCATGTCCAGCGCAGTGTTGGCCAGCGCGATGTCCTCTTCCAGCACCGGCGCGTGGCCGCACCATTCGCTGACCCGGTGGCCGAGGATCAGGGTGTTGTCCCCCATCCGCAGCAGGAACTGGAAAAATGCTTCTTCGCGGGCCATTACATCGCCCCCACTTCTTCGGGGATGTCAAAGAAGGTCGGGTGGCGGTAGACCTTGCTTTCCGACGGCTCATAAAGCGGGCCCTTGTCGCTGGGCGAGGAAGCGGAAATGTGGTTGGCTTCCACAACCCAGATCGACACGCCTTCGTTGCGGCGGGTGTAGACGTCGCGGGCGTTCTTGATCGCCATTTCGGCGTCGGGGGCATGCAGGGAGCCGACGTGGCGGTGGCTCATGCCGTGCTGGCCGCGGATGAAGATTTCCCAGAGGGGCCATTCGTTTTTCATGTCTCAAATCCTCCTGGCTGAGGGGGCGCTGTGCGTCAGGGCGGAGCGCCGGAATGCTTGGGGTTATTCGGCGGCGTGCCGGCGTGCGGCTTTCTTCTTGGCGTGGGCAAGGAGGCCGTCGCGGACCCAGGCGCCGTTGTCCCAGGCCTTGTTGCGGGCGGCGAGGCGGTCAACGTTGCAGGGGCCATTGCCCTGGATCACGTCAAAGAACTCACTCCAGTCCGGGTCGGTGTAGTCGTAGTGGCCGCGTTCCTCGTTCCATTTCAGGTCGGGGTCGGGGATCGTCAGGCCCAGGTATTCGGCTTGCGGCACGGTCTGGTCGACAAACTTCTGGCGCAGTTCGTCGTTGGTGTTCATCTTGATCTTCCAGGCCATCGACTGGGCGGAATGGACCGAGTCCTTGTCGGAGGGCCCGAACATCATCAGCGACGGGTACCAGAGGCGGTTCAGCGCGTCCTGGGCCATTTTCTTCTGCTCCGGGGTTCCTTCCGCCATCTTGCGGATGGCGTCATAGCCCTGGCGCTGGTGGAAGCTTTCTTCCTTGCAGATGCGGATCATCGCGCGGGAGTAGGGGCCAAAGGAGGTCCGCTGCAGCGGCACCTGGTTCATGATCGCCGCGCCATCCACCAGCCAGCCGACCGCGCCGATGTCGGCCCAGTTCAGCGTCGGGTAGTTGAAGATCGACGAATACTTCATGCGGCCGTCCAGCAACATTTCGGTGATCTCGTCGCGGGAGGCACCCAGGGTTTCCGCCGCGCAGTAGAGGTAGAGACCGTGGCCTGCCTCATCCTGCACCTTGGCGAGGAGGATCGCCTTGCGCTCTAGCGTCGGCGCGCGGGTGATCCAGTTGCCCTCGGGCAGCTGGCCGACGATTTCGGAATGGGCGTGCTGCCCGATCTGGCGGATCAGCGTTTTGCGGTAGCCTTCTGGCATCCAGTCCTTGGGCTCGATCTTCTCGCCCGCGTCGATGCGCGCCTGGAAGGCCGCCAGCTTTTCCGGATCGTCCTGGGTCGCTTCGGATTTGATCATCTGAGCATACATGTCTGGGACCTCCCCTAGGGTTCGTTACACGCGTTCGAGGATCAGGGCGGTGCCCTGACCGACGCCGACGCACATGGTGCAGAGCGCATACCGCCCGCCGGTGCGCTGAAGCTGATAGGCAGCGGTCAGCACCAGCCGCGCCCCGGACATGCCGAGCGGGTGGCCCAGTGCAATCGCACCGCCGTTGGGATTAACATGGGGTGCTGCGTCCGGAAGGCCAAGCTCGCGCAGGGTGGCAAGGCCCTGGGAGGCAAAGGCCTCGTTCAGCTCGATCACGTCCATCTGTTCGATGGTCAGGCCGGTGCGGGCCAGAACCTTGCGGGTCGCGGGCACCGGGCCGATGCCCATGATGCGCGGCTCGACCCCTGCGGCGGCCATGCCGACGATGCGGGCCATCGGTTTCAGGCCGTTCTTCGCCGCAGCCGCTTCATTCGCCATCAGGATCGCCGCAGCGCCGTCGTTGACGCCGGAGGCATTGCCTGCGGTCACGGTCTTGTCCGGGCCGTTGACGCCCTTGAGGCCCGCCAGCTTCTCGGCCGAGGTGCCGGGGCGGGGGTGTTCATCGGTGTCCACCACCAGATCATCGCCCTTGCGCTGGGGGATGGAGACCGGGGTGATCTCGTCCTGGAAGATCCCGGCCTCATGCGCGGCGGCCCAGCGGGCCTGGCTGCGGGCGGCGAAGGCGTCCTGATCCTCGCGGGAGACGCCGTAGTCCTCTGCCACATTATCGGCGGTTTGCGGCATCGAGTCGGTGCCGTACATCTCGTGCATCTTCTTGTTCACGAAGCGCCAGCCGATGGTGGTGTCATAGACCGCATTGGCACGGGTGAAGGCAGAGGTGGCCTTGGGCATCACGAAGGGCGCGCGCGACATGCTTTCGACGCCGCCGGCGATGGCCATGTCATAGTCGCCGGCCTTGATCCCGCGGGACGCCATGCCGACCGCATCCATGCCGGAGGCGCAGAGGCGGTTGATGGTGGTGCCGGGCACAGAGGTGGGCAGACCCGCCAGCAGCGCCGCCATGCGGGCCACGTTGCGGTTGCTTTCACCGGCCTGGTTGGCATCGCCAAAGATCACATCGTCGAGGGAGCCCCAGTCCACGTCCGGGTTGCGCGCGGCAAGCGCGGCAATCGGCAGGGCGGCAAGATCATCGGTACGCACCTGGCTCAGCGCGCCGCCGTAGCGGCCGATCGGGGTGCGGGTGGCATCGCAGATGAAAGCATCCATGGGTGTTCGCGTCTCCTGTGGCGGCAGTAGATAAGCCGACCATTTAGTCGGTGATACGCGCAGAAGTGATTCTGGGCAAGAGAGATGTAACCAGATCGAACAAAGTGGTGGAATTCTGTAACGTATTAATGGTTCTCTTGCTGATCCTTCATATTTCGGTCGCTCTGCGCCTTTGCGCGTATGATCCATTCAGCGTCGCAGTGGCTGTCGAAAATAGTTTACATGTTGACTAATTGCGAGTGTCCGCTCTGATTGGAGAAGCGCGAGGTATCTGTTCGCTGCGATCTTTGCGGTGATCGGAAAGGGGAGGGGTGAATGAATATTCTCTATATCATGTTTGACCAGCTGCGGTTTGACTACCTCAGCTGTGCTGGGCATCCACATCTACAGACGCCTCATTTGGATGGGCTGGCACGGCGCGGGGTCCGGTTCACCAGAGCCTATGTGCAGTCGCCCACCTGCGGTTCTTCCCGTATGTCGAGTTACACCGGGCGCTATCCCTCAAGCCACGGGGTGCAGTTCAACGGTTACCCGCTGCGGGTGGGCGAATGGACAATGGGTGACCACTTGCGCAAGACCGGGATGAGCTGCCACCTGATTGGCAAGACGCATATGGTTGCCGATGCCGAGGGGCTGGAGCGTCTGGGTCTTGCCCCTGACAGCATCATCGGTGTGCGCCAGACGGAATGCGGTTTTGACCCATTTGTCCGTGACGACGGGCTGTGGGCTGAGGGGCCGGACGGTTTTTATGACAGTAAGCGAAGCCCCTATAATGAGTATCTCAAATTGCAGGGCTACCCCGGCGACAACCCCTGGAGCGATTTTGCAAACGCCGGCGTGGATGGTGACGATATCGCCTCTGGCTGGTTCATGGTCAACGCAGACAAGCCCGCCAATATCGCGGAGGAGGACAGTGAGACGCCCTGGCTCACCCGTGAAGCCATGCGGTTTATCGAAACTGCGGAGAGGGAGGGCGATCAGCCGTGGTGTGCGCATCTGAGTTACATCAAGCCGCACTGGCCATATATTGTGCCTGCGCCTTACCACGATATGTATGGTCCTGAGCATGTTCTGCCCGCAGTTCGTTCGAGCGCCGAGCGCGAGAATGCGCATCCGGTATTTGCCGGTATGATGAACAATCAGATTGGTCAGGCCTTCTCCCGTGAGGAAGTGCGTCAGAAGGTGATCCCCGCCTATATGGGGCTGATCAAACAGGCTGACGATCAGATGGGTCGGCTGTTCTCCTGGCTTGAGGCAACCGGGCGAATGAAGGATACGATGATCGTGGTGACCTCGGACCATGGCGACTACCTCGGCGATCACTGGCTGGGCGAGAAGAACCTTTTCCATGAACCGTCGATCAAGGTGCCGCTGATCATCTACGATCCGCGGCCCGAGGCCGACGCCACCCGCGGCACCACCTGCGATGCACTGGTCGAGTCGATTGATCTGCTTCCGACATTTCTGGAGGCAGCGGGCGGCGCGGCGGCACCTCATATCCTGGAAGGGCGCTCATTGATGCCCTTGTTGCGCGGCGAAACTCCAGAGTGGCGCGACTACGCGGTGGCCGAGTTTGATTATGCGACGCTCCCCCTGTCCGAAACACTTGGCCTGGCTCCGAAAGATGCGAGGCTGTTCATGATCGTGGATGCGCGCTGGAAGTTCATGCACGCCGAGGGCGGGCTTCGGCCCATGCTGTTCGATTTGCAGGAGGATCCAGGTGAGCTCGTGGATCTTGCCAAAACGAAGGCGCATCAGGAGGTGATCGACCTCATGTACGATCGACTGCTCGAGTGGGGGCTGCGGATGTCGCAACGCATTACCCTTTCTGACGAGCAGATTGCCAAGCGCCGAGGGAAATCGGTGCGCAAAGGGATCCTGTTGGGCGTCTATGAGCCGTCGGAGGTGGATGCAACCCTGACCGAGGCCTATCGTCGACCGGTTCCGAAAGCTGAGAGCTGACCGTCTAGCGCCCAAATACCGCGAGACGCACCGTCACGACCCGCAGGCAAATCGTGATGCTTGGCAAGCGGCGCAGACGCGCGGCATGATATCTCTTGTCAGGTCACGAAGCCGGATTTAGGGTCGGCATCAAGTTTGCGGAATGATGTTCCGCATGGCGAAATGTGCGGGGGTGACGTCTGCGTCCTGATCCGTGCCTGCCGCAAGGCAGCTGCGTTCCCGCGGTTGGAGCCTGTCGAAGTTTTGCTCGGCATCGCTCGCAATAAGAGGAAAGATCCATGACTGAAGCCGTTGTTTATGAGCGTATTGGCGATATTGCAGTGCTGGGCGCGCAGAACCCGCCAGTGAACGCTCTTGGCGTTGACGTGCGCCGTGGGCTTCTTGCCGGGATTGAGCGCGCCGAGGAAGAAGGCGCACGTGCCGTACTGATCTACGGCGAGGGGCGAACCTATTTCGCTGGCGCCGATATCCGCGAGTTCGGCAAGCCGATGCAAGAGCCCGGATTGCCTGACCTGTGCAACCGCATCGAAGCCGCCAAGCTCATCGTGGTTTCTGCCCTCCACGGCACCGCGCTGGGCGGTGGGTTGGAAGTGGCGCTGTCGTCGCACTACCGGATTGCAGTGCCAAGCGCCAAGATGGGCTTGCCTGAGGTGCATCTGGGCATCATCCCGGGCGCTGGGGGGACGCAGCGGCTGCCGCGCGTCACCGGAACCGAGGCCGCGCTGGAGATCATCACCACCGGCCGCCATGTGTCGGCGGCAGAAGCCTTCGACAAGGGGGTCGTTGATCGTATTGCGGAGGGCAGTCCCCGCGAAGTCGGTCTGGCTTACACCCGTGAATTGCTGGACCAGGATGCGCCGCGTCGACCGGTCTGTGATATGTCGGCACCGGAACCCATCGATTTCGATGAAGCCTATGAGAGGGTGCTCGCCCGGGGCCGCGGTCAGCTGTCCCCGGCCGTCGCGGTGCGTGCCGTTCAGGCTGCATGTGAAGCCAAGAGCTTTCTTGACGGGGTGCGCCAGGAGCGAGAGCTGTTCAAGAAGCTGATGGAGAGCGATCAGCGACAGGGTCTGATCCACGCATTCTTTTCGGAGCGCGCGGTCAGCAAGCTGCCAGAGCTGGCCGATGTGACCCCGCGCGACGTCGCCTCGATGGGGGTGATTGGTGGCGGCACGATGGGCGCAGGCATTGCAACCGCCGCCCTGTTGTCGGGGCTGCCCGTAGTACTGATCGAACGTGATGATGCGGCGACGGTCGCAGCTCATGAACGGATCGAAGGCAATCTGAAAGGGGCGCTTAAACGCGGCAAGATCGATCAGTCGCAGTTTGATACCATGATGAACGAGGCGCTGCAGCTGGCGACGGATTATGCAGCGCTGTCGCAGGTCGATCTGGTGGTCGAAGCAGTGTTTGAAGACATGGACGTCAAACGCGACGTTTTCTCGGCGCTGGATACGCATTGCAAACCCGGCGCAATTCTCGCCAGCAACACGTCATATCTCGATATCAATGAAATCGCTGCTGCGACGCGCCGACCGGCGGATGTGATCGGGTTGCACTTCTTCTCCCCGGCGCATGTGATGAAACTGCTTGAGGTCGTGGTTGCAGATCAGACCGCGCCTGATGTGATCGCCACCGGAATTGCCCTTGGCAAGCGGCTGAAGAAGATTTCTGTGCGTTCGGGTGTCTGCGATGGCTTCATCGGCAACCGGATCATGAACAGCTACCGCAAGGCTGCCGATTACATGGTGCTGGACGGAGCCTCACCCTACCAGATTGACAAGGTGATGACCGGGTTCGGATTTGCGATGGGGCCATTTGCGGTGGCGGATCTGGCAGGGCTTGATATCGGCTGGGCAGCCCGCAAACGGCGGGCGCCGACACGCGATCCCCGTGAGCGGATTGTGCATTTTTCCGATATGCTCTGCGAAGCTGGAGATTTCGGGCAGAAGACCGGCCGGGGTTTTTATGTCTACGAAGAGGGCAAGCGCGGCGGGACCCCAAATCCACAGGTATCCGAGTATATCGAACGCGATCAGCGGGATCAGGGCGTGACGCCGCAGGTCTTGGCCAATGACGAGGTCCTGCGGCGCTACATGTGCGCGATGGTCAATGAGGCGGCGAAGGTTGTCGGCGAGGGCATCGCCCGGCGTCCGCTGGATGTGGATATGGTATTGCTGTTCGGCTATGGCTTTCCGCGGTTTTGGGGCGGCCCGCTGAAATGGGCTGACCTGCAAGGTTTGGATAGCATCCTCAAGGACATCAAACGCTATGCCAAGGAAGATGCGTTTTTCTGGCAGCCGGCGCCCTCGCTGGAAGAGCTTGTCGCCGAGGGCCGCAGCTTTGACGATCTCAACAAGGAGGCCCGGTGAGATGAAACAGGCTGTCATCGTTTCCGCTGCCCGCACTGGGTTGGCCAAGTCTTTTCGCGGATCGTTCAACCAGACCCATGGCGCGACTTTGGGCGGCCATGCCGTAGCTGCAGCCGTCGAGCGGGCTGGCCTAGATGGTGGAGAGATCGAGGATTGCATTATCGGCTGCGGGTTCCCCGAACAGGCTACGGGTCACAATATCGGACGTCAGATTGCGCTGCGCGCGGGATTGCCGCAGACCGCAGCAGGCATGACTGTGAACCGGTTCTGCGCCTCGGGTCTTCAGACCATCGCGCTTGCGGCCCAGCAGATTACGGCCGAAGGGGCTGGCCCGATGGTTGCAGGTGGGGTCGAGAGCATCTCCATGGTGCAGCCCAATGTGAAGCAGGTGCAGGACCCCTGGTTGCAGGCGCACAAGCCAGACGTTTATTTGGCCATGATCGATACCGCAGATATCGTTGCCGAGCGTTACGGGATCAGCCGGGAAGCGCAGGATGCCTACGGGCTGCGCAGCCAGCAGCGGATAGCAGCGGCGCAGGGTGCAGGGCTGTTTGACGACGAAATCGTGCCCATGCAGACCGTTATGGCTTTAAAAGATAAGGAAACCGGTGAGGTTGGCACCCGCGAGGTGACTGTGGATCGCGACGAATGTAATCGCCCGCAAACCACTTTGGACGGGCTTGCCGGATTGGACCCGGTGCGTGGCGAGGGCAAGTTCATCACCGCAGGAAACGCCAGCCAGCTTTCCGATGGTTCGGCGGCGGTCGTGATGATGGAGGCCACCGAGGCAAGCCGTCGAGGGCTGAACCCGATGGGGGCGTTTCGCGGGTTCTGCGTTGCCGGCTGTGCGCCTGACGAAATGGGCATCGGCCCGGTACATGCGGTGCCGCGCCTGCTGGAGCGGCACGGGCTGACAGTCGCGGATATCGATCTGTGGGAGCTGAATGAGGCTTTTGCCAGCCAGGCGCTCTATTGCCGTGACCAGCTCCGTATCCCGGATGAAATCTGCAACGTGAACGGCGGATCAATTGCTATCGGCCATCCCTTTGGCATGACAGGCGCACGAATGGTCGGGCATCTGCTGCGTGAGGGCCGTAGACGTGGGGCCAAGTTGGGTGTTGCAACCATGTGCATCGGCGGCGGCATGGGTGCTGCGGGCCTGTTCGAGATCTACTGACTATCTGGGTACGGCTTCGCCGGTAGGTGCGGTCCAAGTAGATCCCGGATGAGAGCAGCGGGCACTATCGAAATAGCGCGGGGAGGTACGCGGAGATGGATCTGAATTACTCGACCGAAGAGTTGGCCTTTCGCGCGGAAGTGCGCGCCTTTCTGGAGGCGAAGCTGCCTCAGGATCTGTCGGACGCTGTGCGCCTGGGGCGGGGTATCGGCAAAGAGGGGCATGATCGCTGGCACCAGATCCTGAACGATCAGGGGTGGCTGGCACCGACCTGGCCGCAGGAGTATGGCGGCTGCGGCTGGAATGCGGTCCAGCGCCACATCTTCGAAGAAGAATGTTGTCGCGCCCACGCGCCGCGCATCGTTCCGTTTGGTTTGACCATGCTTGCGCCGGTTCTGCAAAAATTCGGATCCGATGCGCAGCGCGCGTATTTCCTGCCCAAAATTCTGTCCGGTGAACACTGGTGGTGTCAGGGATATTCCGAGCCGGGCGCAGGGTCCGATTTGGCCAGCCTGAGCACGCGCGCAGTTCGCGATGGTGACCATTATATCGTCAACGGACAAAAAACTTGGACCACGCTTGGCCAATTCGCCAACTGGATTTTCTGTCTCGTCCGCACTGATCCTCAGGCCAAGCAGCAGGAGGGGATTTCCTTTCTGCTGATTGACATGGCGACACCAGGCATCGAAGTGCGGCCGATCATCCTTCTTGATGGCACCCATGAGGTCAACGAAGTCTGGTTCAATGATGTGCGCGTGCCTGCTGAAAATCTGGTTGGTGAGGAAAACAAAGGCTGGACCTATGCCAAATATCTGCTGACCCATGAACGCACCAATATTGCAGGTGTCGGGTTCAGCCAGGCAGGGCTGGAGGCGGTGAAACGTCTCGCGCGTCACCAGCTTCATCGCGGTCGCCCGCTGATCGAAAATCCACATTTCGCCGCGCGACTCGCCCGCGCGGAAATCGATCTGATGGCCATGTCCACCACCAATCTGCGCATCATCTCAGCTGCGGCCCAAGGGCAGGCGCCCGGCGTCGAAAGCTCCATGCTCAAGGTGAAAGGCACCGAAATACGTCAGGAGATCAACGATCTCGCACGGCGCGCAGCGGGCGTTTATGCCCTGCCGTTTGCGTCGGAGGCGGTAGCCGGTGACAACAACGCGCTTTCTCCACCAGAGGGGAGCGAATCTGTCGCGGCCCAGTATTTCAACAATCGAAAACTGTCGATCTTCGGTGGATCGAACGAGATCCAGAAGAATATCATTGCCAAGGTTTCTCTGGGAGGCAGGACATGAACTTTCAGCTGACAGAAGAGCGCCAGATGCTTCAGGACAGTTTGCGCCGGTTTCTTCGCGATCGGTATTCTGTCGCCGCCCGAAACCAGGCGCTTGCCGATCCTTCGGGGTACTCTCCGGAAATTTGGGGACAGCTTGCTGACCTCGGGGTGATTGGCGCGCTGCTGCCCGAGGCCGCTGGTGGATATGGCGGGGCCGGATTCGACATTGCGACGGTGTTTGAGGAATTGGGCCGGGTCGGCGTTGTTGAACCGGTGCTTGACAGCGCCGTTCTTTGTGGCGTGCTGCTGTGTGGCTCTGGCACAGATCCGATTTCGCCGCGTGATCAGAAAATGATTGATCGGCTGATCGCTGGAGATCTGCAGCTGGCCTTTGCCCACGGCGAGCCTGCCAGCCGGTATGAGCGTACCTGGATCGAAACCAAGGCTGTCGACGAGGGGGATGACATTCTGCTCACCGGGCGGAAATCCGTGGTGGTGAATGCAGAGGCGGCCGACTTGCTGATTGTTGCCGCGCGCGAAGCGGGGTCACCCGGAGATCGTGACGGCCTGTCCCTATTTTGTGTTCGCCCCGATGCACCCGGTCTGCGAATGCGGGGTAGCGCATTGCTGGCAGGCGGCAGAGCCGCCGAGATGGAACTGGATTGTGTTCGGCTGTCGAAATCAGCGCGGATCGGCGCAGCTGGCAATGCTGCGGACCGTATCGAAGGCGCCATTGCCGCGGCGGAGGTTGCGCTCGCCGCAGAGACGCTTGGCGCGATGGAAACAGCCGTACGGCTGACGATGGATTACCTGACTACACGGCAGCAATTTGGACGTCCAATCGGCACGTTTCAGGCCTTGCAGCATCGCGTTGCAGAGATGTTGATCGAGCTCGAACAGGCGCGTTCTGCCGTGATCAATGCAGCAGGCCACCTGGAGGATCTGCCACTGGTGCGGGATCGTCATATCGCCGCCGCGCGCAATCTCATCGGGCGGACGGGGCGCCATATCGCGGAAGAGGCGATCCAGCTTCACGGAGGCATCGCGATGACTGCCGAATATGAGCTGGCCCATATCGCCAAACGCATCGTCTTGGCGGAACACCGCTTTGGTGATGCTGATACCCAGTTGGAGCGGTTCATTGACCTCACGGCGGCCTGATCCGATATCGCAGGCCACCGAGGCTGCGGCAGCACATGGGTCCGGGGGCACCAAGCGCATCATTGACGATCCAGGTTGTCAGCAGATGGTCGGGTATCGCACCGAGATCGATACGCAAACCGGGGCGTGCCTTGTGATGCTGGAGCTTGCTCCACAGCACCTTAACCGCAATGGCCTCCTGCATGGTGGCATCGTTGCGACCCTGATGGATGTGGTCTGTGGCAATACTGCATCTCAGCATTTTGACGCAGCCTTGCACCCGCCGGTGGTGACCGTCTCACTGACCTTGTCCTATATCGCGGCTGCACGGTCCGGGCAGGTTGTGGCATCGGCAACGGCAACAGGCGGTGGCGCCTCCCTGGCCTATGTGGCGGGAGAGCTGGTGGATGGTCGCGGGCAGATCTTGGCCACCGCGAGCGGGGTCTTCAAAAGGATACGGGGCTGAGGCCCCCGCGGCGCAGCTTTGTCTGCGGAGGGGGTGACAGATATCAACACGACCACGGGGAATCGAACATGACGCTTTGGCACGAGTATCTTGAGCAACATGCGCGCCATCGTCCGGAGTCTCCGGCCTTCAGCGACAGCGGCGGGACGAAGTGGACCTATGGTGAGCTTGCCCGCGTCTGCGATGAACTGCGATCTCATCTGGTGGCCGCTGGAGTGGGGCCGGGTGACCGGGTCATGTTAGTCTGCGAGAACTGCTGCGTCGCCGTAGCGGCCCTGTTTGCTACCTCACAATTGGGCGGTGTTGCAGTTCCCGTGAATGCCCGGATGCGAGCGCCCGAGGTCGAGCGTATCCGTGCCCATGCCGAGCCGACAGTGATCCTGCTGACGGTGGCCGCTTCGCCGGATGCTGCGGCCCACGCGGCCCGATTGGGCGCACACCCGATGCCGGGCGATCTGGGCAGCTTGCAGATCGTCATGTCAGCCCCCGGAGAGGGTGTTGCGGCGGGCGATCGAGGCGATGAAACGATACCGTCCGATCTGGCCGTGCTGCTCTACACAACCGGTACGACCGGTAATCCAAAGGGGGTGATGCTCAGCCATGGAAACCTGAGTTTCGGCGGCGGTGCCTCGGCTCGCTTGCGCGATATGACCGTAAGAGATGTGATCTATGGCGTTTTGCCACTTAGCCACGTGTTTGGCCTTGCGTCCGTTCTGACCGCCTCCGTGATGATCGGGGCCGAGGTTCGTCTTGAGGCGCGCTTTAGCGCGGCGCGGTTTTATCAGGCGTTGCGGAGCGGCGTCACCTTGGTTTCCGCCGTACCGCAGATGCACGCGCTGGTGATGCAATACGCTAAGGAACAGGGGTTGGCGCATCTTGATAGTCCCGATCTGCGCTATGTCTCCTCTGGCGCGGCTCCGCTCGACCCGGATTGGAAACGGCGGGCGGAAGATTTTTACGGCGTTGCCCTGCAGAACGGCTATGGGATGACCGAGGCCACGGCAGGGATCTGCGCGACACGCAACTGCCTGGGTGACCCTGATACATCGGTTGGCTCACCGCTATCGGGGGTTGAGGTGCGTCTGGATGAAAATGTCCCGGGCGGCGGCGGCGGGCTGGGAGAGATCTGCCTGCGCGGAGACAACGTTATGCTCGGCTATTTCCGCAACCCGAACGCCACGCGGGCGGCTCTCGATCCCGAAGGTTGGCTGCGCAGCGGCGATATGGGGCGTTGGGACCAAAGCGGCAATCTGCATATCGACGGACGCGCCAAGGAGCTGATTATCCATGGCGGTTTCAATGTCTTCCCGCCGGAGGTCGAAGCAGCTCTGAATGCCCATCCGCAGGTGGTTCAATCCGCTGTTGTCGGCCGCCAGATGGACGGGGACGAACAGGTGGTCGCCTTTGTGCAGGTGGCCACTGCCGATGCGCCTCGGGTTGAGGACTTACGTCTCTTCGTGGCAGAGCGTCTGGCAGGCTATAAACGGCCCGGCCTTATTGTGCTCACAGAACAGCTGCCAGCGGCACCGACAGGCAAGATCCTGAAGCATCTTCTGCTGTCCCATTTCGCGGACCGGCTGGCGTGAAGCGCCCGCGCCGCGCAACGCGCGGCGCTTGGCCCAACGGCTTCAGCGCCTTTCTTGAAAGGCGTCGCAGCGGGCGGGAGTTCCTTGTGTCCGCCCTACTGAATGCGCGCTGCTGTGATGTCGCTCGCTCAGGCCCAGACGCCAGCAGCAGCGGCTCGGATGTTGCGGATATTTTCTCCGTAAACCTCCGGCGTATCGACGGAGCCGCCCTTGAACACTGCTGATCCGGCGACCAGCACGTCCGCCCCGGCTTCGGCCACCAGCGGTGCGGTCTTGGGGTCAACGCCGCCATCAATCTCGATATGCACCGGGCGATCACCGATCATGGACCGCAGGCTGCGAATCTTGGCGGTCATATCGATGAACTTCTGACCGCCGAACCCGGGGTTCACCGTCATGACGCAGATCAGATCGGTCAGATCCAGCAGATGGGCAACCGCCTCGGCAGGGGTGCCGGGGTTCAGGGCCACACCGGCTTTCATACCTGCCCCACGGATCGCTTGCAGGGTGCGATGAATATGCGGCCCGGCCTCGACATGTGCGGTCAGAACGTCGGCCCCGGCATCTGCATAGGCGTCGATATAGGGGTCAACCGGTGCAATCATCAGATGCACATCCATCACGGTTTTGACATGTGGGCGAAACGCCTTCACCGCCATCGGACCAAAAGTAAGGTTGGGTACAAAATGCCCGTCCATCACATCGATATGAACCCAATCGGCGCCTTGGGATTCGATGGCCTGAATCTCCTGGCCAAAATTGGCAAAGTCGGCAGACAGGATCGAAGGTGCGATTTTGATGGAGCGGTCGAAAGACATGGCAGCAGTTCCTTGGTTTCGTGGGCAGCGTTTCGTCGCCGTATAGCGGCTTGTTGCCGGCGCGCCTAGGGGCGTGCTGGCTGTTGTCATGCCGGCCGTTACAAAAGCTTCACCGCGATGACACACAAGTTTTGATCTGGCAGCTTAGTCAGTCCCGCAAAGAGACGGGAGCCTCAGGTGCTGCGAATTGACAAACTGACCAAGAGATTCGGCGACAAGATCGCGGTGGATGCCGCGACGCTGGATATCGACAAGCCCTGCATGATCGGCATTATCGGCCGCTCGGGCGCGGGGAAATCCACGTTGCTGCGGATGATCAACCGGCTTGGGGACGCCAGTGAGGGGCGCATACTTTTCGAAGGGCGCGATGTGACCCAGCTGCGCGGCAAGGAGAAACGCGCCTGGCAATCCGATTGTGCGATGATCTTTCAGCAGTTCAATCTGGTTCCGCGGATGGATGTCGTGTCCAACGTGCTGCACGGCACGCTCAACCGTCGCTCGAGCCTTGCGACGTTGTTCAATCTCTACCCGATGGACGACATCCATCGCGCGATTGATATCCTTGACCGGCTTGGTATCGCCGAACACGCCGCAAAACGGGCCGAGGCGCTCTCGGGTGGTCAACAACAGAGGGTCGCGATTGCACGGGCTCTGATGCAGGATCCGAGGATCATTTTGGCGGATGAACCGATTGCCTCGCTTGATCCGATGAATGCCCAGACAGTCATGGAGGCACTGCGCCGTATCCACGAGGAGGACGGCCGCACTGTCATCGCCAATCTGCACACACTGGATACCGCACGTCGCTACTGCGACCGTGTTGTCGGCATGCGGGATGGGCGCATCGTGTTCGATGGTCTGCCGGAGCAGCTGACGACCGGTGTCGCCCGCGAGATCTACGGAGCAGGCGCGGACTTCTCCGAGGCCGCTACCTCTACAGAGATTGAGACATTGAACCGTATTCAGCCGCGCCGACAGCCTGTTCCCGCGAACTGACAGTTTTTTCCAAACCCGGCGGTTCGTTCGCCGACATGACCAACCAGAGAGATTGACTAATGAAAAACCTTATTGCTGCCATTCTGGCGACCACCGCGCTGACCGCACCGGTTCTTGCTGAGACCTCGGAAATTCAGGAATTCCGTATCGGTATTCTTGGTGGTGAAAACGCTCAGGATCGCCTGAACAACAACGAGTGCCTGCGTCAAAAGACCGAGGATCTTCTGGGGGTCGAAACCAAACTCTTTGCCCCGGCCGACTACAACGGGGTGATCCAGGGGCTGCTGGGCGGCACCATCGACATGGCGTGGCTGGGTGCATCCGGCTATGCCAAAACTTATCTCAGTGATCCGGCGGCGGTAGAGCCGATCCTGGTAAAGGTGAATAACGACGGTGGCTATGGCTACTATTCCATCGGTTTCACGCGTAAGGATAGCGGGATCACATCGCTCGATGACATGCAGGGCAAGACATTTGGTTTTGGTGATCCAAACTCCACCTCCGGTTTCCTGATCCCTTCGATCGAGATTCCACAGGTAACCGGCGCGACCATGACCTCCGGCGATTACTTTGGCGAGGTTAAATTCACGGGCGGGCATGAGCAGACAATCGTCGCTGTTGCGAATGGCGATGTGGACGCCGGCGTCAGCTGGGCTGACGGTCTGGGCGAATGGGAAGATGGTTTCAACTCCGGCGCGCTGCGTCGCGCGGTTGATGCAGGTCTCGTCGATATGAACGATCTGGTGCAGATCTGGCAGTCCAAGCCTATTCCCGAGGGCCCGGTTGTTCTGCGCACCGAACTGCCCGAGGACGTGAAGCTGAAGATGACTGGCCTGATGGCCTCTCTGAAGTCGATGGATGCTGAATGTTTCTATGGTGTGGCCGCCGGTGAGGCGAAAGGCTTCATGCCGATCACCCACGAGGCCTACGAGGTTATCATCGAAGCGCGGAAATTGAAGTCCAACTAATTTCAGTACCTAAGCGCGCGGGGTTCGGAGAATTCGTGCCGAACCCCGCCATTTTATCTGCCAACTGCCCTGGTTCGGAACTGACTGCGCGCAGTCTCCACCACGTGAAACATCGAAAGCCCAGCCGTTCGGCTGTTTTCGACGACACAGGATCCCATTCATGACAGATGCAACAGCCTCGGCCCCTTCGGTGTCCGACATTCAGGCCGATTACCAGGCGCTGATACAGCGCAAGCGCCTTTATGGCGGGATCCTTCTGGCCGTATTTGTGGCGATGATGGCCGCCGGTTTCAGGATCGCCGACGATCGCAACGCAGGGTCTTTCTGGAATGGGATTACCCATGTTTTTGACTACCCCTCTGAGGTGCTTTCGGAAGCGGTCGAGAAGGTGGCCCTATTGCCCGGGCATGTGTTACAGTTTTCACCGGCCCTGATCGAGACCTTGAACATCGCTGCCGCTGCCACGCTGATTGGGGCAATCTTCGGAACCATCCTGTCTTTGTTGGCAACACGGGGGCTGGCGCGCTGGCCGCGCCTTATCCCGCTGTTCCGCCGGATGCTGGATATCTTTCGTGCGATCCCGGAAATCGTCATCGCACTGGTGCTGATCTTTCTTTTGGGTGGTGGACCGGTGCCTGCGATGATCGCGATTGCGATCCACACTGCGGGCGCTCTGGGCAAGCTGTTTTCCGAGGTGAATGAGAACGCATCGCTGAAGCCTGTCGAAGGACTGGCCTCTGTCGGGGCCGGTTGGGCGCAGCGCATGGTGCTGGGCGTTTTTCCCCAGGTCGGCCCGAACTATGTGAGCTACGCACTTCTGCGGTTCGAAATCAATATCCGCGCCTCCGCCATTCTCGGCTTCGTCGGGGCAGGCGGTATCGGCTACGAGCTGCGTAACGCCATGTCCTGGGGGCAGGGGCGGTATGATGAAGCTGCGGCGATCTTTCTTTTGCTGTTTTTTACCATCGTCCTGGTGGATCAACTGTCGGGCCTGCTGCGCGACCGGCTGACCCACGGAGCCAAACAATGACGACCTTTGACACCACTGTTCCGCCGACCTTGCGCAAACTGGACATGGAGCGCCTGTTCATCCGCAAGCGCGTCCTGAGCCTTTCTCTGCCGCTCTTGGTACTGGTCTATCTCGCCTATGTCGTCGTCGCCTTCGACGTTGCGGGACTGGCCGCGCGGATGAATCCGCAGAATGCCCGCACGCTGGTGGCAGATAGTTACAGCTACAAAACCCACGTCACGCGCGACAATCGGACAGGTGACGTTAGCGTCGCCATCGAGGGAGAGCGCAAAGGGGCCTATCCCGATGGGCAAGCGCCGGAGTGGGTTTCCCTCGCGACGACACCGTCCGACGTTACCGTGATTGACCTCGAAGATGGTCATCAGGTTCGCTTCGGCCCCGAGAGCATTGTTTTTGATATCCCCGGCTATGGTAGGATCCGCGCAACCCCAAGTCGCAGCGCTGGCGTGCAGGCCGAATTTCCGGCAGGCGATCTGCCGGATTGGATCAATGTCTCAAAGAACCGGCTGGCAGTGACGACCGACGCCGGGCGTCTGACGGTGACCCGTAACCGTGCGGAGGTGTTTCGGTATTTTGCTGGTTGGGAGCTGTTCTTCTTTACCCTCGACAGCCGTTACCACGGTCTGGGGCCCGGTGAGCTGATGACCCGGGCCGCAACCGGTGAAGCGGGCGCGATCTTCCACGATTTCTGGACCAACAAGATGTGGCGGCATCAGGATGTGGCCTGGGCCATTTTCGAAACGCTGCTGATGGCGTTCCTTGGCACGATGGGCGCGGGGCTGATTGCGCTGCCGCTCGCATTTGCTGCTACCCGGAACTTCATGCCGCTGCGCGCGGTCCGCTTTGCAACCCGTCGCCTGTTTGATTTCGTGCGCGGCGTCGACTCTCTGATCTGGACCGTGGTCCTTGCCCGGGCCTTTGGACCCGGTCCGCTGACTGGCGCTTTGGCGATCCTGGTGACCGACACTGGCACTTTTGGCAAGATTTTCTCAGAGGCGCTGGAGAATGTGGACGAGAAACAGATCGAAGGCGTTGCCTCCACAGGCGCGAAGCCGGCGCAGCGCTATCGCTTCGGTGTCATTCCGCAGATCACGCCTGTCTTGCTGAGCCAGCTGCTCTATTTTCTGGAATCAAACACGCGCAGCGCAACGATCATTGGCGCCATCACCGGTGGCGGTATCGGCTTGCTGCTGACTCAGGCCATTATCACCCAGAAGGACTGGGAAGAGGTTGCCTATTACATCGTGCTGATCATTCTCATGGTGATGGTCATGGATTGGGTGTCCGGTTGGCTGCGCCGCCGCCTGATCAAGGGCGAGCCGGGCCGCAAGGCCCGCCGTCAGGGTGGCGCGATGCTGCTGCCGTGACCGTTGGCGGTGCTAAGAACCTGTCTCTTCAATATCTTCGAAAGCCACCCAATGCCCCGTCTCTCTGCCGATCAGCCGTATCTTCATTCCAACTGTTCGATTGCAAACAGCCAGTTTGGCGCCTTCGTCGAAATCGGGGCGGAAAGCCGGGTACTGAACAGCCGGTTCGGCGATTACAGCTACTGTGATCGCTACTGTGATATCGCCAATGCTGAGATCGGGAAGTTCTCGAATATCGCCAGCGCCACGCGTATTGGCGCCACCGATCATCCGCTGCAAAAGGCCTCGCTGCATCATTTCCTCTACCGCTCGTCGGCCTATTGGGACGACATCGAAGATGACGCGGACTGGTTTCAGCATCGTGCCAGTCGGCTGGCACATATCGGCCACGACACCTGGATCGGGCATGGTGTGCTGATCAAGCCCGAGGTGACCATTGGCCACGGTGCCGTGGTGGCGGCCGGGACTGTCGTTACCAAGGACGTTGCCCCCTATGCGATCGTCGGGGGAAACACGGCGCGGCTCATCCGGCGTCGGTATACCGAAGCAGTCGCTGAGGCGATGATCGCCTTGGCCTGGTGGGACTGGGACAATGCCCGGTTGAAGGCGGCGGTCCCCGATTTTCGAGCGCTAAGCGCCGAAGCCTTCTTAGAGAAATACGCATAGCACCTGCCTGCGGATCAGCCATCAACGAGGGCGTTATGCAGGCAGGTCACCCGTCGGCCAAACCCGCGTCATCCTGATCGCTGACGGTCAGGGTCACCCGGTCCCCGGCAAACCAAGTTCGGCCAAATTCGACAGGGGTCCCGTCTGGCGCTGCGTTGATGCCGGTTGTCCGCAGGATCGGGCTGCCCTCGGAGATCCTGAGGTGCAGTGCCTGCGTGGCAGTTGCGAGTTTGGCCGTGATACGGGTCTCCACCCTCGTATAGTCGGTGACCCCGCAGATCTTCAGCGCCGCTGTTACCGATTGGGTCTCTTGCAACGCGGGGAGCAGATCAGGCAGGTCTTCGGCGGGGAACACGCTTTGGAAGAGGGCAATCGGCTGGCCATCCGCCAGTGACAACCCATCATAGACATGTACGGCTGTTCCTGATTCCAGCCCCAGCGCTTCGGCTTCTCGGCGGTCGGCAGCCCTGGTCTCCAGGCTGAGGATTTTCTTTGCTGGAATACGTCCCAGCCGAGCGACGTTCTGGTGAAAGCGGACTCTTTTGCCAATCGGGTAATCTGTTGGCTGAGCCGCAACAAAGACACCGGCGCCCCGGCGGGCGTGAACCAGCCCCTGGTCTGCCATCTCCGACAAGGCGCGACGGACAGTGTGGCGGTTGACCCCAAATCGGCCTGCGAGCTGCACCTCTGGCGGAAGCTTGTCGCCGGTCTGATAGCGCCCCTGTGCGATGTCATCGGTGAGGCTGATGGCGATGGATTTCCAGACCGGGGTGCGGGGCATGTCACGAAACTTTCACAAGGTTGTCGTTGCGCCGCGTGGGGCGACTCAGGTAACATTTGTCTAGTTGTATAGATAAGCTAGACAAACAGGCCAAGAGGCTTCGACAAGATGAACAGAGAAAACAGCATGACAGCGGGTGG
The DNA here is from genome assembly GCF_048056915.1 of Phaeobacter sp. JH20_02. NCBI lineage: Bacteria > Pseudomonadati > Pseudomonadota > Alphaproteobacteria > Rhodobacterales > Roseobacteraceae > Phaeobacter > Phaeobacter sp. JH20_02. The sequence continues at coordinate 93,804 of NZ_JAYMVP010000023.1, read as the reverse complement.
TACCGGCAGCGGGGTGGACCGCCAAGCATGGATGAGCCTTCTTGCCTCTGCAAATGCCGCGGCATTGGAGGAGCTCTGGCAGAGCTATGGGCAGAACCCCGATCACGCATGGCTGCGCCCGCCCGAAGTTGGCGGCGTGATGGTGCGGGGGCGCATGGGGGCCAGCGGAGCGGCCTTCAACCTAGGTGAAATGACGGTTACCCGCTGCGCGCTGACATTGGCCGATGGCGTTGTCGGCCACGGCTATGTTCAGGGCCGTAACAAGGCACAGGCTGAGATCGCCGCCAAGATTGATGCGCTGATGCAGACTGGGGCGGCGGCTGACGTGCAGCGTCAGATCCTGGCACCGCTGCGCGAGGCAAAGCAGGCGAAAAAGGCGGCTCGGGCTGCAAAAGCCGCCGCTACGAAAGTTGATTTCTTTACAATGGTGCGGGGGGAAGACTGATGTCGACGCAAGCCCAGGCTTCTCATTTCTCTGGTGGTTTTGCTTCTCCTGCGGTGCAGTCGGCGCATGCGTTTCGCGCTGCGATGACCGCCATGGCACGTCCTGGCCAGATCATGGACATCACTGGCGCAGCGCCACCCGATGACCTGTCTGTCGCCGCTGGCTGCCTGTTGCTGACGCTGTGTGATCCCGACACGGGTCTCTACCTAGCGCCGGATGTTGACACGCTGGCGGTGCGGGAATGGGTCACCTTTCATACAGGCGCGCCGCTGGTGGCGGCTGATGTTGCAGATTTTGCGCTGGGCGGCTGGGCTGCGCTGGCACCAGTTGATGCCTATCGTATCGGCACGGCTGAATACCCGGATCGCTCGGCCACTCTGATCGTTGAAATGGACGAACTTGCACCACCCAACGCTGAATTGAGCGGCCCTGGCATTAAAGACACCGCCCAGATCCACCTGCCTGATCTGGGCGCATTTCAGGATAACTCTGCGCTCTTCCCGCTGGGGTTCGACACTTATTTCACCGTCGGCAGCCAGCTTTGCGCGCTGCCACGTTCCAGCCGGATTGCTCCGCTGTCCAAGAAGGAGGGCTAAGACATGTATGTTGCCGTAAAAGGGGGCGAACGGGCGATTGACAACGCCCATGCGTGGCTGGCCGAAGAACGCCGGGGCGATACATCGGTGGCCGAGCTGAGCCTGGCCCAGATTCGCGAACAGCTGAGCCTGGCGGTGAACCGGGTGATGGCTGAGGGTTCGCTTTACGATCCTGACCTGGCGGCGCTGGCGATCAAACAGGCGCGTGGGGATCTGATTGAGGCGATTTTTCTGATCCGCGCCTATCGCACAACGCTGCCGCGATTCGGTGCATCTGAGCCGGTTGAAACGAGCCGTATGGCCTGTGACCGACGGATCTCTGCGACCTTTAAGGATGCGCCTGGTGGTCAGGTGCTTGGACCGACCTTCGATTACACCCATCGCTTGCTGGATTTCAAACTGGCGGCGGAGAGTGATGCCGGAGATCTGCCGGAGGCCCAGACAGCTGAGCCGCGGAGCGAAGACACGCCACATATCCTGACTTTCCTCGATGGCGAGAACATTATTGAACAGGAGCCTCAGGACGATACCGAACCGGGCGACCTGACGCGCGAGCCGATGTCATTTCCGGCGGGGCGGGCGGTGCGTCTACAGTCGCTCACGCGCGGGGACGAAGGCTTCATCCTTGGCATGGCCTATTCGACCCAGCGTGGCTATGCGCGCAACCACGCCTTTGTGGGGGAGCTGCGCATCGGCACCGTACCAGTCGAAATGGAGATCCCAGAGCTGGGTTTCGCGATTGAGATCGGAGAGGTTGAGCTGACCGAATGCGAGACCGTGAACCAGTTCAAGGGGTCGAAAACCGTGCCACCGCAGTTCACCCGCGGTTACGGTCTGGTATTTGGTCAGTCAGAGCGCAAATCCATCGCCATGGCCTTGGTTGATCGGGCGCTGCGCTGGAAGGAGCTGGGCGAGGATAACCTCGGCGCCGCGGCCCAGGACGAGGAATTTGTTCTGAGCCACGCCGACAACATTCAGGCCACAGGCTTTCTAGAGCACATCAAACTGCCACATTATGTGGATTTCCAGTCCGAGCTGGAACTGGTGCGCAAATTGCGCCGCGAGGCAACCGAGCTGGCAGAAACACTTGCTGCGCAGGAGGCTGCGGAATGACGTTAGTCGCAGCCGCCATCTCGTCCCCCAAAGCCATGATCTCCTCCATCGTATTGCCCCTCGGCACCAGCGTAACTGCCGTTCTGTGGTCGCGACTTAAGCGGTTGAATACGGAACAGTTTGACGACCAACAGTATTGCGACCACAGCCAGAACGAGGGTCGTTACGGAAAATTCCTGCAAAACAAATGCTCCCAAATACGGGCCGTGAGGGAAAAGTAATGACCGACTACAACTTTGCATATCTCGATGAACAGACCAAGCGGATGATCCGCAGGGCGATCCTGAAGGGGCTGGCGGTACCGGGCTATCAGGTCCCCTTTGCCAGCCGTGAAATGCCAATGCCCTATGGCTGGGGTACAGGTGGCGTGCAGGTGTCGGCAGCGACGCTGACGCCGGATGATACGTTGAAAGTGATCGATCAGGGTGCCGATGACACCACCAACGCGGTCTCGATCCGGAAGTTCTTCGAAAACACCGCAGGCGTAGCCACCACTGAAGAAACTGCGAAGGCCAGTGTTATCCAGACCCGCCATCGTATCCCTGAGGCGGAGCTGAGCGAGGATCAGATCCTGGTCTATCAGGTGCCAATCCCGGAGCCCCTGCGCTTTCTCGAGCCGCGGGAGACCGAGACCCGCAAGATGCACAGCCTGCAGGAATATGGGCTGATGCACGTGAAACTTTATGAGGACATCAGCCAGCACGGCGCGATTGCGACCTCCTATGCCTATCCGGTGAAGGTCGCAGGCCGCTATGTGATGGACCCCTCGCCGATCCCGAAATTTGACAACCCGAAAATGAACATGGCAGCGATCCAGCTGTTTGGCGCAGGGCGCGAGCAACGCATCTACGCGGTGCCGCCTTATACCGAAGTGGTCTCGCTGGATTTTGAGGACTATCCGTTTGAAGCCAGCAAGGCGGATCACCCCTGCGATCTCTGCGCGGCCGAAGACAGCTATCTGGATGAGGTGATCCTCGACGACGCGGGCAACCGGATGTTTGTTTGCTCGGACACGGATTATTGCCGATCCCGGCGTGACGCTGGCCATATTGGCCGCCTGAGTGAGGAGGCCGCGTGATGACGCCGCTGCTGCAAGTAAAGAACCTGGCCAAGATGTATGGCGCGCGGATTGGCTGCACAGATGTCAGCTTTGATCTTTATCCGGGCGAAGTCATGGGCATCGTTGGTGAAAGCGGGTCGGGGAAATCGACTCTGTTGAACAGTATGGCGGGGCATCTGACGCCGGATCGTGGTGAAGTGATTTTCGACACCCGTGCAGACGGGCCAATGGATACTGTCACAATGTCGGAACCTGCGCGTCGCATGCTGGGGCGCACGGATTGGGCTTTTGTCCATCAGCATGCGCGTGAGGGTTTGCGGATGTCCGTTTCGGCGGGCGGCAACATCGGCGAGCGGCTGATGGCTGTGGGGGATCGTCACTACGGGAACATCCGCTCCCATGCTGCGGATTGGTTGGGGCGGGTCGAGATCGCCGAAAGCCGCATCGATGACCGGCCCACAGCTTTTTCCGGCGGGATGCAGCAGCGACTTCAGATTGCCCGCAATCTGGTCACCGGGCCGCGCCTTGTCTTCATGGACGAACCCACTGGCGGGCTTGATGTTTCGGTGCAGGCGCGGCTGTTGGATCTGTTGCGCGGGCTGGTGCGGGAAATGGGCCTGAGCGCCATTATCGTGACCCATGATCTCACGGTGGTGCGTCTCCTGGCGGATCGGCTGATGGTCATGAAAGACGGTCATGTCGTCGAGGCTGGTCTGACCGATCAGGTGCTGGATGACCCGCAGCACGCCTATACCCAATTGCTGGTTTCCAGCGTTCTTCAGGTCTGAGGATCCGAGATGATTGAACTTCAAAACGTCAGCAAGAGCTTCACCCTGCACAATCAGGGCAGTGCGGTCATCCCGGTCATGGAAGGTGCAAATCTAAAGGTGGCCCCCGGAGAGTGCATTGGCCTGATAGGCGCATCCGGGGCGGGAAAATCCACTCTGATGCGGGTAATCTACGGGAATTATCTGGCGGCATCTGGCAGGGTTATGGTGGGCGGCGTGGATGTGGCGAAGGCGGCTCCGCGCGAGATCTTGGCGCTGCGCCGTGAAACGCTGGGCTATGTGAGCCAGTTCCTGAGGGTCGTGCCGCGAGTACCAACGCTTGATGTCGTGGCTGAGCCGCTTCTGTCGGTGGGCGTTGATACAGCTGCGGCGCGCGACCGGGCCGCGACCCTGCTTGCCGGATTGAACATACCGGAACGCCTGTGGCAGCTCAGCCCGATCACCTTCTCGGGTGGGGAACAGCAGCGGGTGAACATTGCTCGCGGTTTCGCCCATACCTACCCGGCGATGCTCTTGGACGAACCAACGGCGAGTCTCGATGCGCAAAACCGGGCGACCGTTCTGTCTCTGATCGAAGACGCCAAGGCGCGCGGCGCCGCCATTATCGGTATCTTCCACGATGAGGCCGCACGCGAGCAGGTCTGCGATCGTTTTGTCGATGTTTCAGCCTTTACCCCAAAGGCTGCTGCATGATCCTGGAGCCTTCGATAGCCCCTGTTATCGCTGTGGTTGGCCCCTCAGGGGTTGGCAAGGATAGCCTGATGGATGCGCTGATGGCCCGTCTGCCGGGCGTGCAGAAGCAGCGGCGCGTCATCACGCGGGCGCCGGAACTGGGTGGTGAAGACTATGAGGCGGTAAGCGAGGCCCGTTTTGCAGCGCTCCGTGCCGAGGAGCGGTTTGCGCTCCATTGGCAGGCGCACGGTCTGCATTATGCGATTCCACGAGAGATAGACGAGGCGCGTGGGATCGCATCGGGCGTCTTGGTGAACCTTTCGAGAAAGGTGCTCCTCGAAGCGCAGGATGTTTTTGGGGTCCTGATTGTTCTGTCTGTCACAGCCACCCCAGAGGCGTTGGCGGCGCGGTTGGCCGAGCGCGGGCGCGAGGATGACGCTGAAGTCAGCCGCAGGCTTGCCCGCGCGGCAACGCCGTTACCGACCGGGCTCGAGCATGTAATCGACATCGACAACAGCGGTGAACTGGACGGGGCGATCAAGGCCGCAGAAGCAGCCCTGGCCCCCTGGCTTCAGCCAGTGAGGGCATGACGATGGATCAGCTGAAAACGACCGTCGCTGCCCTCGCCGACCAGAGCCAGATCTCCAAGAACAAAGGGCGCTGGCACCAGCGGCACGAGCCGGTCCTGCAACATGCTTTCGATGGCAGGCAGTTCCGCCTTAGGCCGTTTGCCGGTCAGCGTGATGTGGAACCGGAAGCTGTCGCCGACATAGGGGTAGCCCCAGGTGAGAAGCGCCTGTTCCTGAGCGGGCGTCAGACCTCCAGTGCGGCGCCGATCCAGTTCAGCTGCCGAAGGTGGAGAGCGGAAATCGTCCAGATCCCGCACGCAGTTAAACGCAAGGCGGTTCAGCGACAGCTGATCCCCGGTCGGACAAAGGGCAAGGAAACGGCCAAGCCGTGTGAGAGTCAGCCCGTCCAGCCGAACTGGTGCCATCTCAGTTGCGAACTGCGCAAACCGCTCAGCCAGAGCGTCCGCTGTCTTGCCCTCAGCGAGCCGAAACGGCGGCTTGATGGTCGCGTGAAGCCCGTATTTGCGCGGCACGTCAGTGATTGCAGCAACGTCCAGACCGGTGTTCGGGGGATGATCCAGCGGACGCCCTTCGCAAAGGTCCCAGCCCAGCCAACTGGATGCAAATCGGCTCCATTCCGCCTGCTTGGGCGGCACATAATAGATCGCGTATCGCGTGAATGTCACAATGGCCTCCTAGGTGTGGCCCGTTCTATAGCTCAAACCGTGTGAAACTCAGATGACAGAACCTATGATCCTTGCCAATGCCACGCTCGTTCTTCCCGGAGAAACCCGCACCGGTTCCGTCACCCTGAAAGATGGGCAGATCGTGGATATCGCCGATGGCGCATCCGTACCGAATGGGGCTATTGACCTAGAGGGAGACTTTCTGTGCCCCGGTCTGATTGAGCTGCACACCGACAACTTGGAGCGACATATTCAACCGCGACCGAAGGTCGACTGGCCCCATGCCGCGGCCATTATCGCTCATGATGCCGAGCTGGCGGGAACCGGGATTACCACAGTTTTTGATGCAATGCGCGTTGGCTCGATCAAGGCGGCTGAGTCCCGCTACGGCGCCTATGCCCGTAGTCTTGCATCTGAATTGCTTGAGCTTCGCGATCAGGCGGCGCTCAAGATCAGCCATTTTCTACATCTGCGCGCCGAGGTGTGTTCTGAAACCCTGGTACAGGAGCTGAACGAATTTGGGGAGGAGGACCGGGTCGGTCTGGTGTCCCTGATGGATCACACGCCGGGACAGCGCCAGTTCCGCGACATGTCAAAGCTGGAAGCCTATGTGAAGGGCAAGCATGGCTTTGATGACGACGGCTTCCGAGCGCATGTAGCGGGACTGAAGCAAATGCGCGAGACCTATGGCGACCTGCACGAGGTCGAGGCGGTGAATGCTGCGCGCCGCTTTGGAGCGGTTCTGGCGAGCCATGATGATACAACTGCAGACCAGGTGGCGGTATCAGCCGGTCACGGCATCCATCTTGCTGAATTCCCCACCACCGTCGAGGCGGCACAGGCCTGCCATGCGCACGGCATCAAGGTGATGATGGGCGCGCCGAACCTGATCCGCGGGGGTTCGCATTCCGGCAACGTTGCGGCAAAGGAGCTTGCGGAACTAGAGCTTCTTGACGTGCTGTCCTCCGATTATGTGCCTGCGGCCCTGTTGCTGGCAGCTGCGCAGCTTGGCGATATCTGGGGTGACATGTCGCGAGGCCTCGCGACCGTCACTTCGGCACCGGCGGACGCGGTGAACCTGACGGATCGTGGACGTATCGACATCGGAAAGCGCGCAGATCTGATCCGCTTCCGAATGCGGGCAGGGGTGCCAGCGTTGTCTTCCGTCTGGTCACAAGGAAACCGCGTCGCCTAGTGCCTGCGCGGCAGGGCTGCGCCAGTCAGGCGCGATAGAACAGGTAGCGCCCCGGTGGAATATCCGCCGGGCCTTGCAACTCTTCAAATCCGACCAGCGGCTGACCTGAAACGATGACCCCGCCCGGCGTCATCACTGCCGCAATGGCCGGTGACAGAGCCGCAGCCTCGGCGATGTCCCGCTCCGGGACGCCGAAACCCAGATCATAATGGGCCAGCGCTATTGGGCTGTTCTCGCCGGCCAGCTGGTCCAGCATCGGGCGCGCCTCCCCTTGGAGGAAGTCTGCTTCTGGCGGCACGCAGGAGGGATGGCACTGCAGCACCCGGTCGATGACCCGCACCCTGCGGTCAGGCAATGTTTCGCGCAGGTGGTCATAGGTGCGGCCGTTGCCCAACCCGATATCAAGAACATCACCGCTCAGGCCACGAATTTGGTCTGCGGCCCAGTTGAGCCCATCTCGCTGCGCGGTCAGGCGACGCAGCATGGAATCCAAGCGGCTCATTCAGTTAATCCTTTCATCAAAAACCCAAGCACGCCCCGGGCCGTCCAGCAGGCGGCGTATCACATCGCTGCAGAACGTCCATGTCACATCGTCCTGCACCAGATGATGGGTCAGGATGCCATAGGGTTCGGCGACATCGGCCTGCCCCTTGCGGCGCGCTGCGAGCTGCGTGACCAGCTGTGAAAGAAGCAACGCTGGCGGTACGAGTGAGCGCGTGCCCTTCCAGTCGATCGGGTCCAGATGCGTATTGATCTGCCATAGACCCGGGGCTGCCTTGGCCCGTCGCCGAGGAGCAAAGGTCGATAGCGCGCTATAGCCGAGTCCGGCCAGCCAGGGTTCAACTTCGGCGTCGATCCGGTTCCAGGGAGGGACGAACATCGGTCTTAGCCGATCGCCAAAAAGGTCACGCAGAAGGGTCAGGGCGTTCTCTGCATCCTCCAGCACGTCATCTATCGGTCGATGGGTGCCGAACTCGGCCTTCTTTTCACCATGCGGGGCATGGTTCTGATGCGCCCAGCCATGAACCACCGGCACCAGCGTGTCGACCTGAGCCAGCCGATTGGCAAGGGAGGAGGTTGCGTCACGTCCCACAACCGCGAGATGGGCAGGTAGCGCCAGTTGCTGCGATTGTTCGATTAGCCGGTCGAGCTGTGGTGTCGCCGCAATCGCGTCGTCATCGCGCCACCACAGCGGCAGGATCAGCCCATCCTCCTGCCACCTGGCAAGCTCTCGGTCCAAATTGGTCCAATCGGGTGTCATGAACGCTCCTTTGCCATTTCGCGGGCAATCTCTACCGTTCGGGAGGCGCCGTCAAACCGGAAGCCATCTGTTGGCCGTGCGGGTGCCGCCATAACCGCGTCAACGGCCCTGCAAAGCGCCTCCGGCGTCAGATCGGCCGAGGGTATCGCCGCGATGCCATCCAGCTGCGTGAGACTGCTGGCGCGCAGGGTCTGTTCGACCTCATTGCCCGCATCGAATGGAACGATCACTGCGGGCACCCCTGTTTGCAACAGATCGAGCGCAGTATTGTAGCCACACATGCTGACCGAAGCGGCTGCGCCTTTTAGCATCTGCCTGAAATCTGGCCGTGCGGGTTCCAGATGTGCGAGTGTTTCGCCGTGCTCCGCCACCAGCTGGGCGATTTGCTCCGCTGCGGACGGGCCGCCCACCAGAATCCGCCAGCGTAGAGCGGGACGCAGCGCAGCGGCTTTGAGCGCGATCCGGTAAAGCGTTTCACCGACGGCGCCGCCACCGGCGCTGACAAGGATCTCGCCTTTGCCGGTTCCTTCTGGGTGCGGTGCTGGCGGGGGCGGTGCGACATATCCGGTATAGTGCAGCATTGACGAGATCGCCGGTGTGACAGGCCATGAGGCCTCCAACTGCGTGGCCTGGGGATCTGAATGAACCAGCACACCATCATAGCGTGTTGTCAGAATGGCCGCGGCGTCATCGGCCTTCTTGGGTTTCGAGGGTGGTGCCAGGATATCGCGCACGGACGCCAACACGACAGGTCGTTTCGGCAGGTCGTGAGCCGCATCGAGCAGTGCCAGAAACTCCTGCCGCAAGCTGCGCCGTCCAAAGGGGAATAACTCAGTGATGACAATATCCGGCTGGATCCGTTGAACCGTGTCGCACAGCATTTCGATCCGGCTGTCGAAATAGGCATCGTCGGCCACTTCACCGGTTGGTGTCAGCAGGCGCGAGAAACTGACGCCGTCTGATCGCAAAGGAGGCAGCTGCACGAGATCAACACCGCTATGATCAAGCTGACGCGCCGACCCGCCGCCGGAGACGACACAGGGCTGCTGTCCGGCAGCGCTGAACGCCCGGCCCAGTGTCAGGGCGCGTGACAGATGCCCAGTGCCCAACAGATGCGTGACTGCGATGAGGACTTTCATCACATGTCCCGTTTGCTGAGACGCACTGGTTCAGCGACGGGTGTGAGCCTGCCGTCAGCGTGTCGCTCCACCACGAACAACCGGTTGCGCTTGATCTGAAACGGGGCTGGCGAGTCAAAGTTCCAGCCATATGCCCGCGCCAGGATCATCCGCATGATCCCGATATGGCACACGGCCACGGTGTCCTCTGTCAACTGGGCGAGCCATGGCACGATCCTCTCCCAGACCTCCTGTGGGGTTTCGCCGCCGGGCGGGCGGTAGTCCCAGCCCCACTCCTCGATGTCGCGAAATCCGCTGGTCAGGTCGGCTCTTAGATCCTTGCCGTGCTGGCCTTCCCAGTCTCCCCAGTTCATTTCGATGAGCGCCGGGCTGGTCTGGGGGGTACGGTCTGCAACCAGCTTGGCGGTCTCGGCCGCGCGTTTCAACGGGCTCGACCAAAGCGAAGCTTGATCCCAAGGGGCAGGCAGGGCCTGCACGGCGAGTTCGGCACGCGCCGTGTCGTCCAACGGGATATCGCTGCGACCTTGAATTCGGCCGGCACGGTTCCAGTCGGTGTGGCCGTGGCGCAGGAGGGCAAGCCTGATCATGATGAAATCTCCAGCAAGGGTGAGAGCGTGGCCCACAATTTTTGTGCCGCCACCGGTGCGAGGTGTCGCGTGGCAATCCGGTCGCGGGCGCGTTTGGCCTGCCGGTTCCGCAAGGCTCCATCATCCAGCGCCCGTTCGAGCGCCCGGGCGTAGCCCGCAGCGCCGCTGTCGGTCGTTGGATTAAGGTCTGGTTCCTCCCATTGGGTGACGACATCGCACAGGCCAGGGCGATCCTGCGCCACGACAGGCACACCATGGGCCTGGGCTTCAAGATAGACCATTCCAAACGCTTCGTTGACACCGGGCCAGAGAAAAAGGGAGGCCTGTTGATAGAGCGCCTCCAATGCCTCCCGGTTCAACTCACCAAGAAATCGGACATGCTCGCCGAAGGGGCGCATCAGGGTTTCGACCTCGGGGCGGGCCGGGCCGTCGCCGACGATGTCCAACCGCCAGGGCTGGGATACCCTGGCGAGCGCATCCGCGAGCAGACGATATGAGGCGAGCTTGTCGCCCGGTCGCATCATACCGACGCTCAACAGCGGGCCGGAGTGATCGCTGGCGGTTGGCAGCGTCTTCGCTGTCAAGAACGGGGGCAGGTGGACCAGCCTCTGGTCCGCGTATCTGTCGCGCAGCAAGGTCTCGTGGTCCTGTTCGGTCAGATAGAAGATGACCGCAGCCGCATCGGCCGCCTCATGGGCTGCCCTGGCGAAATCCGACCATGGACCTTTGAGCCTTTTGTTGGCGCGTGTCGATTCTACCTGAACATAGGGGATGCCGAGACGCTCCGCGACGGCAGGGCCGATCAGATCGGGGGCCTTGTAATAGTTGTGGTAGGTAAGCCAGAGCGCAGGCCGGTCGGCCTCGGGAGTGGCGCGAATCTCGGTACAGATGCGGTCGATCTCATGTGCTGCCTTGCCGCGCAGTGTGGCTTGGTGTTCGGTGTCACCGGATCTGTCATACACCCGAAGCTCGCTGGCCAGAGTGACGGTTGCCCCAGTCCCGGCGAGTAATCCCATCAGATTGCGGGCCATCTCTCGATCACCTGAAGGCACCGGGTGGCGCGGTGACTTCATCGGCGCATAAAAGGCAATCTTGTGGCCCCGGCTCATGTCTCGCGTATCATCGTCTTCAGCCGCTCCGACAGCCGGGCGATGCCGGGGTCCATGCCAAAATCATGACGCAGTCGGACGAGTGCCGCTTCTGCCATTCGGGCGGCTTGCTCGGGATTCCGGCTCAGTGTCAGGATGGCCTCTGCCAAGGCTTCGGGGGTATCTTGGCTGAGCACGCCGTGGGTGCTATTTTCGATGAACTCCGGGATCGCAGAGACCGCGGTGGACAGGATCGGCAGGCGCTGCGACGCGGCTTCCATCAGCACGTTAGGCAGCCCGTCCCGATCACCATCGCTGGCGATGCGGCTGGGCAGGACGAATATGTCACATGCGCGCATGGCCGAGATAACCTCGGGCTGATCGCAGGCGCCGCGCCAGGTGATCCGATTGACCACGCCTAGATCCTCTGCCATGCCTCGTAGCAGGTCTTTTAGGTCGCCGCCGCCGATGTGGGTCCAGTGCCAGTCCAGCGAACTGGGCAGGAGGGCGAGCGCGGCGATCAACCGGTCAAAGCCCTTCTTCTCGACCAATCGGCCGACCGACATCAGATGCAGCGGGTCGCCCGGAGCACGCCATCTGCGCTGGGGCGGAGAGGGGAAACGCGAGAGATCCAGACCGTGATAGATCAGGTCAACCCGGTCAGTTCTGTCCGAAAGCGCTTGCAGGTGTTTCGCCCCAAACCCGGTGCAAGTGGCACCGAAGGCAGCGCCATGTGTCGCGGCTGCAAGCTTTTCTTTCAGTTCCCACTCGGGGGATGTCCAGATGTCCTTGGCATGGGCGGAAAAACTCCAGGGCAGACCGCGCATGATGGCGGCATAGCGCGCCACTGAAGACGGCGTGTGCAGGAAATGAGCATAAAGCCCGAGGACCTGCTCCGGCATTTCCGCAGCCAGGACGCAAGCCTGGCCAAATCGGCGGATCCGGTTGCGGGAGGGATCGCGGCGCAGGTCCTGCCGCCAGATCCGATAGGCGGTCTGATAGCCGGGCATGGCCTGTGCCTGTTGCCGCGCGCTCCAGACACGATCAGGTTCCTGATAAAGATACTCCGGCAGGTAGTGGACCGCGGCGCTCAGCTTCTCATGTAAGGGATGACGTTTGATATCCGTGGGATGACGAAGGGACCAGATTTCAAAACTATGGCCTGCGGCCTCCAGCGCGACCAGTTCCTGCGCGATGAACGTTTCGGACAGGCGCGGCCAACCTTTGACGATCACGGCAAGAGGCGGGCGCGACGGCGTGGTCTTGCGAGAGTTCATTCGGCGGCCTTCCCGCTGGTCTTATGCAGAAGTGCATCGACCCGGTCGGTTACATAATCGAGACCGTCCAACAACCCGTCGGGGATCGCCGCCGAGGGCGGTGGTTGGTCGGCGAGCGCGCGGATCGCACGGATCATCGCCTCTGGTGTCCAGCCGTCTCGACGCTCATCCAGCATGGCCGTCAGCCCAAGTTCTTCGGCGCGGCTGGCGCGGATCCACTGCTCAAGCCTCGGGGTGGTGCGCGGTACAATGACGGCGGGTTTGTCAAAGGACAAAACCTCGCAGAACGTGTTGTAGCCGCCCATGCAGACAACGCCCTGCGCCCCGGCGAAGAGGGTTTCGATCTCGGATTCGAACCCCACTGCTGTGACGCGGCCGTTCAGAGCGGCAACACGAGTCTCGAACTCGGTTCGGGTTTCGCCCGACAGGAAGGGGCCGTAGACCAGCATGGCCCGGGGTGCCAGGTTCGGGTCGCGTTCATAGGCGGTCAGGACAAGGTCGACCATCATCGCGCCATCGCCACCGCCGCCGGGGGTGATCAGGACATATGGCTGCTCGGGAGGGGTTCCCAGCTCGCCAAGATCGCGGCGCAGATACCCGGTCCAATGCATCCGCGCCTGTGCGTCCGCGCTGAGGGGAAGCCCGGCGGTGGGATCATAGACGGAGCGGATGCCATAGACCCAGATCTCGTCATAGAATTGTTCAGTGGCGGCAACGGCATCCTTGCGGGCCCACTCGGTGGCCAGCACCTCCGGCTCATCCAGAACATCGCGCAACCCGAGGATCAGGCGTGTTTTGCCCTTGCGCTGCAGCTCTTCCAAGGTGGGCAGCAATTCGCCGCGAAACCCGGTTGGTTCCTTGTCGACGATCAGCACATCGGGGGCGTATTCCATCGCGGTAGATCGGATAAGACCTGCCCGCAGCGTGGTGGTCTCTTCAATCGACATTCCCATTGTCCGTGACGCATAGGAGCCGTCCGACCGCTTGATTACACCGGGTAGCCGCACATGGTCGACGCGTGAGGGAAAGGCGAAACGCCCGGCCACGGGAGAGCCGGTCAGGATCAGGGCCGAGGCCGACGGGTCCGCATCGGTAATCGCACCGGCCAGGGCCCTCGACCGTCGCAGATGACCCAGCCCGAAGGTATCGTGGCTGTAGAGCATGACACGGGGGCCGCGAGGGGTGCTGGAGGGTGCGTTGACTGTCATCGCTGGGCCTGCGTCTGGTACAAGGATAGGAGAGATGAAACACCGGGCAACCCAAGTCGGGAGGACGTGCAGAGATGTTCTGGACACGGGTGCCCATCCTCCGCATCAGCGGCTGTGCGTAACAGCTCGGCCAGGGTCCGCCTCAGCATAGTATCGCCTCAGGTTGCTCAGCCTGACACGCTACGGGCCAAGGCACAGATCATCGTTGCGTCAGATCCAGAACGTCGAAGGGAGAATCCTGCGCCCGTCGGCGTGGTCTGCCCTCCTGCGCTCTGTGTGGTACGCTGAATTTTCTATAACGTGCAGAGGTATAAGTTGCAATCAAGCGCTTGCGAACCGCACTTTCACCACTGAAACGCCGTGCCAAGGTGCAAAGACTTGATATTTTCACCGTTTTGCGGCCTTGGTGAAGGGATGGTTCCAAAAAATCGGGTTGTTCTCATGTGGCGAATGGTATCGCAGTATCTTGTCTGTTTGACGCTGGCGCTGGTTGTGGCGGCCTTTGGTCCGGCAGCAACATGGGCGCAATCGACGTCACCTCAGGGTGGGGATGATCTAGCCAAGGCGATTGAGCAGGCAGCTGAGAGCGGCGTCGGCGTCATCATCGTTGATGGTCGCGGCCAGCTGGTTTCGCCCTCGGATGCGCAGGGTGGAACGATACCTGTTCCCGCCACGGATCAGATGGAAGGGGCCTCGGCGCTGATGAAAGCGCAATCGGAGGTGGAGCAATTCGGGGATGCCCTGAAAAGTCGTCTGGAGGCGATGCCCTATTCGATCTTTGAGGTGCAGTACATCCTGCGACAGACGAGCCCGGATGGCCGCATTATCACCTACGTGAAGGTGCTCGGCTGGAGCTTGTTTCTGCTGTTCATCGGTCGCTGGGTCTCAGTCGAGATTTACGGCAAGCGTATAGCCAAGAAACATGTGGTGTCGCGGATCAAGGAACAGCCCGAAGGCTATCAGGATAAAATGCCGTTCCTGGTCTTCCGTTTCATTATGGGGGTCGGCGGTACAATTGTAGCCATGGCGTTTGCGTTGCTGACGTCCTATCTCATCTTCGGAACTTCCGGCAATTCATCGGTGAAATTCACCGTCACCGCGATCTACACGGCGTTTTTCTTGTCGCGGACAGTTTCGGACCTGTGGCGCATGGTGCTGTCGCCTTACCTCAGCCAATACCGCATTCCCGTGTTCTCAGACCGGGACGCTCGGCGTCTGTATTTCTGGGCCTCCGGGCTGGCGACCTACGATATCTGTTCGGTGCTTTTTGCGACTTGGGTTGGCGATTTCGGGCTCAATTACAATGTATATGCGCTTGTCTATGGCGTGTTGGCATTGGTTGGCACGTTCGGCAATCTTTTGATGGTTGTGATCAATGCGCGACCCATTTCCAACGCCATACGTGCAGGCCGCGCCCCGGAAACCTGCTCCTGGCTCGTCCGGCTTCTGTCTGTTGCCTGGGCACCTGTTCTGGTGGTCTACATCATATTTGGATGGCTGGAGCTCGCCTTCGATCTGGTGTTGGAGCGCGATATGTCGCTGCCGCTCATGGCGGGCAGCTATTCGGTGCTGACCTCTATTCTGGTTGTCTACGGCCTCATCAACTATGTGATCGAACGCTTCTTCAATCGGTCGCAGCGACGGGTGCTGGTCAACGCTGCCGATGGAAGCGACGAAGACAGTGACGCAGAGACCGACGACGATGCCGAGATGCTTCCGCAACAGCAGCGGCACCCGATAGCCACTTTCGAAGATCTCGCGCGCCGCATCGCCGGTATACTGGCCTTTACCGTCGGCTTTCTCGCCATGGTCACGATCTGGAACCCCGAAGCAGCCTGGATGGAAAACTCCCGTCTGGACCGGATGAGCGATATAATCGTGATCCTGTTCATCGGTTATATTGTCTACCACATCGCCCGGATCTGGATCGACAGCAAGATCGACGAAGAGGTTGGCGACATGCCGGTTGGCGAATTAGGGGACGAGGGCGGCGCGGGCGGTGCCAGCCGGTTGGCAACCCTGTTGCCGCTGTTCCGAGGCGCGATCTTGGCGGTTGTCGTGGTCTCCATCATCCTGATCGTTCTGCTGGAACTGGGGATCAACGTCAGCCCGTTGTTCGCCGGTGCCGGTGTAGTCGGTCTGGCGGTGGGTTTTGGGTCGCAGACCCTGGTCCGGGATATCTTTTCGGGTGCCTTCTTCCTCGTGGACGACGCCTTCCGCAAGGGCGAATACATAGATATCGGCGATGTCAAAGGCACGGTCGAACGTATTTCGGTGCGATCCTTTCAGTTGCGCCATCACCTGGGAGCGTTGCACACCATTCCCTTTGGCGAGATCCGCGTGCTGACCAATTATTCCCGCGACTGGGTCATGATGAAGCTGCCGCTACGGGTGACCTATGACACCGATGTGGAAAAGGTGCGCAAACTCATCAAGAAACTGGGGCAAGAGCTGCTGGATGATCCGGTGATCGGAGACACCTTCATACAGCCGCTGAAGTCGCAGGGTGTGATTGAGATGCAGGATTCTGCAATGATCATTCGGGTCAAATTCATGACCAAGCCTGGCGACCAATGGCTGGTGCGCAAGAAGGTGTTTCAGGAAATCCGCGATCTCTTTGCGCGCGAAGGTATCAAATTTGCCCATCGCGAGGTTACCGTGCGTTTGGCTGGGGATCAGGTCGAGCAAACCCCCAAAGAGAAGCGCGATCTGGCTGTCGGGGCTGTTCAGGCGGCCAT
The DNA here is from genome assembly GCF_048056915.1 of Phaeobacter sp. JH20_02. Classification (NCBI taxonomy): domain Bacteria; kingdom Pseudomonadati; phylum Pseudomonadota; class Alphaproteobacteria; order Rhodobacterales; family Roseobacteraceae; genus Phaeobacter; species Phaeobacter sp. JH20_02. The sequence continues at coordinate 77,382 of NZ_JAYMVP010000023.1, read as the reverse complement.
CGATGAGGATCTGATGGATGTGAACGATGGCGACGGTGACGATCGCTAGGAGATCAGCGAGGCCAGTCCGGCGCTGCTGTTCCTGATGCCGTCGCAGGCTGGACCCACTGCATCTGCGTCTTACCAACCGCCAGCGGCGCAAGCAGCCGCTGTCCGGGTCCCCAGCTTGTCTGCTCCACTTCCGGTGAGAAGTCGCGATCGACTGCGCCCGCCAGTTCCTGGCCGGGTGCGCCGTCATCGCCATGACAGTCGGTTAGGGATGTGAGCTCATGCGCGGTGCGGGCCAGCGACAGGCGCGCATCGGCAACAGGCTCGCCTCTGCTTGCCTTGCTCAATGCCTGTAGAACTGCTGCGGCCATCAGATAACCGGTCGCGTGGTCCAGTGCCTGTACAGGGAGCGGAACCGGTTTTGCCGCGGGGTCAGATGTCGATGGAAATCCGGCGACCCATTGGCGCCCACGTTCGGCGATCCCGCTGCTCATCTGCACAAGGCTGTCAAATCCCCTGCGCTGCGCCCACGGGCCGGTCCAGCCATAGGCATTCAAGCGCACATCAATGAGGTTCGGCGCGAGTTCCTGCAGTTTTGCGGTATCATATCCCAGCCCGTCCAGCGCGCCGGGACGAAAGCCATGCACCAGAACATCGGCGTCGGCTAACAGAGTTTCAAAGCGATCACGCCCGCTGGCGGAGCGCAGATCCAATGACGCCATATGTTTGCCCAGCGAAATATCCTGAAGCACGCCGGGTTCGTCCCAGCCCGGCGGATCAATCCTGAGGACAGTAGCGCCGAAGGCGGCCAAGGTCCGGGTCGCTACGGGGCCTGCCAGCACCCGCGTGAGGTCCAGCACCCGCAGTCCCGCCAAAGGCCGAGCCCCTGTTGCCAATGGATGCTTTCGAAGGTTGATGTGACGGGGCCGCCCCCAGGCGATCAAGGGCTCGGAACCGACTGCCTGCCCCTGTTGATGGGCCTGCCAGTCGGCATGGCTGCGCATCGCTGCCGCGACACCGCCCGCACCAACGATGGCCTGTTCCAACGTATCCGCGGATCGGCTAGCAACAGCGTCGCGTACCGCCTCCGGGGTAGGTTGGCAGCCGAGGGTCGTCAGCGCCGCGTCGCGATGATGGGGAAGGTTGGTATGAAGCCGGATCCATCCGTCGGCTGTGCGATAATCGCCGGCCAAGGGGTCCCAGAGATTGGGCATCTCCCAGCCCATGGGACGGAAGCTGTAGCGAAACCAGAGCGCAGCCCGGCGCTGATCGACGGTAACGGCCAGATCTTCGGTGCTGAGGTTCATCGCGGTCATCAGTTCGGCTAGGGCGACCCCGACCGCAGCCAGCGAGCGGTTGGCCAGTTCCGAAACAGCATAGCAGCTGGGCCAGCGAGCACCTGCGATCACGGAGTAGGTTTCAGGGTCTGGTAGCGCCTGCATTGGGCTCTCCTTTCGCGGGTCAGTTGATCACCTGGGGGTTATTGCTGGTAGGGATCCAGGCTGTCGCGCAATCCGTCGCCGAGGAAATTGAATGCAAGCACAACAATGATGATCGGAAGCATGGGAATGGCGGTCCATGGGTAAATCTCGATCGAAGCAAGATTTTGCGCGTCGTTCAGCATGACGCCCCAACTAACGGCCGGGGCGCGTAACCCGAGGCCAAGGAACGAGAGCGCCGTTTCACCAAGGATCATCGCCGGGATCGACAGGGCAGCAGAGGCGATAAGATGTGACATGAAATTCGGCAGCAGGTGTTTGCGTATCACCCGCCCCGAGGACGCTCCCATCATTTCTGCAGCGCGGACGTATTCTTCTTCGCGCAGGGACAGGAACTTCGCTCTGACGGAGCGCGCCAGTCCGGGCCAGTCAAGAATGCCCAGAATGATTGAGATGACAAAGAACACCGCGACTGGCGACCAGTTGGATGGCACAGCGGCGGAGAGCGCCAGCCACAGCGGCAGTTCAGGCAGCGAGCGCAGGATTTCGATCATCCGGTTGATCATCCAGTCCAGCTTGCCGCCGAAGTATCCCGCGAGGGAGCCAAAGAATATCCCCAGCACAAAGGAGACGGTGATGCCAATCAGACCCACGGTGAGTGACAGCTGGGCGCCATAAAGAATACGGCTGAAGACATCCCGGCCCAGCCGGTCGGATCCCCAGATAAACAGAGTTGCGCCTTCGGGGGGGCAGAACAGATGGGTGTCGGACGGGAACAGCCCGGCAATCTTGTAGGTTGCACCCTCGCAGAAGTATCGCAGCGGTTGCGGGTTTTCCAGATCTGGCTTGAAGACCCATTGAAAGGTTTCGAGATCCGCCTCCGAGGTCATCGGATAGATAAACGGCGCGCGCAGCTTGCCCTCATGGAACAGGTTTATGGATTGAGGCGGCGAGTAGATATGCTCGCTGTCGCGCTCATTCGGGCCGTAGGGCGCTATGAAGCCGATGACAGGAAGCAGCAGGTAGCAGACCAGCAGGAAGATACCCGAGGTGAGGCCCAGTTTGTGCGTTTTGAACTTGCGCCAGATCAACACCCAATTGGGGGCGTCGAGATCCTTGCGCTCCAATTCTTGCAGGGCCGTATTGGGATCATAGGGCGCGGTATCGACGTAGCGATTGTCGGGTTGGGTGCTCATCGCTTGCGCTCCTCATAGCGGATGCGGGGATCGAGCATCACCAGCAAGACATCGGAAATCATGGTCCCGATCAGGGTGAGCAGTGCGACGAACATCAAGACGAATCCGCTCAGGAACATATCTTGTGTTTTGAGTGCGGTGAGTAGGGTAGGCCCAATGGTCTGCAGGCCCAGAACAACGGAGACCAGAACCGAGCCGGAGATCATGGCTGGCAGCAGGTTGCCAATGTCCGCAACAAAGGGGTTGAAGGCCACACGCAGCGGATATTTTGTCAACATCCGGGCCGGTGCCATCCCCTTTGCTATCGCGGTTTCCACATAGGGTTTGCCGAGTTCATCCAGCATATTGGCCCGCAGCCGCTGCATCATGGCCGAGGCGCCGGAGGTTCCGATCACGAAGGTTGGCACAATCAGGTGGATCAGAATGGATTTCACCTTCTCCCATGTCATCGGCTCTCCCTCATAGGCGGGATCCATCAGGCCACCGATTGGCAGATCGAAATATTTATGCCCATAATAGAACAGGATAAGCGCCAGCAGAAAGTTCGGCGTTGCGAGCCCGAGGTATCCAACGAAGGCAGAGGTATAGTCGACCCAGGTGCGAGAGCGCGCTGCCGCCAGGACCCCCAGCGGAAGTGCAACGAGGTAGACGAACAGCACTGCTGCAACATTGACCAGAACGGTGAGCCAGAGGCTCTCGCCGACAATCTCGGCAACCGGGCGGTCAAATTCGAAAGACCAGCCAAAATTGCCCTGTATCATCCCGGAGAACCCATGCGGGCCGGGCATGAACCCCATCCAGATCATGTACTGCTGCCACAGCGGGCGATCCAGCGCATATTCCTTGCGAAGGAATTCCGCCTTGTCCACGCCGGACGACTGGCCGGAGGCTCGCAGCTCCGCGATCTGGTTGGACAGGTAGTCACCGGGGGGCAGGTTGATGATGACGAAGATCAGCACTGATACCACAAGCAGCGTCAGCAACATGGTTCCAAAGCGATAGATGGCGTAGCGCAGGATCTCCATCTGGTCGTGGTCCCTCAGCCTTTGCCGTCTTCGAAGAAGAACTCATCCGGGCGGTAGATGCCAAAATGGGCGCCCGGATCCCAGGCCCAGATGCCTTTTGTCGGCACATTGCGCAGACGATTGCTGACAACAACAGGTTGCGGGGCCGCAGCGACCAGACCGATTGCATAGACTTCATCAGCGTGGATCTTCAGCATTTCCTGCCAGACCTTGGTGCGGGTTTCGTCCGTTGTTGCGGCTTCCCAGGCGTGCCAGAGTTCCATCAGTCGCTGGGCGGGTTCGAGGTCCGGTGCCTCCCCAACGTCACCTCCGGTCTGATGGTATTGGCCCCATTTCGGCCAAGACAGAAACACCTGATCGGTCGGTGCCAGATAAGCAGGCGAAGTATAGGTTTGCGGCAGCCCGTTGTCCCAGCCATACCAGACCGAGGCCATTGTAGTGCCGGAAAACACCCGGTTGCGCAGGATGTCTCGATCAAGGGGCCGCATCACCAGTTTGACGCCAACATCGCGCCAGTCATCGGAGATGATCTGTAGCGCGTTTTCTACCTCCTGACGTTCGCCGGCGGTCTCCACGACAAGTTCCATGGGGCGGCCATCGGGCAGTTTACGGATGCCATAGCTGTCACGCTCGCTCAGCCCGGCTTGGTCCAGAAGCTGGTTTGCCAGCTCGGGGTCATATTGAGCCCAGGCCTCGCGCAGGGCGGGATCAAAGAAGGGGCTGGCCTCAAGCACCGCCATCGCCCCCGGCTTTGCCAGTTTGAAATAGAGCGCCTTGTTGATGCCGGCCCGGTTGATCGCGACAGAGAGGGCCCGGCGTACGCGCGTGTCGCGCAGAACCTGGCGCCATTGGTCGTCGTTTACGTTGAGATTTGGATAGATGGCGATCTGAGAAGCAGTTCCATTGCCCCAGAGATAGGTCTTGTAGGCGGCGCCATCGCTCTCTCCCTTGCGCAGGATCGGAATATCGCGAAAGCCAAGTCCGCGGGCTTGCAGGTCCGCTTCGCCGGCATTGGTCTTGGCGGCGACCAGGCCGCCTGCCACGATTTCCATCTCGACCGTGTCGATATAGGGCAGCTGCACGCCCTTGCTGTCGACACGATGGTAATAAGGATTGCGCACGAAGAGATGCCGGATCTTCTTGCCCGAGGTTGCATTGATCCAAGGCTGCAAAGTCGGCAATTCGTGGTTGTCGAACTTATACATATTGTCGAGCTTGTTGTGCAGGGCGGCCCAGCTCTTGACCCGGGCATAGTCCACTTCCTCAGCGAGCTTTTCGGGGTCGGCGTAATCGGCATGAAACTGTTTCAGATAGGCCGATGGGCGATAGATGAAGGGCGGGCTGGCCTGCGCAAGACTGTGCAGGAAACTGGGATTGGGGGCAGCCCATTCGTAGATGATGGTTGTTTCATCAGGAAAACTGACGGTTGGCAGCGCCCCATCCACCCGCAGATAATCCGGGGCGCCAGTAGGGTTGAGCAGCAGGTTATTGGCGACGTCTTTCCACCAGTATTCAAAATCGGCAGAGGTGAAGGGATCACCATTTGACCAGCGGTGACCCGGACGCAGTTTCAAGGTGAAGCGGCGATTATCCTCAACCTCGAAATCCAGCAGGATGTCTGGCTGTAGCTGATAGGTCTCGTCATAGCCCGCCAGTCGGGCGTAGCCGTACACCACCATCTGCCGGATGTCCTTGGACCGCGTCACCATGGTGTTGAGCGTGCCGCCCTGGACCCCGAACTGACGGCCCTTGGCTTCCAGATCGACGATCAACGGGACCTCGGGCACTCGTTCGGCGACAGGCGGCAGGTCGCCGGATTGCACCTCCTGTTCCCAAAACCCGCTTTCGATCAGTTGTGCGGGCGTGGCGACGGCCGTCGAGGCCATTGCCAGACTGAGGGCATGGGCCAGAACCGCGCCAGTTGCGAGGGTCTTCAGGGATGAGCGCAGATTAAACATGACAACGTACCTTATGTCCGGGCTCCACTTGTACCAAAGGCGGTGCCGTGATGCCGGAGAATTTGAAACGGTCTGGCCAGCTGTCGGGCGATCCGGCGCCCTGTGCTACCAATTTGAGATTGATCGGGCGCTTGATGCTCGGTTCCGGCTGCGCAGCAATCAGTGCCTTGGTGTATGGATGCTGAGGATTGTAAAACAGCGTTTCAGGCGGCGCCTGTTCTACCACCATACCACGGCGCATTACAGCGACCTCATCGGCGATGCGTGCCACCACAGCCAGGTCGTGGCTGATAAAGAGATAGGACAGTTGCTGCTGATCGCGGATGTCCTCCAGCAGTCGCAGGATCTGTTCCTGGACCGAGACGTCTAGGGCCGATGTCGGCTCATCGCAGACGATCAGCGATGGATCGAGCATCAGCGCGCGGGCGATCGACAGGCGTTGGCGCTGACCGCCCGAGAACGCATGTGGATAGCGAAGCAGCATTTCAGGTTGCAGGCCCACCAGCCGCAACATCTCTTCGGCGCGATCCCGGCGGCTGCTGCGATTGCCCAAACCGTGGATCTCCAGCGGTTCCGTCATGGCATCCTGAACACGCATCCGCGGCGACAGCGATGAATAGGGGTCCTGAAACACCATCTGGGCGGCTCGTTGAAACGCCGTCCGGCTGCTGCGGTCCATGTCATGAACAGAAATCGGTGCGGCATCTGCTGCGGGTCTGAACACGACTTCCCCGCCGGGGTCGGGGGCTTCGGCGCCAAGCGCAATACGTGCGGCTGTTGTCTTTCCCGAACCACTTTCGCCGACGATTGCCAGCGTCTTGCCGCGCGGGAGCGCTAGATTCAGCTCTTTGCAGGCATGAATAAGGGTGGGCGCAGACCAACCTTTGCCAGCCCGCAACGCGTATGTCTTGGAAATGTTGCGCAGTTCAAGGATCAGATCGTCTTGCGGCACAGGGGAGACGGGTTCTGGTGTCTCGGGGATCTGCGGGGCCGCCCTGAACAAAGCCTGAGTGTAGGGATGCGCGGGCGCGCCAAGGACAGCTTCGGCACTGCCGGATTCCATGACGCGGCCTTTGTGCATGACCACGACTTGCTCGGCCATATTGGCGACAACACCCAGATCGTGGGTCACCAGGATCATCGCCATGCCGGTATCGCGCTGGAGGTCTTTCATTAGGCCCAGTACCTGTGCCTGGGTGGTTACGTCCAGCGCCGTCGTCGGTTCGTCCGCGATCAAAAGATCAGGCTTGGCGACCATCGCCATCGCAATCATCGCGCGCTGACGCATCCCGCCGGACAGCTCAAAAGGATAGGATTTATAGGTGCGCTCAGGATCCGGGAAGCCCACCCGTTCAAAACAGGTCAAGACCTCGCGCTTGGCGGCGCTTTCGCTTTTGCCACCATGCAGCCAGAGTACTTCGGCAACCTGATTGCCGATCCTGTGCAGTGGCGAAAGAGAGCGCATCGGCTCCTGAAAGATCATTGCGATTTCATTGCCGCGAACGTCTCGCATCTGCCGCTCGCCCAGCGTGCGCAGATCCCGTTCGCCACCGCCGTTGGCGCCACGCCACAAGATCCGGCCCTGCCTGATCTGCGCGGCCTTCGGCAGGATCCGCAGGACAGCACGACAGGTCACGGTTTTGCCCGAGCCGCTTTCTCCGACAAGCGCAACGGTTTCACCTGCGGAGACGGAAAAATTCACGTCTCTCACAACCGGGTCACCCTGGCCAAATCCGATACTGAGGTTCTCGACAGACAGCAGAGGCGTCATTTAGCCTAAGCCGCCAAGCCGTTGCGGCGCTTGCATAGCGGTTCCATATCCCCTGTTTTTTTCGCCCACTGTCGCGCGCCACTGGGGCAATAGTCAAATCCCATTTCCATACCCTAAAGATTGATGCCAAAAAATTGAGTGCCCGCGAGCAGCCCAGGCTCGTGCAAAAGCGCAGAGACGCATAGCTTTCGGATGCTACACATTCGCGACAATCTCTGTCACAGCTGTCGCAACTTGCGGCCTTAGTGCTGCCACGGTCATCTAAGGGAGAATGTCATGAACGCGCAGAATACCACCACACGGCTTGATCTGTTTATCGACCGGATGGTGTCGCAGCGGGCCTGTCTGGATGCGGCTATTGTGCAGACCGCGGGCCGGACAGAGCCGGTGTTTGAACTGGGGTTAGGCAATGGCCGTACCTTTCACCACATGCGCGAACGCATTCGTGATCGTGACGTCTATGTATTCGAGCGCGCCGTCGCCTCGCATCCCGACAGCACGCCAGCGGAACATCTGACCATCCTTGGTGACGTTCGTGAAACACTGCCCGCAGCCGCAGACCGGTTTTCGGGAGGCGCCAGCCTGATCCACGCCGACCTGGGCGGGCATGACCGCGAAAAGAACGACGCCTTCGCGAGGATGATCTCGCCTCTGGTCGAGCCGCTTCTGGCGGTGGGCGGCCTTATGGTGTCCTCAGACCGGATGTATTTCGACTCGCTGGTGGAACAGCCTTTGCCAGCGGGGGCGGTTCCGGGGCGGTGTTTCATCTATTGCCGTGTGAGCTGATCCGCGCGTGTCAGCTGCGGTTGCGACGTCGGGTTTGACTGGCGCCGTGGCCTTCCGGCGACCTAGGCTGCTTGAGACGTTCCGAAACGCAGATGAGAGGCCGCACTATGATATTTTACGATTGCAGCACCGCCCCCAACCCCAGACGAGCGCGGATGTTCATCGCAGAAAAGGGGCTGGAGATCGAGACGCGCGACATTTCGATTGCAAAGGGCGAACAATTGTCTGAGGCGTTTCGGGCGGTCAATCCGCAGGCGACGCTGCCGGTTCTGGTGACGGATGACGGGCTGACCTTGACTGAGAACCTGGGGATTGCGGCCTATCTGGAGGCGCTCCACCCGGAACCGCCATTGATGGGGCGCACTCCGGCGGAAAAAGGGCAAGTCCTGATGTGGCATGCGATAGTAGAGGCGCAGGGCGGACTGCCGATCGCCGAAGCGCTGCGAAACAGCCACCCGGCCTTTGCCCACCGGGCCATTCCTGGCCCCGAAGATCATGCTCAGATTCCAGAGTTGGCAGAACGAGGTCTTGCCCGAACTGCGCGGTTTTTCGATCTGCTGGAGGCGCGCTTGCAGCAAAGCGTCTTTGTCGCTTTGGACGATCTGACCCTGGCCGATATTGCCGCCTTTGTTTTTGTCGACTTCGCCCGGGTCATCAAGATGCGTATCCCGGCAGACAATACTGCGACCCGCGCGTGGTACGATAGGATCGCCGAGCGCCCAAGCGCCCGATTGTGAGAACACTTGTAGGACCGGATGGACAGCCTGTACAAACAGCGGCAAGTTGTGCGGTCAGATCATTCGTGTCGTCTGCGGCCCGCCCGCCGAGGTTTCAATCCAAGTATTCAGAGGTCAGCCATGGCTGAAAAACCGATCCTGCACCGCGATGATCCCGAAGCCATCCCATTGGTTGGCAACGTCAAGGTCACGCGTGCAGATTGGCTGAATGTGGCGATGGATGTGCTGATTACCGACGGGGTCGAGCAGGTCAAGGTGCTTGCGCTCGCGGAACGCATGGGGGTTTCTCGGTCTTCGTTCTATTGGTATTTCAAGTCACGGCAGGATCTGTTGGACGCGCTGCTGACCAATTGGGAACAGACCAATACGGTTGGCCTGATGGGGCAGGCTGAAGCTGCGGCAGAGACCATTACCGCCGCTGTCCTGAATGTGTTTCGCTGTACGGCGAACCCGCAGTTGTTCAACACGGCTCTTGATTTCGCGATACGGGACTGGGCGCGCAGATCCGGCCATGTGCGCAATATTCTGGACATGTCGGATGCCCGCAGGATCGATGCGTTGACCTCGATGTTTCGGCGCTATGATTACCCTGAACGCGATGCAGAAACGCGGGCCAAAGTGCTCTATTACATGCAGCTGGGCTACGACATGGCGGGCCTTAATGAGCCGTACGAGCAGCGGCTCAGCATGACGGGGGCTTATCTGGAGGTCTTTACCGGCCAGTCGGCCAGCCCCGCAGAGCTGGCCGAATTTGCGGAATACGCCAAACAGTACTGGCGCCCCTGAGACGCGGTCTCACATCGCAGTGAGCAGCTTGTCGACGTCGGCCCTGGTCTTTTCGGCGGCGGCCATGCGCACCGGTCCGTATCCACGGATATCCATCGGTGCAGTCAGCACGGACAGCCATTTGTCGTGATCCTCTGCTGTATAGCGTACGGCGGCCTGCTGGAGGATGCCCTGATACCAGCTGAGCAGATCGCGGTGCAGACGTGCCTCTTCGTGATGACCGAAGGGGTTCCAGCGATGGCCTCTCAGGCGGCGTCCCTTCGCCAGAAGGCGGAGCGCCGGACGCATCCAGCCGCCGAACTGGATTTTGCGGGGGCGGCCCCGCGCATCGGTTTTGCGGCTGAGGAGCGGCGGGGCAAGGTGATAGTTCACCTTAAAGTCGCCCTCAAATTCGGTTTCGAGCTGATGCGTAAAACGATCGTCGCTCAGAAGGCGGGCCACTTCGAATTCGTCCTTGTAGGCCATCAGTTTGAACAGCGATCTTGCGGCCGCCTTGACCAGCTCTTCAGACCGATCCGCAGGAAGGGCATCGCGCAGGGTTTCCAGCTGGGCAGTATAAGATTGTGCATAGGCAACATCCTGATAGCCGGTCAGAAACGTGGCGCGGCGGTCAATCAGCTCGGCCAGGGTTTCTGCGCGCGCCACCTCTTCGGAGTAGAGATCTGACAGGCGCGCCGGATCATGAGCGAAGGCCCGCCCGATGGCCAGGGCCAGGCGGTTCTTCTCGATCGCAACACCGTTCAAGACAATAGCCTGATCAAGGGCGACGAGGCTGACCGGAACCAGTCCCTTTTGCCAGGCAAAGCCCAGCATCATGACATTGGCCAGAACGGCATCGCCAAGCAGAGTTTCTGCCGCTTCATTCGCGTTGAAGCCCGACAGGTTGTCGGCACCGATGACGCCGGCGATGGATTTTTCGCGCAGAGCGGCCATCAAGTCGGCATCACGGCGCAGGACCAGATCGCCTGTGGGCATTTCGGCGCGGTTCAGCACCATTTTCGTGCCCTCGCGATAGTGGGCTGACGCTTTCGGAGCGGAACTGACCACCACGTCGCAACCGATTACCGCATCTGCCGCATTTTGGTCGATACGCACCTGATGCAGCACGTCCGGTGCATTTGAAAGGCGGATATAGCCGAGTACGGTGCCGAACTTCTGTGCGAAGCCGGTAAAGTCCAGGACGCTGGCGCCTTTCCCTTCCAGATGCGCGGCCATAGTGATCAGAGCACCGACCGTGACGACGCCCGTACCGCCGACACCGGTCACCAGAAGATCGAATGGATCCTCCAGCGATGGCAAAGCAGGCATAGGTAGGCCAGCGGTCAGCGTACCAATGTCCAAAGCGGCAATTTCTTTCTTGCGCCGCGTTGCACGTTCCACGGTTACGAAGCTTGGGCAGAAACCATTCAGGCAGGAGAAATCCTTGTTGCAGCTTGAAAGGTTGATCTTGCGTTTTCGGCCAAAGGGGGTCTCTTTCGGCTCGACACTCAGGCAGTTGGATTCCACCGAACAATCGCCGCAGCCCTCACAAACCAGATCATTGATAAAGGCAAACCGCTTTGGATCCTCCATTGTGCCACGCTTGCGGCGGCGGCGTTTTTCGGTGGCGCAGGTCTGTTCGTAAATCAAGACGGTAACGCCGGGGATCTCCCGCAGCTCGCGTTGGACGGTGTCCATTTCGGCACGGTCGTGAAAACTGGTGCCCGCAGGGAAATCGGAGGAGGAGAACTTGCCGATCTCATCGGACACCAGCGCAATCCGGTCGACGCCTTCTGCGCGGCAGGTCTGGGCGATGCCTGAGACACTGACCGGTCCATCCACCGGCTGGCCGCCGGTCATCGCGACCGCATCATTATAGAGGATTTTATAAGTGATATTTGTGCCCGCAGCGACCGCCTGACGGATTGCCAGAGAGCCGGAGTGATACCAGGTGCCCTCGCCAAGGTTCTGGAACACATGCTTGCCGCCGTTGAATTTCGAGGCAACTGTCCAGGGCACCCCTTCGCCTCCCATCTGGGCATAACCGGCCGTGTCGCGGTCCATCCAGCTGGCCATGACATGGCAGCCAATTCCCGAGTTGGCCTTGCTGCCTTCAGGCAGTTTAGTGGAGGTGTTATGAGGGCAGCCCGAACAGAAATAGGGGGTGCGGGTGGCACCGGGGATATTCAGCAACTGAGGGGGCTTGGCGGTCAAGCTATCTGCCCGCTCCAACAGGTTTTCCGCTGGGAAGAACCGGTTCAGGCGTTCCGCCACGATCGGCACCAGCTGCAAAGGCGACAGCTCACCTGTCCAGGGGATCAGCGGGTTGCCCTGACTGTCATGTTTGCCGACCATCCGTTCCGGTTTGTCGCCTGGCCAGTCGTAGAAATATTCCTTGAACTGGCTCTCGATGATGCCGCGTTTTTCCTCGACTACCAGAACTTCCTGTTTGCCTTTTACAAAACGCAGCGCCTCGGTGCGGGCTAGGGGCCAAACCATCCCAACCTTGTAGATATCAATACCGAGACGTTTGCAGGCGGCCGCATCAAGTCCGAGCAGGCGCAGCGCCTCCATCAGGTCCAGATGTCCCTTGCCCGTGGTGACAAAGCCGAATTTTGCCTCCGGCAGATGGTAGATCCGCGTATCAATCGGATTTGCCTCGGCGAAGGCACGCACCGCACGCAGCTTGGCGTGGATCCGGGTCTCAATCTCCGGCGAGGGCAGGTCTGATCTGCGGATGTGCAGCCCGCCTGGATAATCGGGCAGTTCGGGGTAGGAGAAAGCGCGGTCCGGGCGCAGGTCCACGGAGCGTGCGCTTTCCACGGTTTCCGAGACGGCTTTGAACCCTACCCAAGTGCCCGAATAGCGCGACAGCGCAAAGCCGTATTCGCCAAACTGCAGGAATTCCCCGACATCGGCCGGGTTCAGGACCGGCATGAACCAGGACATGAAGGCCACGTCGGACTGATGTGGCATTGAGGAGCTGACGCAACCATGGTCATCGCCTGCAACGACCAGAACGCCGCCCTTCTCGGATGAGCCATAGGCGTTGCCGTGCTTCAGCGCATCGCCGGACCTGTCGACCCCCGGTCCCTTGCCATACCACATGGAGAACACGCCCTCGACCTCGCAGTGAGGGTCAAGAATGGCCTGCTGCGCGCCCAAGACGGCGGTTGCGCCCAGATCTTCGTTCACGGCGGGCATGAAGGTGATGTTATTGGCGTCCATGCGTGTGCGGGTGCGCCAGAATTCCAGATCAACGCCGCCCAGCGGAGAGCCGCGATAGCCGGATACAAAGCCTGCGGTATTCAATCCGGCCGATCTGTCGCGCCGTGCCTGATCCAGCATCACGCGCGCCAGCGCCTGGGTGCCGGTCAGAAAGACGCGGCCCGTCGTCATCTCATACCGGTCATCCAGCTGGTAACTGCGAAAATCGTGGCTGAGCTGGGTCATTGGAGTATCCCTTGCAATGATACGATCATATGCGCGAAATGATAATCCACATTGGCTGGATATTCTTGCCAGATTACCTCTGTTTTACTCCATTCATGAATGATATTTCCATGTGGTGTAAGAATTTGGATGATTTTACCATGGATGATGATCTCACCCTTGATGATCGGGACCGTCGGATCCTGACGCTGCTGCAACAGGATGCGCGGATGTCGAATGCGGATCTGGCAGAGGCGGTGGGGATGTCAGCTTCGGCGTTGTGGCGGCGGGTGCGCGCACTGGAGGAGGCGGGTGTCATTGAGCGCTATGGCGCGGTGGTGAACGCGGCGGCGATGGGGCTGGGATTTCACGCGATTGTCCATGTGCAGCTGACCCGTCACGACCGCGAAAAGCTGGCGGACTTCATCAAGGCGGTTGAGACCAGCCGTCTGGTTCAGGAATGCTATGCCACCACGGGGCAGTCGGATTACCACCTGCGGGTATTGGCGCCTGATCTTGACGCCTACAATCGGTTTCTTGAGGAGTTTCTGTTCCGCCTGCCTGCGGTTGCCAGTGCGCAAACAAACGTGGTGCTGCGGACCATCAAGCGCGACGAACCTGTCACGCGCTGAGCTTTGTCCCGGGCGCCGACAGCTTAGGTCGCGCTGCTTCGGCTTTCAGCCGAAACTGACATGCGCCCAGGCAGCTGCCATCGCAAGATAGGTGAGTTGGTGTAAGGCCTGGTCGGTGCCCATCGCGCGCCAGTAGACAGCCATATTCGGTGCCAGTTCCTTGCGTTTGGAATAGCAGGCCTTGCAATAGTCGATGTTGAAATGTGCCACCCATTCCAGCGCGCAGATGATCAAGATGAAGCCAACCGGAGCGCCCATGATAACAAAGGCTATAATGGATCCCATCACATGCACGCCCGCATGTTGTGCCCGTCCGGCATGCAGATATTCACCACGACCCGAGAGCATCTTGGGTGTTTGCAGGTAGAAATCCGCAAACATGTGTTTGATCTGAAGCAGGCAAAGCAATCCCAACAGGGATGCGAGGTGGTCTGTCAAAGCAATGGCCCCGTTTTGTGTCGCGCGCTGAAAGCTTACGTATTTTTTCGAAACAGGCAAATGGCCTGTGGCACTAATCGCCACGACGCTCCGTCATCTGGATAGGCTTTGGGCAAGGTCAGCTGGATTGAACCGGACGACACGGCGTGTGACGTCCGTCTTGCCATTGCCTGCAACTGGCAATCCGGGCTAGGCATATCGGGATCAGTTTCCGTAACATTTTCCATTTCGGAGCCGTCCCATAGAACGCACTCTTTTTCGGTTTATCTGGAACTACTCAAAGCGCGACCAACTGGTTCTGTTGGTGGTCACGGCCTGCCTGTTTCCACTTCTCTATCTCACTCTGGAACTGCCAAAACGCATCATCAACGATGCTATCGGGGCGCAGAGCTCCACGATTGACCTGCTTGGGTACGAGTTGAACCAGCTGCATTATCTCTGGCTTCTCTGCGGTGGATTTCTTCTGGCGGTTCTCGCGCATGGTCTGCTGAAAATGCGCATCAACACGATGAAGGGGGTTCTGGCCGAGCGGATGCTGCGGCGGTTCCGCTATCGGTTGATCTCGCGTGTTGTGCGGTTCCCACAGCCGTATTTCGAGCGGGTAAGCCAGGGCGAACTGGTGTCTATGATCACCTCGGAAAGTGAGCCGATGGGGGGGTTGATGGGGGATGCGGTCAGCCAGCCGGTGCTACAGGCCGGTCAGATGCTGACGATCCTCTATTTTCTGTTCATGCAGAGTGTCTGGTTCGGTCTGGCGGCGGTTGCGCTAATTCCCTTGCAGGGCTGGTTGATCCCGATGTTGCAGCGGCAAATCAACCTGTTGAACAAGAAGCGTATTCATCAGATCCGCGCTTTGGCCTCCGAGATCGGCGAAAGCGCCGCTGGCGCATCTACCCTACGTCTGAACGGCGGTTGGCGTTACCGGATGGCTGTGATCACGGATCGGCTCGGATGGCTCTATGACATCCGGTTTGCGATCTATCAGAAAAAATTCTTCATGAAGTTTCTCAACAACTTCATTACCCAGCTGACACCGTTCCTGTTCTATGCAGTTGGCGGCTATCTGGTGCTTGAAGGCAAGGTCTCGCTCGGTGCACTGGTTGCAGCCCTTGCCGCCTACAAGGACTTGGCATCGCCCTGGAAGGAACTTCTGGCCTATTACAACCAGACGCAGGATATGGCGTTGCGCTGGGATGTGATCCTGGAGCGATTTGACCCGCCCGGCATGGTCGATGAGGCCTTGATGACGGGCGCGCCCGAGGATTTGAAACGGCTTCGGGGCGATATCGTCGTGGAGGGGGTCAACGTCCGCGATGCGGATGGCAATCTTGTTCTGGAAGATCTCAATGCCCGCTTCCCGGCAGGCAAGGTGATCGGGGTTGCCGCGCCCTCGGAGGAGGATCGCCGTGCGTTGGCGGGATTGTTGACCCGCGAATTGCTGCCTTCGGCAGGCAAGGTCTGTATCGATGACCAGAACATGCGTGACATTCATCAGGCGGTGATCGCCGCCCGCATCGGTCATGCCACGTCCCGCCCGGTGCTGTTTCAGGGCTCTTTTGGCGACAATGTGATGATGCCGATCAGGCAGCGGCCGCTTGGTACCGCGCAGGACCTGCGGCGCTATGATGTCGCGCAGCGTGCGGGTAACAGCCCAGATCCACTGGACGCCTCCTGGCTGGACCCGAGCCTGGCCGGGTTCTCCAGCGAGGCGGAGCTGCGCGACTGGTGGCTGCGGTTGGTGTCGGGGATCGGGTCCGATACCGCCCTGTTCCGTCGTGGCGTCGAACAGCGTTTTGATGCCAAGAGTCATTCAGAATTGGCGCTTCAGCTGGTCGAACTGCGACCAAAGGTGCAGCAGGCGGTTACCAAGGCGGGCCTGGAACAATACGTGCACTTTCTGGCGTCCGATCGGTACAATCCGGCCCTGCCGGTGGCGGAGAACCTTCTATATGCAACCACGCAAGCGCGGATCACCGAAGACGTCCTGAGGCAACAGAATGATTTTCTGGATCAACTCAGGGCACTCGATCTTGACGTCGATCTCGTCGCGCTCAGCCGTGACGTGGTGGAAATGCTGCGGCAGATCTTTGGCATTGACGGTACCGATCATCCGCTCTTTCGCAAGCTTGGGCTGGAGGCTTCGGCCTATGAGGGGGCGCTGGCGCTGGTCGACAAGACCCGGAACGATGGCGTCTCTACGCTGAGCCATGGAGAACTTGCGCGGTTACTTATCGTGCCTTTCAGCATCTCTGCCGAGCAAATCGGTGCTGCGTTCAGTGATGAGATAGAAGAGCGCATTCTTGCGTTCCGCCAAAGCCACTCCAAGCAATTGATGGCGACGCTGGGTGATATTTTCGAGCCGCTTGATGAGGCGGCCTTTGCTCCGGGTCTGACGGTGCTCGAGAATGCCCTGTTCGGCAAGATCTCCGATAGCGCCGGCGGGCGAGCCGAGGAAGTGCAGAAGCTGGTCTCAGAGGTTCTTGTCGAGAACGGCGTGCGTGATCGGGTTGTTGAGCTGATTTTTGATCTGCCGATTGCGATAGGCGGGCAGGGGCTTGCAGCCAGCTTTGCCGAGCCGCTTGCCTTCTCACGCGCTTCGATCAAGCGCCCGGATATCCTGATCCTAGACACTGCAATGGCGAGCTACGATCTGGATACACGCATCGCCATTCACAAGAACCTGCGCCATCTTTTGCCAGAGACGACGCTGATCTATCTGGGCAGCAGTTTTGAAAGCCCGGATGTCTTCGACAGTTATTATGAGCTTCGCCAGGGCCGGTTGGTGAGTGACACCCCCGCTGCGGATGCGGTCAGTGATGGTGCGGGCAGTGCTGATCTTGCACGGAAACTACGGGCGCTTGAGCAAACTGAGCTGTTCTCCGAGCTCAACCGTCGCCAGCTCCGGCTTCTTGCCTTTGGGGCGCGCTGGTATACCGCCAAGGCTGGTGACACGGTGTTTCTCAAGGACGATGAAGCGAGTGACGGCGCTTATATGATTCTGGAGGGCGAAGCGGGCCTATATCTGCCGCAGGAAGGTGATGACAGCCGTCTCGTAGCCAAGGTCGGTGCCGGTCGTCTGGTTGGCGAACTGGGATTGATCCGGAAGGAACCCAGGGCGCTGAGCATGATTGCCGAAAGCGAGCTGACGTGTTTGCGGATCGGTGAGGAGGAGTTCCTTGCAGTTGTCGAAAACGATGCCGCAACGGCTTTCAAACTGTTGCAGGTGGTTGCTGGCTACGTGTCGAGCTAGCGCGGCCGAGACTTGTGGCAGGGCACGCGCAGGCCGGATGGTCAGACAGGCGGCGCGCATGCGCGACAGGTTCGAAATCCTACTGCGACGGGTAGTTCTGTTATTTGGTTTTGGGCGGCGCGCCGCCGACAAAACTGTTACCATCGGCGTAGTTGCAGGGGGCATCCTGCATATTGAGGTGCAAATCGTCTCCCTCGAATGGATGGGCGCGGGCGAGATCTTCGTCTACCTCGATACCAAGGCCGGGGGCGTCCGAGGGGATGACGAACCCAGCTTCGATCGTGATGCTCTGCTTGATCAACGACATGTGGAACGGCGTTTCAATGGTCTCGATCATCAGAAGGTTGGGGATCGACGCCGCCAACTGGATATTGGCAGCCCACTCCACCGGACCGGCGTAGAGATGCGGGGCCATTTGGGCACCAAAAACCTCGGCGATGGCCGCAATCTTCTTGACCTCCCAGATGCCGCCTGCCCGCCCCAATGCCGGTTGCAGGATTTCGGCCGCGCCAGCGCGCAGCACAGCGGCAAACTCCGCCTTGGTGGTCAGTCGTTCTCCGGTGGCAACGGGAATGCGCACCCGTTCAGCGACACGGGCCATATCCGCGACCAAATCGGGGGGTGTCGGCTCCTCGAACCATAAGGGGCTATAGGGTTCAAGAGCCTGCCCCAACCGAATGGCGCCGGCGGGCGTGAACTGGCCATGGGTTCCGAACAGTAGGTCGGCACGATCTCCCACAGCCTCACGGATCGCTCGGCAGAAGGCGACGGATTTCGTGATGTCAGATTGCGCCGGCATATGCCCGCCGCGCATCGTATAGGGACCGGCGGGGTCGAATTTGATCGCTGTATATCCGTTCTCCACAGCTACAATGGCGGATTCAGCTGCCAGCTCGGGGCTGTTCCAGAACGCATCCATGTCGTGATGGGGTTGCGGATAGAGATAAGTATAGGCGCGCAGCCGCTCGTTCATTCGCCCGCCGATAAGTGCGTGAACCGGACGATTGCGATCCTTTCCGAGAATGTCCCAACAGGCGATTTCCAGTCCTGAGAATGCGCCCATGACGCTGAGGTCGGGCCGCTGGGTGAAACCTGACGAGTACGCCCGTCGGAACATCCATTCGATGTTTTCTGGCGATTGTCCCAGCATGTGGCGGTCAAATACATCACGGATCACGTGGCTCATCGCGTCTGGGCCGATCGAGGCCGCGTAGCATTCGCCCCAGCCGATGATGCCGGTATCGGTGGTCAGTTTGACGAGGATCCAATAGCGCCCTCCCCAGCCGGGCGCGGGTGGGGCTGTGACGATGATGTCGAGGTCTTGCAGTTTCATGTCATTTCCCCGTGGCTACTGAACGGTTTATTGGTCGAAAACGATGATGTTGCGGCGCGCCGAGCCCGTCTTGGTGTCTGCGATCGCTGCATTGATCTCTTCAAGCCGCCACCGGCCGGAGATCAGCTCGTCCAGCTTCAAACGTCCTTGTTTGTAGAGGTCTACCATCCATGGAATATCGCGCTGGATAACGACGTCGCCCATTTTCGACCCGATCATGCCCTGACCGATAGCCGCCATGATCACGGGTTCGTAGCTGGCTTTCGCGCCGGAATGGGGCATGCCGATCATTACCATGCGCCCACCGACACCGAGATACCTTGTGGCCTGATCGTAGGCGGGGATCGCACCAACGGTGACCAGGACGACATCTGCACCGCGACCGCCAAGCGCTTTGTAGGCGGCCTTCCAAGGGGCATCCAGACTGCCGAGAACCGTATGGGTGGCCCCGAACTCTTCGGCAATGGCCAGCTTATCCTCGCTGAGGTCGACAGCGACGATGCGGCGGGCGCCGGCGATGCGGGCGCCCTGAATCGCATTGAGGCCGACACCGCCTGCACCAATCACCACAACATCCTGGCCTGCGCGCAGCTGGGCGGCGTTCACCGCAGCGCCGACACCGGTGATCACGCCGCAGGACAGAAGTGCGGCAACGTCTTTACCCAGATCTGCCGGAATTTTCACAATCTGGCGTTGGTCAACCACCACCCGTTCTGCAAATGCACCGCAGGCCATGGCCTGCATCAGGGGGGAACCTGCAAGGGTTTTCAGCGGGCCATTGATAGCATCATAGGGGGTCTCGCACAGCGTTGGAGCGCCCCCTGCACAGCTAGGACAGCTGCCGCAGGAGCGGATCAGGGTCACGACCACGCTATCGCCTTCGGCGAAGCCATGAACATGCTCGCCAACTGCGCTGATCACGCCGGCAGCCTCGTGACCATAGACAGCGGGCAGGAAACCACCCCAGGCACCCTCCGCATAGGAGATATCACTGTGGCAGATCGCGACGGCATCCAGTTTGACCTCCACTTCACCGCTACGCGGCGCGGCAAGCTGGACATCCTCGATCACAAGCGGGCTGCCGAACTGATGGCATACGGCTGCTTTAACGATAGGCATGTCGCGTCTCTCCCCTTTTAGTGGTCACGGTGGACCGGGGGAAGCGAGCCCGCAAGCCCGAAACCGTCTGTGACGCGTCGTATCTTGAAGACGAATTGGCGCAGGGGGCAGGGAAACGGTTGCGCCGATCACCGCCGGGTCAGGAGGGATTTCGTCTGGCTTGCAGGGCGGTGACGCTTTTCGCAAATTGCTGTGCCTCTTCCGGGGCAGAGCCAAGTTGCCGTGCTGCGTCAAAGATCGCGGTGTGATCAAGCTCTGGATAATGCGCGACCGTGATCTCCTGCAACGACTTTCCGTCTTGGGCGGCCTTGGCACAGAGCTCCTTGACCATCGCCTGCGCCTCACCGCGCCGCATATGCTCAGCCAGAGCAAAGCTCAACGCTTCGGCATGAATGGTACCGTTGGCAGCGTTCAGATTGTGCCGCATGCGGTCGACATCCGGTGTTAGACCCCGGGTGATGGAATTGGCAATCCGCACGGCACTGGCGGCGCAGAAAATGGTCTGCGGCAGGCTAAACCATTCGCCGAGCCAGCTTGTCCCGTCCCGTTGGTGCTGATGGCCAGCAGAATGATGCAGGGCCGAGAGCTGGGCGTTTGCCTGCGACGTCAGCGCAACCAATGCGGAGGCGCCTACCGGGTTTTGCTTCTGTGGCATTGTGGATGAGGCGCCGCGACTGCTGATCGCAATCTCATCAATACCACTCTGACGGAGGGCGAGGCAGTCAGTACCCAGTTTGCCCAATGCAACGCAGACTCGGGTAAACCAATCGGCAATACGCAAGACCGGCGTGCGGTCGGTATGCCAGCTGCGACCCGGATCGGCGAGCGACAGACCGGCGGCCAGTTCTGCGCGCAGCTCCGCAACCCGGGGGCCAAGCGCGCCAGAGGTGCCCGCGGCGCCTGAAAGTGACACCAGCAGACAGCTGTCGCGCAACCTTGGCAATTCGTCCAACAGCCCAAGCAGGGGCTGTCCCCAGGCGGCCACGACAGCGCCAAAACTTGTTGGCGTGGCCAGCTGGCCGTAGGTGCGTGCGGCCATCGGCAGGCTGGCATGGGCTTCAGCCAAATCGGAGAGCTGGGCCAGCAGCGCCATCAGATCCCCTTCCACCGCCGCAAGCGCCTGTCGCAGGCGTAGCATCAGCGCGCTGTCCATGATGTCCTGCGAGGTTGCGCCCCAATGAACATACTGTGCATGTTCCGGCGCGCTCATCTCGCTCCGCAGCGCTGCGACCAGACCTGGAACCGGCACGCCGTTCTGCCCAGCCGCGGCAGCCAGTGCCCCAGGATCAAGAGCGACCTCCATCACGGCGCGTCCGATCGCGGCGGCGCTGTCTTCGGGGATAATGCCGACTTTGCCCTGCGCCTTCGCTAGCGCACCTTCGACCAGCAGCATGGCACGGATTTCAGCACTGTCTGAAAATAGCCGGGAGACATCTCCGGCAGGAAAAAGCGCGGCATAGAGCTGACTGTCAAAAAGAGAAGCGGCCATCAGAGATCTTTCACTATGGTTGCCATCACCGTTGCCAGTTGATCGGGCGCGGCAAAGAACGGCGAATGTGACGTGTCGAGATTTTTTATCCGATCAGTGGGCCAATCCGCCACCATTTCTGCCTGATATTCTGGCGGGATGACGCGATCTTGGGTGCATCGAATATAGGCTTTTGGTGTCGCGGCCCATTGTGGACCCAGTTTCACGGGCGTGTCTTGCGGCCTGATCGGCTGCGGTGCCAGTCGCGACAGCGCATAGTCCACCACTGACCTCGGGCAATCGTGGTATAGCAGATCCGGTGCGGCTTCGGGGTCGAAACAGTAGCTTTGCCCGTCCGCGGTTTTCAAAACCTTGCCGATGAGCGGTTGGCTTGGGCCGCGTTTGCGCATGTCGATCATCGACAGGCCATTCTGGGGGACATAGGCGCAAAGGTAAATCAATCCACGCAGCGGTGGGCCGATATCGGCTGCGGCTGAAATCGGGTAGCCGGCCCAGGAATGGCCCACAACGATAGTCTCTGATCGCGCGGCGTCGCGGACAGCGGCTACGGTTTCCTCCAAAGTGACAGCGACTGGATCGCACCACCGCGCGTTGCCGCCTATACGAGGGCCGGGAAGGTCGATGGTTCGTGCGTTGATCCCGCGTGCTTCCAGTTGAGGCAGGACGTCGCGCCAGCACCACGAACCGTGGCAGGAGCCGTGGACCAGCAGCAGATCAGTCAATATGCCCGAGCTCCCTCAGGAAGGTCACCAAACGGTCGGCAAAGATATCGGGCTGTTCGACACAGGGAAGATGTCCGGCGCGGCGGATCAGCTCGAACCTTGATCCGGGGATTAAATCCACCGTTTCGCGAACCAGATCTGCCGGCGTTGCACCATCATCCGATCCCGCGATGCCCAAGGTTGGCAGGCGCAGGCCGCTGGTTGGGGTGTAAAAATCAGTTCCGGCGATGGCCGCGCAGCAGCCGATATAGCCTTCGACCGATTGCCCAAGCAGCTGGGCGCGCCAATGGGCCAGCTCAGGGGACCTGTAGAAGGCCGGAGCAAACCAGTTCTGCATGATCGTGTCGGCGACCGCATCAAGCCCATCCTGCTTGATCGCATCAATGCGCTGTTGCCATTTGGCGGGGGTGCCAATCTTGGCCGCCGTATTCGAGAGCACCAGTCCGCGTATCAGATCCAGCCGCTTGACGGCCAGCCCCTGCGCGATCATCCCGCCGATCGATAAGCCAACAAAAATACAGTCCCTCACCCCAAGATGATCCAGCAGGCGCTCGGCATCGCGCACCAGAGCGCCCATCGAATAGGGAGCGGGCGTGGCCGACGTGCCGCCATGGCCGCGCAGGTCATAGCGAATGATGCGCAGCGACGGCGGCAATCGCGTCACCACGTCGTCCCAGACATGCAGATCGGTGCCGAGTGAATTGGCGAACACCAGCGTCGGGCCGTCAGGCGTTCCATCCAATTGATAGTTCACCCGGATGTCACCCAGATCTGCAAGCGGCATGGAACTCCTCCTGAGCTTATTCGATGCGCTTCCCTAGCCTGCGTGTTTCAGGACGTAAACCCGATCCGAGCACCGCCATGCGGCTGGATCGCGGCTCTATTCGGCAGTCTCGAGCCGCATATGGGCCATGATTTGCCCATGGTCGGAGGCCAGCTTGTTATAAGGCGCTTCGGGGTGGCTGCCATCAGTAAGGTGGTCGTTGAAGACGCTGAAATATTGCATTTCGCCGATGGCCCCTGTCCATTCGGGATCAAAATGGCGGGACATATAGATCTGATCGATGCTCTGGTGCACGCCTCCGAATGTGGTGGTGTATACCACGTCACGGAGAGATTTCTTGAGAAACAGCTTTTCCGCCGAACGCAGGCGAACGCGGTCGATCATCTCCCGGATCTGACGGTCTTCGTCCGGGTTGTAGCGATCTCCCGAGTGGCGAGCGTCATGCCGCAGCATCCAGGAGTAGTTGCGAAACGGTGTCTCGCCGCTGATGATTTCAGAGCTGACAGCATCCTCGCCATCATTGAAGTCTCCCAGGACCATGACCGGCCGGTCCTGTTCCAGCTCGTCCAGGATGGCGCGGCGCAGAACCCAGGCCTCGGCCATACGCCGCAGAGCTGCCCGCAACGCGCCCATGGCCCGCCCACTGGCATCATAAGCCGTGAGCACGGTTTCGGGCGCATAAGGCGCCCCAAGTGGTGTTATGAACTCGCCCAGTTTCGATTTCAGGTGGCAGTTGAATACGCTGATGATCTGGTTCGCGACGGGAATGCGGGCCTTCATGATCGGTCGAGACAGCCGTCGCAGCGTGTAGTAGCCCGCGTCATCCTCGCCGCCCAGGCAGGCCATCGGGATATCCAGCGGCAGCGGCAGGTCCTGAATAATCTCGACCGGTTCCACAAAACCTGTACGTGACAGAATCGCGAGACCGGGGCGACGCTTGCCCGGAGTGTCGTGGTCATTCGTATTGGCAGCATAGGCCAGCTTGGCATCGGTATAGGGCGTGTAGACGAGTTTGCGGAATATGGCCTTGCGGTGATAGCGTTTGGAGCGATCGGGCAGGGTCGCGGCGTTTACCTGTTTTCCACGCCGATCGGTTTCGGCGACCACCTCGCGCAGCGTCGCCTCATCGAAGATTTCCTGAAACCCCACGATATCGGCATCGAGCGTCAGCAGCTGATCGGCCAACCAATCGGATTTCCAAGCATATTCCTCGGGAGTGTAGCTTTGAAACCTGTAGTATTCTTGATCGGGACCGATCAGGTTCTTCACATTGAAGGAGGCGATAGTGAACTCGGTCATAGGGGCACTCCAGGGGCGAAGAGCACCGGATCGACCGGCGCGAGTGTGAAGCCTATCCGAACTTTTGTAGCGCTTCGGCAAAAATGGCGGGGTCGACATTACCACCGGTCGCAATGGCAATCGCGCTCGATCCGTTGAGGTGGTCTGCGTGAAACAATGCTGCCGCCAGCGAGACAGCACCGCCAGGCTCCAGCACGATTTTGAGCCTCGAATAGGCCAGCGCCATGGCGTGCATGGCCTCGTCTTCGCTGACAGCAATTCCGGAACCGCAGAGCCGTGACAGGATCGGGAAGGTGATTTCGCCGGGTGCAGGCGTGAGAATAGCGTCACAGAGTGAGCCGGCCGTGGTGTCATTGCGACAGATCCGCCCGGCGGCCAGTGACCTGGCAACGTCATCGAACCCCTGCGGTTCACAGGGGCGAACCCGCATTTTTGGCGCAGCGTGTTCCAGCGCCAAGGCAACCCCCGAAGTCAAACCACCACCGCCGCAGCAGACCAGAACATCCGCCTCGGTCACGTCTTGTTCAGCAGCCTGTCGGGCGATTTCCAGACCAACTGTGCCCTGACCGGCGATGACCTCGTCGTCGTCGTAGGGCTTGATCAGGGTGAGGCCGCGAGTCTCTGCCAGCTCTGCCCCAATGGCATCACGATTATCGGTGGCGCGGTTGAACAGCACCACCTCTGCGCCGAGCGCACGGGTGTTGGCGATCTTAATTCTTGGGGCGTCCTGCGGCATCAGGATCACGGCGGGTGTGCCATGGGCGGCCGCCGCTGCGGCCACACCCTGCGCATGATTGCCACTTGAATAAGCAAGCACGCCTTTCTTGCGCTGATCCTGGCTGAGCGCAGACAGCGCGGCCCAGCCCCCCCGGAACTTGAACGATCCGGTATGTTGCAGGCACTCGGCCTTGACCAGTACCCGGCGACCCGCGATGTCGTCCAGAAAGGGGGAGGAGAGCAACGGCGTTTCGCGGGCGTGGCCCCGCAGGCGCTCCGCAGCGGCACTGATTGCGGCAAAGGATGTCATTGGGCGACCTCGAGAATTCGGTGGATAAGGGCAAGCGCCTTGGGTTCGTCCAGAAACGGGACATGGCCGCGATCCGGCACTTCCATGGCGATCAGGTCCGGCAGACGGCGCTGCATGTTCTCGTAGGTCTCAGCCGTCAGAATGTCGGAGTTCGCGCCGCGGATCACGCCGCAGGGCAGACCTTCAAGTGATTGAAACAATGGCCAGAGATCCGGCGCTGGCCCCGCTGCAGCCTGCGCCAAGAGAGCTTCACGCAACCGGGCGTCATAGCGCAGCGCCAAACCCGTCCGGGTCTGCGTGTAAAAAACCTCGGCTTCTTCGCGCCAGCGTGTCATCGGCACATCGGGAAACGCTGGCGCCATATGGGTCGCAAGCGCCGAGGCGGCTTCTTCGTGGGTTTTGGCTGCCGGACGATATCCGACATAGGCCATAATCCGGGTGATCCCATCTGCCGGAATTTCTGGCCCGACATCGTTCAGGATCACACCGGCCAATCGCTCCTTGTGCAGAGCGGCCAGTGCCATCGCCACCAACCCGCCGCGCGAGGTGCCGAGCAGCGTCACGCGATCAATGCCCAGATGGTCCAGCAGCTCGATCACATCCTGCGCCTCGCGCGGGACCGAATAGCTATGGATATCGTCTGCATATTGAGACCGGCCCCGACCCCGGGCGTCCAGGGTGATCAGGCGATGGCCATGAATATGCGGCCGCAGGTAGCGAAAGTCCTGCCCGTCGCGTGTGAGCCCTGCCAGGCACAATAGGGGTGGGCGGGAAATGGCTGTTGTCTGGGGGCCGAAGTCTGGATCGTCATAGGCCAGCTCCAGCCCGTCAGAGCTGGTAAAATATGAGAGTGCGCGTGGCGTGTTCAGCACGGGTTTATCCCCCCGCCAGGTCAGGGATACTGGCCAGATTCCTCAGCACGTGATGCGGCCTCCACGGCAGGCGATCCATAGGTTCACCACTTCGGTTCACCCAAGCCGTGGTAAACCCGTATCCCGCCGCACCGGCAGCGTCCCAGCCGTTGGAGGACACGAAAAGCACTTCATCGCGCTGGCAGCCAAAGCGTTTGCCGACAAGGTCATAGACCTTCGGGTCCGGTTTAAAGACACCAACGCTTTCGACAGAGAGCACATCGTCCAGCAGGTCGCCGACCCCTGCGGATTGAACGGCTCCGTCCAGCATCTCGGGTGATCCGTTGGAGAGGATTGCGGTCTGCAGGCCCGCAGTCTTGAGGGCGCGCAGCATCTGCGGAACCTCATCATAGGCCTGAAGCTGCCAGTAGAGATCCAGCAGGCGCTTTCGCAGCTGCGGGTCACCGCTCAGGCCGGTGGCCTCCATGGCCCAATCCAACCCGTCCTGGGTGACCTGCCAGAAATCGGCATGTGAGTTTGTGATTACACGCAGCCAAGTGTATTGTAGCTGCTTCAGCCGCCAGTGGTTGGCCAGCTCTGCCCAATGGTCGATCAGATGCGGAAACTCCGGCTCACCTGCAGCTTGCCGTGCGGCCGCTGTCACATCGAACAATGTGCCATAGGCATCAAAGATACAGGTGCTGATTGCCATGGGGCCTCCGGTTCGATGTCCTGCGGTTGTCCCAGCCTAGGCGCAAACGGGGCGCAAATTCCAGCCACAATCATCTCCCGCCGCTCTGCTGACGCCCGGGCACGGTGCGACCGGGGCTGCTTCGGATCATCGGGTTTACATCACGGTGTTGTCCTATACTGTGCGCGCCTTTGTAACGTGAAAGCAACTGGAGGTCCCATGACCGAGGTAAAAAGCGGCGATACCGTACGCATCCACTACACAGGCAAGCTGACAGACGGCAGTGTCTTTGACAGCTCTGAAGGGCGCGAGCCGCTTGAGTTCACCGTCGGCTCTGGTCAGGTTATCGAGGGTATGGATGCCGGGCTGGTCGGCATGGCCGCAGGCGAGACGAAAACGCTCAACATTCCCGCGGATCAGGCCTATGGCCCCAGCCACGACGAGGCGCGGCAGAGCATTCCGCGTGAAGGGATCCCTGATGACATCCCGCTTGAGGTTGGAACACAATTGCAGATGCAGGCTCCAACGGGCGAAGTGCTGCCGGTGACCGTGGTTGAGGTGAGCGAGGCGACTGTGACCCTTGACGCCAATCATCCCCTGGCAGGCAAAGACTTGATCTTTGATATCGAGCTGGTCTCGATCAACTGATCGCATCTGAGGCGGTGCCTCTTGCGCCGCCTCGTCAAACCGGCTCTTTTGCAGCGGGATATGCCGTGGTGAAAGAGGACGGAATGACTGATATTTCTACGTCAGCCGCATTGATGGAACTCCTGGGTATATCCGTGCCGATTCTCCAGTCTCCCATGGCCGGCGTCAGCACGCCCCAGATGGCGGCGGCTGTCAGCAATGCCGGTGGGCTGGGCGCCCTGGGTATCGGAGCGGCAAGCATCGACCAGGCTGAGGAGATGCTGCGTCAAACGGTGGCACTGACTGGCCGACCCTTTAACGTCAATGTGTTCTGCCACCGGCCAGCGCTTGAGGATCCCTCCCGCGAGGCGGCCTGGCTCAGCGCCTTGGCACCGGTGTTTCACAGCTACAATACGGCGCCGCCGGAGGCGCTGCGCGAAATCTACACCAGCTTCTGCGTTGATACCGATATGCAGGAGATGCTGATTGCGCAGCGCCCGGCAGTTGTCAGCTTCCACTTCGGTTTGCCGCCGCAGGGGGTGATCTCGGCTCTGAAGTCAGCCGGCATCATCTTGCTGGCCACAGCAACCTCACTTGCCGAGGCTGCTGTGTTGGCGAGCGCCGGGATCGACGCCATTGTTGCACAGGGGTGGGAGGCCGGAGGCCATCGGGGTATCTTTGATCCGCGCGGCGCGGATCCCAGGCTTGGAACTCTTGAACTGGTCCGCGAACTGGTCACCAACCTGAACCTGCCGGTGATCGCCGCAGGCGGGTTGATGACCGGTGCCGATATTGCAAAGGCGCTGGTAGCAGGTGCCGCTGCTGCGCAGTTGGGCACCGCGTTCATCGCCTGCCCCGAGAGCAGTGCCGATGCGGGCTATCGGGCCGCCTTGCTGGCCGCGGATCCGAAAACAGAGATGACAACGGTAATTTCAGGGCGCCCGGCCCGCTGCCTGAGAAACCGTTTCACCGACCTTGCGCAGAAGCTCGATCCGACGATCATTCCTGATTACCCCATTGCCTATGATGCCGGGAAAGCCCTGAATACTGCGGCGAAGCAGGCTGGCGAGCCCGGATATGGGGCGCAATGGGCCGGGCAGGGCGCTGCCGGAGTTCGTGCTATGCCCGCGGCTGATCTCATGCAGCAGCTTCTTTCAGAACTGGCTGCGGAACAGTGATTTCAAGCGGAGACAGCAACAAGAAAGGGCATCCGCTGGGTGCCCTTGGTTCTTGTGACAGGGATTGGCAGCAGGTCAGAGATTGTCCTGCTGCGGCATGCCAAGGACATGAAAACCACCGTCGACGCGGATGATCTCGCCCGTCGTGCAGGCCCCTGCGTCGGAGGCGAGATAGACGGCTGTACCACCAACCGCTTCCAACGTGGCGTTATCGCGCAATGGGGCGTTCTGCGCCGTATGTTTAAACGTCTTGCGGGCACCACCGATGGCGGCCCCTGCCAGGGTTTTCATCGGGCCAGGGGAGATGGCGTTCACACGGATGCCTTCGGGGCCGAGATCATTGGCCAGGTAACGCGTGGCGCTTTCCAATGCCGCCTTTGCGACACCCATCACGTTGTAGTTGGGCACCACTCGGTTCGATCCCTGGTAGGTCAGGGTCAGCAACGTGCCGCCATTGGCCTTCATCAGCGGGTAGGCGCGGCGCGCCACCTCGACAAAGGAATAGGCGGAGATATCCATCGAATTCTTGAAGTTCTCGCGGCTGGTGTCGAGGAAGCGTCCGGTCAGCTCGGTCTTGTCCGAATAGGCGATGGCGTGCACCACGAAGTCGACACTGTCCCAGCGTGCCGCCAATTGCTCGAACGCGGTGTCGAGCGACGCATCATCGGTGACGTCCACATCGACCATAAAGTCGCTGCCAACGCTCTGGGCCAGCGGTTCCAACCGTTTACCAAAGGCTTCACCCTGATAGGTGAATGCCAGTTCGGCCCCCGCATCGGCCATGGCCTTGGCGATGCCCCAAGCGATCGAACGGTCGTTTGCGACCCCCATGATCAGGCCACGTTTGCCCGTCAATACTCCTGACATCCGCCGTTATCCTTTGTATTTGCTCAATACCATTGAGCCATTGGTGCCGCCAAAGCCGAAGCTGTTGGTCATTACGCTGTCAAGGCCCGCGTTTTCCACCAGCTGGGTTGCGACCTCTCCCGGCTCGATGCCCTCGGCCAGCGTGTCGACGTTGATCGACGGCGTGATGAAGTCATTGTCCAGCATCAGAAGGCAGAAGATCGCCTCCAGTGCGCCCGCCGCGCCCTGCGCATGACCGGTCATTGATTTGGTCGAAGAAATCGGCGGCACGTTGCCCGCGCCGAAAACCCGGCGGGCCGCTTCGATCTCGCCGACGTCGCCGACCGGGGTCGAGGTGCCGTGGGCGTTGATATAGTCCACCTTGCGGCCGTCCGGCAGGGATTGCAGGGCCAGACGCATGGCGCGCTCGCCGCCTTCGCCGGAGGGGGCGACCATATCGTGGCCATCGGAGGTGGCGGCAAAGCCGGTCACTTCGGCGTAGATCTTGGCACCGCGCGCCAGGGCGTGATCCAGATCCTCCAGCACGACGATACCGCCGCCACCAGAGATCACGAAACCGTCACGGTCCTGATCAAACGCGCGGGAGGCTTTCTCCGGCGTGTCGTTGTATTTGGACGACATCGCGCCCATCGCATCGAACAGGCACGACAGGGTCCAGTCCAGTTCCTCGCCACCACCGGCGAACATCACATCCTGCTTACCCATCATGATCTGCTCAGCGGCATTGCCGATACAGTGCAGCGAGGTCGAGCAGGCCGAGGTGATCGAGTAGTTGATACCTTTGATTTTGAAGGCTGTGGCCAGATTTGCCGAGATCGTGGAAGACATGCACTTGGGAACAGCAAACGGCCCGATCCGCTTCGTGGCTCCGGTTTTCAGCACGGTCTGATGGGCTGCCAGCATGGCCGATGTGGACGGCCCGCCCGAACCGGCCACCAGACCGGTCCGCTCATTCACCACTTGATCTTCGGAGAGGCCGGCATCGGCAATTGCCTGGCTCATCGCTATATGGGCATAGGCCGCGCCAGCCCCCATAAAACGCAGGGTACGCTTGTCGACATGGTCAGCAACATTCAGCTTGAGCGTTCCCGCAATTTGGCTGCGAAAGCCATGCTCGACCATTTCGGGGCTGGCCTCGATGCCAGATTTTCCTGCTTTGAGAGAGGCGAGAACCTCTTCGGCATTGTTCCCGATGGACGAGACGATGCCCAGACCGGTGACGACGACGCGACGCATGATGCGTACTCCTATTTCTTGTTCAAGGGGCGGGGAGAGCTGCGGATCAGCTCTCGGAGAGGGCCACCTTCATGTCCTTGACCTGGTAGATAACTTCACCATCGGCTTCCACGATGCCGTCGGCAACCCCCATGGTCAGGCGACGGGTCTGGATCGCTTTGGTGAAATCGATCTTATAGGTCAGCATCTTGCGGTCGGGGCGCACCATCCCAGTCAGTTTCACCTCGCCTACACCCAGCGCATAGCCGCGACCCTGCCAGCCACGCCAGCCCAGGTTGAAGCCAGTGAGCTGCCAGAGGCCGTCAAGACCCAGACATCCGGGCATGATCGGGTTGCCGGGGAAATGACAGTCAAAGAACCACAGGTCAGGCGTGATATCGAACTCGGCCGTAATGTGACCCTTGCCGTGGGCGCCGCCATCGGCCGACACATCGGTGATGCGATCCATCATCAACATGGGAGGGGCGGGCAGCTGTGCGTTGCCAGGGCCGAACAGCTCGCCTCTGGCGCATTTCAGCAAATCGTCTTTGTCAAAGCTGCTGGGGTAATCGGCCATGCTGGCGCTTCTCCTGCCTATGTTATGATCGTGTATCTGGCTCCCTGTAGCACCCGTTTCGACTCTCCTGCAAGGGTTCCGGGTGCCGAGGGCACACCAGCATTCAGCCTGTGGCCTTCAGGTTTTTCAACTGTGACAGTCTACAGATACAGATCGGAGCTACGCAAATTGAATTGAATGCAAGGACCCTTTCGGCCTATAAATGGGGCCAGCAACGCTATGCAGGACCGCTACATGACGCCAACACCAGCAGATATCGCTACCAACTGGCTGGAAACAGCCGGATTGCGCCCGACCCGTCAGCGGGTGGCGCTGGCAGAGTTGTTGGTGGGCGACGGCAAGCATCGCCATGTGACCGCCGAGAGCCTGTTTGACGCGGCAAAGGACAAGGGTGCAGCTGTTTCACTTGCGACGGTCTACAACACGTTGCGCGCCTTTTGCGATGCTGGCGTCTTGCAGGAAATCACAGTCGATGGGTCCAAAAGCTATTTTGACACCAATACGCACGACCACCCCCATTTTTACTGGGAAGACGAGGGGCGTCTGTCGGATGCGCCATCCGATCAGCTGGTGATCAAGAGCCTGCCCGCGGCGCCGCAGGGCGTTGAAATCGCGTCCGTCGACGTTGTGATCCGACTGCGCAAGGTCTGATCGTTGGAACGCCGGGCGCTGCGCTCATGTGCGTGCTAGAGTATTTCCGTAACCGTTTTCGCCAGAATCTGCTGCGCGGTCTCTATCACGCTGCCTTTTGACGGCGGGCTGTGGCTGATCAGGACCAAGGGCTCCTCTGCCGATGTGTCGCTGATGGGTATCGCGACCAGTGGCTTGCCATCGTAGGAGCGTAAATCGGGGGGCCTGCTGTAGGTGATGCCGATCCCTTCGCCATGGGCGGCCAGGCTGCGCAGCAGCTCGACCGATGCCGCCCGGTGGGCAATTCGGGGCAGCGCGCCAATGGATTTGAACAGGCCAAGCATGTGGCGCACGGACAATCCTTCTTCGGACAGAATCAGGGGCTGTTCGGCCAGATCGGCCAAGGACAGGCGGTCACGATCTGCAAGTGGGTGACCATTGGGCATCAGCGCTACGGGGCCGCGCCGCAACACCTCCTGCCGGACGAAGCTTGCATCCACGCCCAGGTCATAGCTGATCGCCAAGTCGATATTCCCGGCGGTCATCGAGGCCAGCAGCGGTTCAAAGTGATCCGTCCTGTAGCGGATGGCCACACCGGGCAAGCCGATCCGAAGGCGCTGCAGCGCTGGGGCCAACAGAAAGGGAGCCAGATCGGTAAAACATCCCAGGGTCAGCTGCTGGCCGTCGGTTTGATCTGTGCCCCGACGTTCCAGCCGCGCGGCCTGATCTAGGAGCGCTTGCGCACGGTCTGCGAAACTGCGGCCTTGTGGAGTCAGGATCATGCCGGCCCCGCGACGCCTCAGGAACAGGGGCTCCCCCAGCTGCGCCTCGATCCGGGCAAGCGCTGTGGACAACGCGGGCTGGCTGACATGCACAGCGGCAGCCGCCGCCGACAGGCTGCCGTGCTGAGCGATCGCGCAGACATATTCGTAGTGGCGTAGAGTTAGGTATAACATCAGTTTATTTTCTGCATACTAAGATATTATTTGAGCACGCCGCCCCGCCGGGTGCAACATCGGCCCGAAACGGGTGACTGCAACCAGATGCTGTCACCCGTACTCCCGATACCAAGGATTGATCGATGCCCCATCCCCTCATCACCCGAGACCATATTGACGATTTCCAACGCGATGGCGTTGTGTTGATCCGCGGTCTCTTCGTCGATCAGGTCGATATTCTGCGCGACGGCGTCGAGGCGAATATGGCGCAGCCCGGTCCCTATGCTTCCAACAATGAAAAACCCGGGCAGACCGGGCGGTTCTTTGATGACTATTGCAATTGGACCCGGATCCCTCAGTTTCAGCAGGCAATCGAACAATCGCCCGTGGCGGAGGTGGCCGCAGATCTGATGCAGTCCAAACGGGTGCAGATGTTCCACGACCACGTGCTGGTGAAAGAGCCGGGCACCTCCATGGCGACCCCCTGGCATCAGGATGGGCCTTATTATTTCGTCGAAGGGCAGCAGACCATCAGCTTCTGGTCGCCGCTCGATCCTGTCACGAACGCCTCGCTGCGATGCGTTGCAGGCTCGCACCGCTGGGAGAAGGAGGTGTTGCCAACGCGCTGGGTCTCTGAGGAGGGCTTCTTTGCTGATGAGGGGCAGTACATGCCGGTGCCGGATCCCGATGCCGAAGGCATGACAATCCTGGAGTGGGAGATGCAGCCAGGTGACGCCGTCGCCTTTAATTACCGGACGCTGCACGGCGCCCGCGCCAATACCAGCGAAACCCGTCGCCGCGCCTTTTCGTTGCGTCTGGTCGGGGAGGACGCACGCTATATTGAACGCCCTGGCCCAACCTCGCCGCCCTATCCGGGCCATGACATGGTGTCGGGTCAGACCCTCCGCGAGGATTGGTTTCCCGTTCTATTGCAGCGCTAAGCTATGACAGGGTCGCGCTGCATTGGCGCTCGGAGCCTAGAACCACTGTCCCGGCTCCATCAGGCCCAGATCAAGCAGCTGACGAGAATGCCAGTCAAAGGGCGCCGAGTTGTGCCATCGAAAACTGTCGATCTCAAAGGAGGATCCCGGGTTGCGTTTCAACGCCTTTGCGGTGCGAAAAGAGCAAATCGCGGCGGTCAGATTGTGGTGCCAGGGGCAGGCGTAGGTGTTGTACTCCGGTTCGTTGAACCGGTGATCCTCAAACAGCCGTAGTTCCGGTTTTGCACGGAACAGCGAAATCCGGTCGATCTTTCGGCTTGCTGCGGGGATATGTTCTTCATAGCGCCAGCGTATGCCGCCGTAGAAATCCAGCTGGCGATCAAGCGGATGGCCGGTCTGTGGATCAATGCGGGCCTGTGCATAGTAGCCGGATTTATCCAGATGCGCGGTTTCCAGCGATACGCCGTTTGGTGCTGCGTCCAGATCGGCGGCATAAAGATCAATGACATAGGTCAGCATGGCCGAGCGCCGCTCTTCGCCATGAAACCCCAAGAGTTCGACAACATTACGGCTCTCACAGAAGGGGTAGAACAGGTACTCTGCATTATAGCAGTAATAGAGCCAGCAACCCGGTGCGGCTCTCGCGATCACCTTGTTGATGGCCTCAATCACCGCTTCACGCGCGCTACAGTCAAAGGGCACACGGTGGATGCGCGTCTCCAGATCGTAGGGGATGTCAAAAGCGTCCGGTATAAAGGCCACAACGGTTGTAAAGCCGAGATCAAGATGGTGGCGCAGGGTGGTCGCAATCTCCACCTTATCCTCGACAAAGATCAGAGCGACGGGCCCTGCTGTCAGGATCTTGTCCCCGGCGCCAAGAAACCCTTCGAGTGATGAGTGCATCATATCTGATTGCCTGCTGTTCTCTGCCGACTTCCCTGTCTGGCGATTGCTGCTAAAGTCGGGTAATCCGCGCGCCATTGCAAGCAGAGCCGTTTCCGGCTATGCCACGCCGCTGTTGCGACCCTCCGGTGAAAAGGTTGTCCCCATGAGCGCCCCGAAGAAGCTGTTTATCAAGACCTATGGCTGTCAGATGAATGTCTATGACAGTGAACGCATGGCCGAGGCGCTGGGCGGCGAAGGTTACGTTGAAACCAAATCGCCGGATGACGCCGACATGATCCTGCTGAACACCTGCCACATCCGGGAAAAGGCGGCGGAGAAGGTCTATTCCGAACTGGGGCGCTTCAAGGGGCTGAAAGCGCAGAAGCCGGACCTGAAGATTGGCGTCGCGGGCTGCGTCGCCCAGGCCGAGGGCGAGGAGATCATGCGCCGTCAGCCGCTGGTCGATCTGGTGGTCGGCCCGCAGAGTTATCACCGGCTGCCGGAGATGGAAGCGAAGGCCCGCAAGGGGGAGAAGGTGCTGGACACCGATTTCCCCGAGGAAGACAAATTCGAGAAGCTGAAGAACCGCCCCAAAGCCAAGCGCGGCCCGACGGCGTTTCTGACCGTGCAGGAGGGCTGCGACAAGTTCTGCGCCTTCTGCGTGGTGCCCTACACCCGCGGCGCCGAAGTGTCGCGCCCGGCGGACCGCATTCTGCGCGAGGCTCAGGAATTGGTGGAGCGTGGCGTGCGCGAAATCACGCTCCTCGGCCAGAACGTGAACGCTTATCACGGTGCTGGCGCCAACGGCGACCTGACCCTGGCCCAGCTGATCTGGGAGCTGGACAAGATCGACGGGCTGGAGCGCATTCGCTTCACCACCTCGCACCCCAATGACATGCAGGACGACCTGATCGAGGCGCATGGCACCTGTGCCAAGCTGATGCCCTATCTGCACCTGCCGGTACAGGCGGGTTCCGACAAGATCCTCAAGCGGATGAACCGCGCACATACCGCCGAGAGCTATATCCGCCTTATCGAGCGGATCCGCGCCGCGCGCCCAGACATCCTGATCTCAGGCGACTTCATTGTTGGCTTCCCGGAAGAAACCGAAGAAGATTTCCAGGCCACCATGGACCTGGTGGAAGAGGTGAAATACGGCACCGCCTATTCCTTCAAATACTCCACCCGCCCCGGCACCCCGGCGGCAGAGCGTCCTCAGGTTGACCCGGCTGCGGCTGACGACCGGCTTCAGCGCCTGCAGGCCCTGCTGACCAAGCAACAGCGCGAGGTTCAGGACAGCATGGTTGGCCGCGAGGTTGGTGTTCTGTTTGAAAAGGCGGGCCGCTTCGCGGGCCAGATGGTTGGCAAATCCGATTACCTGCATGCGGTGCATGTTGCGGATTGTGATCGCGCCATCGGTGATCTTGCCCGCGTGCGGATCCTGTCCTCTGGGGCCAACTCACTGGCCGGCGCTCTGATCGATTGATCATGGGCGAGGGGCGGTCGCGCAGCCGATTGCGCCCCCAGCGCGACATGGCGTCGTGAAACTTCTGATTTCCTTAAGCAAATGATTGCAATTTGCGTTCTATACCTGCGAATATCACGGTAACGGCCCGCACAAAGCCTGCGTGGCCGCAAGAATGACGCCTGCGAATGACTGGTGTAAGGGGGATATTGGGTGTGTTGAAACCAATGAGGAAACAACTCTGCGGACTCGTGGCCACCGTTGTCGCGACTGTCGGCTTGAATGTGGGCGCTTTGCTGGCGCAGGACGCCGGTGTGATCGGTCAGAGCTATATTCCAACCATCTGGGTTGATCCCGACGGTTGCGAGCATTGGGTGATGGACGATGGCGCCGAAGGTTTCATGACACCCCATGTCACGCGAGACGGGAAACCGGTTTGCCGTCGGGGCAATATCTGCGGCGTGATGCCCAGCGATCAGTTTTTTGCCACCAACAGGCATCACATCAGCGCCGCCGGGCAACAGCGCCTGCGCGAGTTTTTCCAGTCCGCGAATGCCCGATCCTTCATCATCACGGGCCATACCGACAGTCGCGCATCAGATGAATATAACATGCGGCTGTCTCAGCGCCGTGCCGATGCGGTCGCAAAAGTCGGCCAATCGGTTGGCGCCCGCATCCTTGAGGCGCGGGGCTATGGCGAGCGTGATCCGCGCGTGCCGAACGACTCGGCCGTGAATATGGCGCAGAACCGTCGCGTCGAAATTATCTGCCTGCGCTGAGGAGCATCGTTATGTCATTCACCAGAACAGCGCTTCTTGCGTCCTTGGCGATCGGTCTGTCTGCCTGTGGCGACAAGGTCGACAAAACCGTGGATCGTGGTTTTGACAGCAAGGATCTGTCTCAGCTGAAGGCGGGGATTTGGGTTGATCCGACCGGCTGCGATCATTGGATCATTGACGACGGGGTAGAAGGTTACCTGTCGCAACGGCTGGCGCCGGATGGCCGCCCGGTCTGTTCCGGCGTCGCTCCTCCGAATACGGCGGTTGGTCCGTTCAAATCCGGGTCCAGCATCGAGGACCCGATTTGACGGAATTTCGTTACCACTGCAAACAACTGCCTATTGGCCGTCCTTTTCGGGCGGCCATTTTGTTTCAATCGCGTGAAATTGCCGACGCGTAGCTTGCGCAGGGGCGACCGGAGAGGCACACTGAAAGAGCAACGTCAAAGACAGGAGACCGGATTGGCCATTGGCACTTTGACCCCATCGCATGAGCAGGATTCCTCACATGAGGCGCTGCTCGAATTTCCTGATAACCGACTGCTGATTGATCTGTGCGGTGAATACGACCGCAATCTCGCGACGCTCGAGCAGACGCTTGGTGTTCAGATTGTCCGGCGCGGCAATCAACTCTCAGTACTGGGAGAAGAAGCCGCCCGCGATCAGGCCGCGGCGGTTCTGGCAGCGCTATATGACCGGTTGGAAACCGGCCGCAGTGTTGAGGCCGGCGATATTGATCGTGAATTGCGGATGGGACAGGAGCAGGTGGAAAATCCCGGCAGCCAGCTGGAGATGTTCCGGGGCGGCAAGGTTGAGATCAAGACGCGTAAGAAACTCGTCGAGCCACGTACCGACGCTCAGAAAGCCTATGTCCAGTCGCTGTTCGAACATGAGCTTGCCTTTGGGATCGGTCCGGCTGGCACCGGCAAAACCTATCTTGCTGTTGCTGTTGGCGTGAGCATGTTCATTACCGGGCATGTCGACAAGATCATCCTCAGCCGCCCTGCGGTGGAGGCGGGCGAGAAGCTCGGCTATCTGCCCGGCGACATGAAAGATAAGGTCGATCCTTATATGCAGCCGCTCTATGACGCGCTGAATGATTTCCTACCCGGCAAACAGTTGGCGAAGCTGCTGGAAGAAAAACAGATCGAGATCGCGCCGCTGGCCTTTATGCGGGGGCGTACGCTATCCAATGCTTTTGTTGTTCTGGATGAGGCGCAGAATGCCACCACCATGCAGATGAAGATGTTCCTGACACGTTTGGGTGAGGGATCGCGCATGGTCATCACCGGCGACCGCAGCCAAGTTGACCTGCCGCGCGGCGTGGCGTCGGGGCTGGCGGATGCGGAACGTCTGCTAAGCAAAATCCCCAAGGTGAGCTTTAACTACTTCACATCTCGTGACGTGGTGCGACATCCGCTTGTGGCGGCCATCATCGAGGCCTATGAGGCGGATGAGAAATCCGTCTGAACCAGCATTCGGTCGCTGAACGAGGGGGATGCAAATTCATATTGGGTTGGGGCCTTCATGGAAAACCACCCAAGAAACGCTCTCCCGGACCTGTCGGAACGGGCTGCCTTGGCATTGAGACTGGACTATGACTCTCGACATCTCCATTGAAGACGCTCGCTGGCAGGACATCGGCTTGTCAGCGCATGCCGAGCAGGCCGTTGATGCGGCGCTGTCGCATTTCAATCTCGATCCGGACGACTGCGAACTATCCCTGCTGGCCTGCAATGATGCGCGGATCATGGAATTGAACACTGAGTTCCGTCAGAAGGCCAAGCCGACAAATGTGCTCAGCTGGCCAGCTGAGGAACTTGCCGCCGAGGAACCGGGGGGTGACCCGCTGCGACCCGAGGCGGATTTTACCGGCGAAATACCGCTCGGCGACATTGCGATTGCCTATGAGACCTGCGCAGGCGAGGCCGAGGCCGCTGGCAAGCCATTGGCCGACCATTTGCGTCATCTGATCGTTCACGGAGTGTTGCATCTTTTGGGTTACGATCACATTCGTGACCCGGACGCCACTTTGATGGAAGGTCTTGAGGTGGAGATACTTGGCAAAATGGGTATCGATGACCCATATACATTGGATGACAGCCCCAATCACGGGCGTATCGGATAGGAACGATGGACGATATAGACGGAAGTTCTAACGCAGCGCAGGGCGCGCTGGAGAACAAGGACAGCGCTGGCGACACCGCAGCGGCTGGACAATCGACGGGGTTTCTGGGGCGTATTTTCAGCTCCTTTACTCCGACCGAAAGCGAGGAAGACGTGGATTCCGGACCGGAAACACGCCTGGCGAACCAGCCGCACGGGATGATCAATCTGCGGCGTTTGCGGGTCGAGGACGTTGCCATTCCCGCAGCGGAAATCGTGGCAATCCCGGCCTCGACTCCGAAAGATGAACTTGTTCAGGTCTTCCGCGAAAGCGGTTTTACCCGCATCCCCGTCTACGAGGGCACGCTGGATACACCCATCGGCTTTGTCCACCTCAAGGACTTTGCCCTGATGCACGGTTTTAACGGCACCGATGCCGATTTCGCGCTGGACGCTATGGTGCGTCCTTTGCTGTTTGTCCCGCCGTCCATGACGATTGGCGTTCTGCTGACAAAAATGCAGGCAGAGCGTCGCCACATGGCGTTGGTGATTGATGAATATGGCGGTGTTGATGGTTTGCTGACCATCGAAGACCTGATCGAGCAGGTTGTCGGCGAAATTGAGGACGAACATGACGCGGGCGAAGATCAGACCTGGTTCCGTGAGAAACAGGGCTGTTATGTCGCGCAGGCACGTACCCCGCTGGATGAGTTCGAGAATGAAATCGGTCGGTCGCTGACCAGTCACGATGACGTCGACGGCGAGGAGATCGATTCCCTTGGCGGTCTGGTCTTCATGCTGTCAGGACGCGTCCCTGCACGGGGTGAGGTCATCCAGCATCCCGACGGGCCTGAGTTCGAGGTTATGGACGCCGACCCGCGCCGGATCAAACGCCTGCGGGTGCGGTTGCCCGATTGTTCGGGATGATTGCTGCGGTCCGGCGGTATGTCGGGCTGCGGCCGGTCATTCTACCATTGGTCACGGCGGTTGCTGCGGGTGGTCTTCTGGCCTTCGCGCTTGCACCGTTCCATATGCTCTGGCTGGCTCCGTCCTGCCTGGGCGCAGTGGGATATCAACTGCTTCAGCTTTCGACCTCCCGGCAGGGCGCACTTTTCGGCTGGCTTCTGGGGACGGCCTATTTTTCCGTCGGCATGATCTGGATCTACGAGCCGTTTCAAATTGATGCAGAACGCTACGCCTGGATGGCGCCCTTTGCCGTCGTCGGTCTTGCCGCCGGATTGGCGCTGTTTTGGGCGCTGGCGTTCGGTCTGGCTGTTCGGCTCAGGCGCGGTGGCAACCGGATCGTCCTGCTGATTGCCGCGCTGTCGCTTGCCGAGTTTGCGCGGGCCTATGTCCTCACCGGGCTGCCCTGGGCAGCGTTCGGGCAATTCTGGATTGATACGCCTGCCGCAGGGCTGCTGCCCTGGATCGGGCCACATGGTCTAGCCTTCTTCACCCTCGTTGCGACTGTACCGCTAGGGCTGATATCGCGTCGTCCGGTCGTTGCGCTGCTGCCCATGCTGCTTGTCGGTGGGGCTATCCTGCTGATGCCGCAGCAGCCCTCTGCCATGCTGACGGGTAAGATTATTCGTCTCGTTCAGCCCAATGCGCCCCAAGACGAGAAATGGCACCCGGATCTGCGCTGGTCGTTTGTTGATCGCCAGCTGGACTATTCGCGCGCGCCAGCTCGCAGCGGACAGCCCGTCGATCTGATTGTCTGGCCTGAAACAGCCGTTCCGTTGATGCTGAATTATGCGGATGACGTGTTGAGCGAGATTGCTGATGCGGCTGGAACTACCCCAGTTCTGCTGGGCATCCAGCGCCGGGAAGAGGGCCGCTATTACAATTCAGCAATCCTACTGGATGGCGCTGGTAACGTTGGCCAGATCTACGACAAGGCGCATCTGGTTCCCTTTGGCGAGTATATTCCAGCTGGCAATCTGATGGCGCGTATTGGCGTCCATGGGTTCGCCTCTCAGGCCGGGGCAGGTTACGCATCGGGGCCGGGACCGCGGCTGTTGGATCTGCCGGTCGGCAAAGCGCTGCCACTGATCTGCTACGAAGCGGTTTTCCCACAGGATGTGAACGGGGCACCGGACCGGGCTGATCTGCTGATTCAGATCACCAATGATGCCTGGTTTGGCACCTATTCCGGTCCGTATCAGCATCTGGTCCAGGCGCGGATGCGTGCTATTGAGCAGGGGCTGCCCATGGTGCGGGTTGCCAATACCGGCATCTCGGCAATGATTGATCCACATGGCCGCGTCCTGGATGCGCTGCCTTTGGGGGAGGCCGGCTATCTGGACGCAGCGCTGCCTGCGCCGCTGCCCCCTACGCTCTATTCGCGGACCGGTGACCTGCCAGTGTTTCTCGGCTGCATCCTCCTCGGCGGGTTGGCGCTGCGACGCAGAACCACAGTTGCGCGCGGGTCATAGCTGCTTAAC
The DNA here is from genome assembly GCF_048056915.1 of Phaeobacter sp. JH20_02. Classification (NCBI taxonomy): domain Bacteria; kingdom Pseudomonadati; phylum Pseudomonadota; class Alphaproteobacteria; order Rhodobacterales; family Roseobacteraceae; genus Phaeobacter; species Phaeobacter sp. JH20_02. Next base: position 35,999 of record NZ_JAYMVP010000023.1, on the reverse strand, counting down.
CTCTCGGCTTTATAGATTGACGACACACGTCTCCCCGCGTACTGCGGATCGATTACTGCCACAACGGCTTCCTGGCGTGGCAGGCTAAACCCAACGGAGCACCTTTCATGACCCGCACGAATTATACCTTCACCTCGGAATCGGTTTCCGAGGGCCATCCGGATAAGGTCTGTGACCGTATCTCGGACGCTGTTCTTGACGCCTTTCTGAGCGAAGAGCCTGAGGCCCGCGTTGCGGCCGAAACCTTTGCTACCACCAATCGCGTGGTGATCGGGGGGGAAGTGGGTTTGTCGGATCAGGACAAACTGCACGACTACATGGGCCGGATCGACGAAATCGCCCGCGCCTGTATCAAAGACATCGGCTACGAGCAGGACAAGTTTCACCACGAAACCGTCGAAATCACCAATCTGCTGCACGAGCAGTCTGCCCATATCGCACAGGGTGTTGATGCGGCCGCCGACAAGGAAGAGGGTGCCGGCGATCAAGGCATCATGTTTGGCTTTGCCACGAATGAGACCCCAGCGCTGATGCCGGCCCCGATCCAGTACAGCCATGCGATCCTGCGCCGGCTTGCGGAAGTGCGCAAGAATGGCTCCGAGCCGACGCTTGGCCCGGACGCAAAATCGCAGCTGTCGGTGGTCTATGAAAACGGCAAACCCACACGCGTCAGCTCATTGGTTCTGTCGACACAGCATCTCGATGAAACGCTGACCTCCAACGATATCCGTGCCATCGTCGAGCCTTATATCCGCGAAACCCTGCCGGATGGCTGGCTGACGGATGAGACGGTATGGCACGTCAACCCGACGGGAAAATTCGTCATCGGCGGACCGGATGGGGATGCGGGGCTGACCGGTCGCAAGATTATCGTGGACACCTACGGTGGTGCGGCGCCTCATGGCGGCGGCGCGTTTTCCGGCAAGGATCCGACCAAGGTCGACCGTTCGGCCGCCTATGCCGCGCGCTATCTGGCCAAGAACGTCGTCGCTGCGGGCCTCGCCGATAAATGTACAATCCAGTTGTCCTATGCGATCGGCGTGGCCAAGCCGCTGTCGATCTATGCGGATACCCACGGCACCGGCGATGTTGATGCGGCCCGGATCGAGGCGGCCATTGATCAGATCATGGACCTCACGCCTCGTGGCATTCGTCATCACCTCGGCTTGAACAAACCGATCTACGAGCGAACAGCGGCTTATGGGCATTTTGGCCGTGAGCCTGACACAGACGGCGGGTTCAGCTGGGAGCGCACCGATCTGGTCGACGCGCTGACAAAAGCGATCTGACGCCATTAGGCGATGAGACAAATACGACCAAGGCGGGGAAGTCCCCGCCTTTTTTTCATCCGGCCGTAGCCGCTCATAACGGCCTTGGCAAAAGACGTGGAAGATCGGGCGCTTTGCTGGCAATATAGCTGCGAACCCGGATCTACATGGAATTGCGTTTGCCCTGTCTTCGTCATGTTCTGTTATTTTCTCAACGCGCCCCTGCCAGGGCTGCGCGATGCGGCTTGCTTGGACTTGTCGCTCTGATGTCTGTCGGCCTCACCGGGCTTGGCCCCGCCATGGCCCGCGAGACGCTGCCCGCGAAGTTCAAGATAGACGGCAATACGCTGATCTATGACACCGACGCCCAGTTTGCTGACAACGGGGATGGCATATCTCAGGAGACAGCCGGTGAGATTACGGATGATGATATCGAACCCTTCCGTGAAATCCTTGATGCGAACCCGGCCATAACACGGCTGCAGCTCAATAGCGGCGGCGGCAGCGTCTACGCAGGTGAGACGATTGCCGACATCGTTCAGGGCCACGCGCTTGATACCTGGGTGGTCGGCGAATGTATCAGCGCCTGCGTCGATATCTTTCTGGCCGGTGATCGTCGCCAGATGACGCTGGGATCAAAGATCGGCTTTCATCAGCGTGATTGGGCGCCCAAAGCGGTGCAGAGCTATTATCGCCTGTGGCGCAAGGATGAGAACTGGGCGACGCCCTTTGAGTTCGGCACCTGGATCTATCGCGACACGCAGTCGGAGGTCTTTCGGCATCTGAAGTATATGATGCAGCGCGGTGTTGATCCGGCCTTTGCGATCGAAACGTTGAAGACCGAGCCCGAGGACGTCTGGTACCCGACCCGGTTGCGGCTGATGGCGGCCGGGGTGCTGCGCGAGAAGCCTTGATAGGGCCTGCCCCGAACAGCATCTATTGCCGGCTGACTTGACCCAGACGCAAGCATGGGGCAGAGGGGCGGCCAGGTTTTGAACGCGCGATAGGAAAGTCTCCCGATGTCTGATGACAGCAAACCCACCCCGGCGCCTACTGGCGACAGCCGGCCCAATGCGGTTGACAAACATCAGAGCGGTGCGCCCTGGCGGAACTTTTACGGGCGGCTCAAAGGCAAGCAGCTGAAAGACAGCCAGCAGCGCTACATCGACGAAGATCTCGCCTCACTCAGCCCGGGCGCTGTTGGCTGGGACGTGAACCCCGATCGCTCCGATCTTGATCTGGCGGCGATGTTCGGAGGGCGCGATGTCTGGCTGGAAGTTGGTTTCGGCGGCGGCGAACATCTGGTGCATCAGGCGAAGTCGAACCCGGATGTCGGGATCATCGGCGCAGAACCCTATATCAACGGTGTCGCTATGCTCTTGGGCAAGATCCGCCGCGCGGGGGTGGACAATATAAAGGTCCATCACGGCGATGCACGCGACCTGATGGATGTTCTGCCGGAACAGTCGATCTCCCGTGCCTTTTTGCTCTACCCCGACCCCTGGCCTAAGGCCCGCCATCACCGTCGCCGTTTCGTGACCCAAGAGCATCTCGAGCCGCTGGCAAAATGCCTGAAACCGGGCGCGATCTTCCGGGTGGCAACCGATATCCCCGATTATGTCCGCCAAACCATGGAAGAGGTGCCGCAGGCCGGATTCGAGTGGCTGGCAGAGGGGCCGGATGACTGGCGCGTGGCCTGGGATGACTGGATCTCGACCCGCTATGAGCAAAAGGCCCTGCGCGAAGGCCGTACGCCCCACTATATGATCTTCCGTCGCCTCTGATCTCATTCGCGCCCGCCCGACGAACACGATATTCTGCCGGGAATGGCGGCAGCGGGAAAACACGCTGGACCGAAACCGAGCGATTGGGTAGGTCCAATTGTGAACGCTAGCATTTCGAAAGGTTCCTCATGTCCGGACACGGTACGCCCATCCCGATGACCTCGCACCGCGCCGATCCGCTGACCGGCATGGCTGAGGTTCCAGGCGACAAGTCGATTTCGCATCGCTCGCTGATCCTTGGGGCGCTGGCCGTTGGCGAGACCAAGATTTCGGGCTTGCTGGAAGGTGAGGATGTCCTGGATACAGCCAAGGCGATGCAGGCGATGGGGGCGGAGGTCATCAACCATGGTGGCGGAAACTGGTCGGTGCATGGCGTCGGCGTCGGTGGTCTGGCTGAGCCGGATCAGGTGATCGACTGCGGCAACTCCGGTACGGGCGTACGCCTGATCATGGGGGTTATGGCGACCTCTCCCATCACAGTAACATTTACCGGCGATGCCAGCCTCAACAAGCGGCCTATGGCGCGGGTGACCGATCCGCTGGCCCTGTTTGGTGCGCAGTCTGTTGGCCGCTCGGGCGGACGTCTGCCGATGACGATTGTCGGTGCCGCGGATCCAACCCCCGTGCGCTACACCGTTCCGGTGCCCTCGGCGCAGGTGAAATCCGCAGTCTTGCTGGCCGGTCTGAACGCACCCGGAAAGACGGTGGTGATCGAGAAAGAGGCGACCCGCGACCACTCTGAGCGAATGCTGGCAGGCTTCGGCGCCGAAATCACTGTCGAGGATACCGATGAGGGGCGCGTTATCACGCTGACAGGACAGCCCGAATTGAAGCCGCAGGTCATTGCGGTGCCGCGTGATCCTTCCAGCGCGGCCTTCCCGGTATGTGCTGCGTTGATCACTCCCGGATCTGATGTGCTGGTCCCCGGTATCGGCCTGAACCCGACGCGGGCGGGGCTGTTCTACACGCTTCAGGATATGGGCGCGGATCTCACCTTTGAAAACATGCGCGAAGAGGGTGGGGAGCCGGTGGCCGACCTGCGCGCACGCTATTCGCCTGAAATGAAGGGGATTGATGTTCCGCCAGAACGCGCCGCCTCGATGATCGACGAATATCCGGTTCTGTCTGTGGTGGCGTCTTTTGCCACCGGCAAAACGATGATGACCGGTGTGAAGGAGCTGCGCGTTAAGGAAAGCGACAGGATCGACGCGATGGCCCGTGGCCTGCGGGCCAACGGCGTGATGGTCGAGGAGGGCGACGACTGGTGGGCGGTCTCTGGTCTCGGTCCGGAAGGTGTGCCCGGTGGCGGCACCTGCGAGAGTTTTCTCGATCACCGCATTGCAATGTCCTTCATGGTCATGGGCATGGGCGCGCAGAAACCGGTGACGGTTGACGATGGCACGCCAATTGCCACCTCCTTTCCGATTTTCACGTCCCTGATGACCGGTTTGGGGGCACGGCTAGAGACCCCGTCATGAGCTTCACGGTCGCAGTTGATGGCCCCGCTGCTGCGGGTAAGGGCACGATATCGCGGGCGGTTGCGGCTCATTTCGGCTTTGGTCACCTGGACACCGGGCTGCTCTATCGTGCCGTTGGCGCGCGGATGCTCGCAGGTGATAAGCCGATTGAGGCCGCGCTTGCGCTGCTGCCTGAGGATCTTGAGCGCCCTGAACTGCGTACGGCACAGGTGGCCCAGGCCGCCTCAAAGGTTGCTGTGATCCCTGAAGTGCGCGCGGCCCTGGTCGATTTTCAACGCGCCTTTGCCCGTCGGGCTGGGGGCGCGGTGCTGGACGGGCGGGACATCGGCACCGTGATCTGCCCGCGTGCGCAGGCAAAGCTTTTCGTGACGGCAGGCGCCGAAGTGCGCGCGCAGCGACGTTTGCAGGAGCTGATGGCTGCTGGAAACCCCACCAGCTTTGCCGAGGTGCTGGAAGATGTGAAGGCCCGCGATGCACGCGACACAAACCGTTCCGAGTCGCCTCTGAAACCTGCCAGCGATGCGGTGATCCTGGACACCAGCGCGTTGAGCATTGAGGAAGCTGTGGCGATGGCCATTGCAGCCATTGAGGCACGCCGCTAGCGGCCGTCGGCAATCCCTAATCCGCAGTTTGTAGGGCAGATCAGATAGCCATGTCACGGCGATAAGCCGCTGTTGCGTCCCATGGCAGAGCGAAACCTCGCGTGTTTTTGCTCGTTCCAGCGGTTATTGTCGGTGTGCCGGCCCGTCCTTTGCGGAGATTTATGACGGTTTCCCTTGCGCCGAAGGGGGAATCCGCATACTAAGCGCGCTGTCACTATAGAGGCGGTTAACGCACGGGCGGCATTCTGAGCAGGGTCGGGGCATACCTCGGCCCTTTGTGTTTGTCTGATCAGACCGGCATGTGCTGCGCCTCATACGGACCAATCTTCAAGACCGGCGGAGACAACCGCCCGGCCAGATAAAACCGATTTGTAAAGGAAACCTGAGACCACATGGCTCAAGACACATCGATGGAGGAATTCGAAGCCCTCCTGAACGAAAGCTTCGAAATGGACACACCCGAAGAAGGGTCTGTCGTAAAAGGCAAGGTCATCGCAATCGAAGCGGGCCAGGCCATCATCGACGTCGGCTACAAAATGGAAGGCCGCGTTGAGCTTAAAGAATTCGCAAACCCTGGCGAAGCTCCCGAAATCTCTGTTGGCGACGAAGTAGAAGTCTTCCTGCGCGCTGCTGAGAACGCCCGTGGCGAAGCAGTTATCTCCCGCGAGATGGCCCGCCGCGAAGAAGCATGGGATCGCCTGGAAAAAGCATACGCAGACGACCAGCGCGTCGAAGGTGCGATCTTCGGTCGTGTCAAAGGCGGCTTCACCGTCGATCTGGGCGGCGCAGTTGCCTTCCTGCCCGGTTCGCAGGTTGACGTGCGCCCCGTGCGCGACGCTGGCCCGCTGATGGGTCTGAAGCAGCCGTTCCAGATCCTGAAGATGGACCGTCGTCGTGGCAACATCGTTGTGTCCCGCCGTGCGATCCTCGAAGAGTCCCGCGCCGAGCAGCGCGCCGAAGTTATCGGCAACCTGTCCGAAGGCCAGGCAGTGGACGGTGTCGTCAAGAACATCACCGAATACGGTGCGTTTGTTGACCTGGGCGGCGTTGACGGCCTGCTGCACGTCACCGACATGGCATGGCGCCGTGTGAACCACCCCTCCGAGATCCTGTCGATCGGCGAAACCGTCAAGGTTCAGGTCATCAAGATCAACAAAGACACCCACCGCATCAGCCTCGGCATGAAGCAGCTGCAGGAAGATCCGTGGGATCTGGTTGGCGCCAAATACCCGCTGTCCTCCGTGCACAAGGGTCGCGTCACCAACATCACCGATTACGGTGCATTTGTTGAGCTGGAGCCGGGCGTCGAAGGTCTGGTTCACGTCTCCGAGATGTCCTGGACCAAGAAGAACGTCCACCCGGGCAAGATCGTCTCCACTTCTCAGGAAGTCGACGTCATGGTTCTGGAAATCGACGGTGCCAAGCGCCGCGTTTCCCTGGGCCTCAAGCAGACCATGCGCAACCCGTGGGAAGTCTTTGCTGAGACTCACCCCGAGGGCACCCAGGTCGAAGGCGAAGTCAAGAACATCACCGAATTCGGTCTGTTCATTGGCCTCGACGGCGACATCGACGGCATGGTTCACCTCTCCGACCTCAGCTGGGACGAGCGCGGCGAAGACGCGATTCAGAACTACCGCAAAGGCGACATGGTTTCGGCCGTTGTTTCCGAAGTGGATGTCGAGAAAGAGCGTATCTCGCTGTCGATCAAAGCCCTGGGCGGCGACAAGTTCGCAGAAGCCGTGGGCGGCGTGAAGCGCGGCTCCATCGTGACCGTGAACGTCACCGCCATCGAAGAAGGCGGCATCGAAGTGGAATACGAAGGCATGAAGTCCTTCATCCGCCGCTCCGATCTGTCGCGTGACCGTGCCGAACAGCGCCCTGAGCGCTTCTCGGTTGGTGACAAGGTTGATGTGCGCGTGACCAACGTGGACAGCAAGACCCGCCGTCTGGGCCTGTCGATCAAAGCACGCGAAATCGCGGAAGAAAAAGAAGCTGTCGAACAGTACGGCTCCTCGGATTCCGGCGCATCGCTGGGCGATATCCTCGGCGCAGCGCTGAAAACAGGCGACTGATTTCAGCAGCCAGCCTAGGCTGACGAGTATGAACGGTCCTGCCCTGTTGGGTGGGGCCGTTTCTTTTTGTCGCAGGCCAATCCTCCCTCCCGTGGCGGCAGGCGGGGGGAAAACACCGCCGGGCCTGACTGCGAATCACAAAATCTGTCCCGACCCTTGCAGATGAATCCGGCGTGCCCCATCTCTGCTTTGTGGGTGAAAGCCGCCTGAACGAGCCTAATGATAGGCAAACGCTGACTTATTTGCGGGGCAGGCCCGTATCCACTGTTCCCGGTTTGAGGTTTTGTACCTATAGTCGGTGGATAGAAACTGTGCCTAGCTTGGCTTGGGAGGGCCGAGAGATGATCCGCTCGGAATTGATCCAGAAGATTGCAGACGAAAACCCGCACCTGTATCAGCGTGATGTGGAGCGGATCGTGAATACCGTGTTCGAAGAGGTGACCGACGCAATGGCGCGCGGTGATCGTGTGGAGCTGCGGGGCTTTGGCGCCTTTTCGGTGAAACAGCGGGATGCGCGGGTTGGTCGCAATCCCCGTACCGGCGAAACGGTCCATGTTGAGGAAAAACACGTGCCGTTCTTCAAGACAGGTAAACTCTTGAGGGATCGCCTGAACGGAAAAGCCTGATGCGCTATATTCGCTATGCCTATCTTGGGGTGATTGCTATCGCCCTTATCTCTGTTTCTTTGGCGAACCGGGGGCTGGTTGAACTCAAACTGATGCCCACGGCTTTTGCCGAACTTCTGGGATATAATTTTCAGATCACGTTGCCGCTGTTTGTGGTGGTTCTGGGTGGCATTGCGGTTGGTTTGATCATCGGCTTCATCATCGAATGGCTGCGTGAACACAAACATCGCCGCGAAGCAGATCTGAAGGCTCGCGAGGCGAAGAAGCTCTCGCGCGAGGTCAATCGCCTGAAGAAGCAGAAACACGAGGGCAAGGACGAGGTCCTCGCTATTCTCGACGAAGCGAGCTGACGCCCCATGGACATTCGGGTCAAGATTTGTGGGCTGAAAACGCCGGGCGACATCGCGGCTGCGGCTGAGGCGGGCGCCGCCTATATTGGTTTCAACTTCTTTCCGAAATCCCCTCGGTCTGTTACCCCGCAGGAGGCTGCGGTACTTGCTGTTGAGGCGCCGATGGGCTTGTGCAAGGTCGCGTTGGTGGTCAATCCGGATGACGCCCTGCTGGATGAAATCACCAGTGTTGTACCATTGGACATGATTCAGTTGCACGGGCAGGAAACGCCAGAGCGGGTTGCGCAGGTCAAAGCACGCTACGGCCTGCCGGTGATGAAGGTTCTAGGAGTCTCGAATGCTGAGGATATCCAGGGGATCGAAGCCTACGAATCCGTTGCGGACCAGATTCTCGTCGATGCCAAGGCGCCGAAGGGGGCCGTTCTTCCCGGCGGCAATGGGGTCATCTTTGACTGGGGTCTGCTGGCGCGCAAGAAATACTGGCGGCGGCCCTGGATGCTGGCAGGCGGCTTGACGCCTGAGAATGTCGCCGAGGCGATCCGGGTCACCGGCGCGCGTCAGGTCGATGTGGCCTCCGGTGCAGAGAGCACGGTTGGCGTGAAGGATCCGGCCCGCATTCGTGCATTCTGTGAAGCCGCCGGTGCGCCACGCCGCTGAGCGGCACCTTGGCTCCGGCGATCCAACACCAGCGCCGCGACATTGCGCATCAGCCTCGATAATCCGCTGCACCTCTCTTTACCCGGGGCAGGCTGCGCTATACTCATATCGAGCGCCGCGAAGAAGGAAAGAACCATGGCCGAAGATCTATTCAACAGCTTCATGAACGGTCCCGACGAACAGGGACGGTTTGGTATTTTCGGGGGACGGTTTGTCAGCGAGACCCTGATGCCGCTGATCCTCAGCCTGGAAGAGGAGTATGATCGCGCCAAGGATGATCCAAGCTTCTGGGCGGAGATGGATGACCTTTGGAAGAACTATGTGGGTCGCCCCAGCCCGCTCTATTTCGCCGAGCGGCTGACGGACCATCTCGGCGGTGCTAAGGTTTATCTGAAGCGTGATGAGCTGAACCACACTGGCGCGCATAAGATCAACAATGTTCTGGGGCAGATCCTGCTCGCCCGCCGCATGGGCAAGAACCGGATCATCGCCGAGACGGGCGCCGGGCAGCATGGTGTTGCAACAGCAACGGTCTGCGCCAAGTTCGGCCTGAAATGCGTGGTCTATATGGGCGCTCATGATGTGCAGCGTCAGGCGCCCAATGTCTTCCGTATGCGGCTTCTGGGTGCTGAGGTGATCCCGGTCACCTCGGGGCGTGGAACGCTGAAAGATGCCATGAATGACGCGCTGCGCGACTGGGTGACCAACGTCCACGACACCTTTTACTGCATCGGGACGGTGGCTGGCCCACACCCCTATCCGGCGATGGTGCGCGACTTCCAGGCCGTGATCGGCAAAGAGGTCCGCTGGCAGCTCGCGGAGCAGGAGGGGGAGGGTCGCCTGCCTGACACTGTGATTGCGGCCATCGGTGGCGGATCGAACGCCATGGGCCTGTTCTACCCCTTCCTTGATGACAAATCGGTCAACATCATCGGGGTTGAGGCCGGCGGCAAGGGTGTTGACGAGAAGATGCAGCATTGCGCATCTCTAACTGGCGGTCGCCCGGGGGTGCTTCACGGCAACCGAACCTACCTGTTGCAGGACGACGACGGGCAGATCCTTGAGGGCTTTTCGATCTCTGCCGGACTGGACTACCCGGGGATCGGGCCGGAACACGCCTGGCTGAATGATATCGGCCGCGCCAACTACGTCTCCATCACCGATAAGGAGGCGCTGGAAGCGTTTCAGCTGTCCTGTGCGCTGGAGGGAATCATCCCGGCGCTTGAGCCAAGCCATGCACTGGCGCATGTGATGAAGATCGCACCGGATCTGCCAAAAGACCATATCATCGTGATGAATATGTGTGGTCGTGGCGACAAGGATATCTTTACCGTCGCCCGTCACCTCGGCTTTGACATGTCTGACACCGAAGGCCGCGACAGCGACTGAACCTGCCACAATGCGCGAATAATCAAGAAAAAGGCGCCTCGCATCGCGGGCGCCTTTATTCGTGGCTCTAGGCTCGCAGGCGGTCAGCTGCGCCTAATAGGTTTCCCCTGATGCAGCATGGTTTTTCAGCACGCTGAGCGGAACGATCTCCAAAGCACGCTTATGTGTCGCCGCAAGGTTGACCTGTGGTGCGCAACCTTCGTCAGCCGCCTGAAGGAAACGCGCGGCACAAAGGCACCAGCTGTCCCCGGCCTTCAGCCCGGCAAAGCCGAATTCGGGGCGCGGTGTGGAGAGGTCATTGCCGACGTATTTGGAATAGGCCAGAAACTCATCCGTCATCACCGCGCAGACCGTATGGCTGCCCTGATCCTGCGCGCAGGTGTTGCAATGGCCGTCACGAAAGAACCCGGTCATCGGAGCGGTGGAACAGGAGGCCAGGGCTCTCCCGAATACGTTTATGCTGTCGTCTTGGTCCATGGTCGGATCCTACAGAGATTTGGCAAGGGCCCGCAGTATTCTGACGTTTTCATCAGCGACACCGGGATCACGGAACCGCCGATCAGCGCTGGTTACCACAATCACCACCTCGCGGGCCTGATTGATATAGATATACTGCCCGTAGACCCCTCTGGCCAGAAATTCGCCCGGTACGGCATTCTTGGGGATCCACCATTGAAACCCATACCCGATACGACCGGCCTTTGTCGGCGCCGATGGCCGGGTGGAGGCGGTGATCCAGGCCTGCGGAACCACCTGCATGCCGTTGTAGCGGCCGTTCTGGGCAATCATCTGACCAAAGCGTGCATAGTCGCGCGTGGTCTGGTTGATCCCTCCCAGCACAAAGGCAACGCCCTCGCCATCTGTCAGATAATAGCCCGCCTGTTCCAGGCCGAGATGCCGCAGTATTTTCTCTGACAGAAGGTCCGGGACGGTGCGGCCCGTTGCCCCGCGGATGACCATTCCCAGCACATGGGTGTCGATGGAGACATACTGCCAGGCCTCGCCCGGGGCTCCGATTGTTTCGGTCAGGCCGGCGGCGAACTCATCCAGCGTGCCGCCAAGCGCCAGCGTGCGCCCCATACGGTTGATGTCGGAGTTATAGTCCAGATAATCCTCGTTGAACTTAACTCCGCTGGCCATATTCAACACATTGCGGATGCTGGCCCGCTCATAGGCACTGCCCTTCAGCTCGGGCGCATACTCGATGACAAGATCATCGAGCGAGCGGATCTTATCCTCCTGCAACAGAATGCCCAGCAGCGCCGAGAGGTAGCTCTTGGCCATCGACCAGGAAATCCGCAGATCACCCGGCTTGGTCCCCTGATAATAGCTTTCGTGACGAAGCTGACCGCCCTTCAGTACCAAGAGAGACGTAACCGTCCGCTCATTGATCCAGTCTTGGGCGCCGGCTGGCAGCGTCATTTCAACGCCGCGCGGCAGGGGGCTGACCGCAGTGGCGCCACGATCAAGGGGGACCGTCAGGAATGCCGCCTCCATATTTGAGAAATTAGAAACAATACGATCTGCATCAAACAGCCTGTTCACGGCCATCAGACGGCTCAGCGACTCTCGCTGCCAATAGGCAAGGGCGGCCGCGCAGATCAGTAAGGTTATGAGAAAATAGGAAAATAGCTTTAAATATCGACGCATAAAAATCCTCCTCGGGCGCGGCTGAGCCTAGCCAGCCGGAGCCTGCCCGCGCAAACAGGACGCAACGGAAACTTTGATTACTTGAACTTGTTCAGCAGCCGCTCCATGGCGGATGGCTGGGGTTGATTGCCGGTGTCAGTTCTATCGGCTTGTGAAGGCTGGGAGGGCTGCGACTTGGCCGTGTCTCCGGATTTTGCCGCTTTTCCCGAAGGTACGGCAGCTTTCTGCCCCTTTGGCGCTGGCCCGGCGCTCGAGCTGCGCGGTGGAGCCACGCGCAGGGCAACAGCATTCATGAATTTTCCGCCATCTCCCGCCGCCAAATGGGCAGCGCCGTCGGAGATACCGCGCATTAGATCATCGAGCCAGACCTCATCTGCCTTCGCGAAATCGCGTAGCACATATCCTGCAACGGCGTCCTTGTGACCCGGGTGACCGATACCGAGCCGCACGCGACCGTAATCTGCACCGATATGAGAATGGATCGAGCGCAGCCCATTATGGCCTGCATGGCCGCCGCCCTGTTTCACCCGCGCCTTCCCCGGTGCAAGGTCCAGCTCATCGTGCAGGACAATCACATCGATGGGGGCGAGTTTATAGAACCGCATAGCTTCGCCGACGGACTGACCGGAAAGGTTCATAAAGGTCTGCGGTTTCAGCAGCAGGACCTTGGTTCCGCCAAGCACACCTTCACTGATTTGGGCCTGGAACTTTGATTTCCAAGGCGAAAACCCGTGGTCGCTAGCAATCTGATCCAGCGCCATAAAGCCGATATTGTGCCGGTTGCCTGCATATTTCGCGCCGGGGTTTCCGAGGCCAACAAAAAGTTTCATGGACAATTCTACGATGTGTTTGGTGTGGGGCTCTATCTCATCAGGCTACATGGCGCGTTTGCGAACAAAAATCCAGCCCCTGACGCGATTCGACATCCGTTTGAAAGGTGGCGACCTGCCAAGACTGCCGCCCATAATCTACAAAAAAAGCGAGGCCAAAGATGGCCTCGCTTCGTCGTTCCGGACCTTTCGGTCGGAGCTTATTCTTCTGCGGCCACTTCGGCTTCGTCTTCAGACGCTTCGTTGTCAGCGGACTTCAGGCCCGACGGAGCGGAGATGTTGGCTACAACGAAATCGCGGTCGATGGTCGGCTTTGCGCCTTCCGGCAGTTTGATTGAGGAGATGGTGACGGTGTCGCCAACATTCAGACCGTCAAGATCAACAACCAGCTTCTCGGGGATGTCGCCAGCGGTCACAACCAGCTCAACCTCGGGACGGACGGCGGTCAGAACGCCGCCACGCTTGATGCCGGGGGCTTTGTCTTCGTTGATGAACTCTACGGGAACGAAGAGATTCACCTTCGAGGTGCGACGCAGACGCATCAGGTCGAAGTGTGTCGGCAGGTCCTTGACAACGTCACGCTGAACGTCGCGGCAGATCACGCGCACGTCTTCCTGGCCTTCCACTTTCAGGTTCCACAGGGTGGACTTGAAGCGGCCGGCTTTCAGTTTTTTCAGCAGTTCGTTGAAGGGGATCTGGATCGACATCGGTTCGGCATCGCCACCGAAAACAACACCAGGAACCATGCCAGCACGACGTGCTGCACGAGCGGCGCCCTTGCCCGACCCCGTACGTTCTTGGCAAACAAGATCAGGAATCTGACCAGCCATGATAATTCTCCAATTTGATAATGGGGGTGCCTCCAAGGCTGTCACCCCGCGTGAAGCCGTGCGCATAGACCGGATTGGCTGATATTGCAAGTCGCAAACCGGAAATACGGCTGTCGCCGCGCCGTATGTTACTGCCAGCGTCCGCCGAAATCTTCGGGGATCAGCAGGTTGTGACGACCCAGATTGGCGACAGATTTCTCACCGCATAGCGCCATTGTTGTATCCAGCTCCTTGTGCAGCACCTCCAGTGCCCGGGTGACGCCGGCCTGTCCCATAGCGCCGAGCCCGTAAACAAAGGCGCGCCCGATCATGGTTCCCGTCGCGCCAAGGGCAAGTGCCTTCAGGATATCCTGACCGGAGCGGATGCCGCTGTCCAAATGAACCTCGATCTGATCGCCGACAGCCTCCATGATTGCCGGAAGCATCTGAATGGAGCTCAGTGCGCCATCCAGCTGGCGGCCACCATGATTGGAGACCACGATTGCGTCGGCACCAACTTTTGCTGCCATCCTGGCATCTTCTACATCTAGAATTCCCTTCAGGATGACCTTGCCATCCCAAAGCTCGATCAGCTTGGCAATCTTGCCCCAGTCGAGCGAGGGGTCGAACTGTTCCGCTGTCCAGGCACCCAGTGACGAGGCGTCCGAAATCCCGTCCACATGGCCGACGATATTGCCGAAGTTACGCCGCTTGGCGCCCAGCATCTGCAGGCCCCAGGTCCATTTGGTCATCAGGTTGGCGATGGTCTTCGGGGTCAGCTTCGGCGGTGCGGAGAGGCCGTTTTTCAGATCCTTGTGCCGCTGGCCAAGAATTTGGAGGTCCAGCGTGATTACCAGGGCGGAGCATTTGGCGTCTTTTGCACGCCGGATCAGACGACGGACATAATCCTCATCCTTCATCGTATAAAGCTGAAACCAAAAGGGTTTTGTCGTAGCCTCGGCCACGTCCTCGATCGAGTTGATGGACATTGTCGACAGCGTGAACGGCACGCCGAAAGCCTCGGCGGCGCGGGCTGCTTTTATCTCGCCATCGGCATGTTGCATACCGGTCAGACCAACCGGCGCGAGGGCAACAGGCATCGACACTTCCTGCCCGATCATCCGGCTTGCGGTGCTGCGGCCAGCCATATCGACTGCCACCCGTTGGCGCAGTCGAATCTTTTCAAAATCGCTGGTGTTGTCGCGAAAGGTCTGCTCGGTCCAGCTGCCACTTTCTGCATAGTCATAGAACATGCGCGGGACACGCCGTTCATAGATGCATTTCAGATCGTCGATATTGGTAATGACTGGCACGGTGTCATCCTCGCCCTTGTTTGGTAATAATTTATTACCAATCCATTGGGTGAGATGCAATGCAGGATGCTCGCGCGCGGATGTGAACGGCAAAAAAGCCGCACCCGATGGGATGCGGCCTGATGATTGTTGGCGGCGATCAGCTGATTGCGATCAGGCAGCGTGTGCCCCGTCAGAGAGAGACTTTACGAAACTGAGGACCTCGGCGACGGATTTGCCTGCGCCAATCTGGCCGACGATGGCAGAGCCGACCACCGCGCCATCGGCGACGGAGGCGATGGCCTTTGATTTTTCAGGCGTATTGATGCCAAAGCCGACGATAACAGGCAGATCGGTATTGGCTTTGATCCGCGCCACTTCCGGTCCGACATTGGTCGCTTCGGCTTCGGCTGCACCTGTGATCCCGGTGATCGAGACGTAATAGACGAAACCGGAGGTGTTTTGCAGGACGCGGGGCAGGCGCTTGTCGTCGGTGGTAGGAGTGGCCAGTCGAATGAAATTCAGCCCTGCCTCCTGCGCGGGGAGGCACAATTCGCTGTCTTCTTCCGGCGGCAGGTCAACCACGATCAACCCGTCGATGCCAGCTGCCTTGGCGTCTTTGAGGAACTTATCAACGCCCCGGCTATAGATAGGGTTGTAGTATCCCATCATCACGATGGGTGTGGTGTCGTCTTCGGCGCGGAACGCACGCGCCAGCTCAAGTGTGCGCTCAAGGGTCATACCGGCTTCCAGCGCGCGCTGTCCGGCCAGCTGAATGGTCGGGCCATCGGCCATCGGATCGGTAAAGGGTAGGCCCAGTTCGATCACATCGACGCCCGCCGCGGGCAGCCCCTTTACCAGTTCAAGCGAGGTGTCGAAGTCAGGGTCACCCGCCATGACATAGGCGACAAAGGCCTTTTTGCTGGCAGCTTTCAGTTCGGCGAATTTGGCATCAATGCGGGTCATGATCGGGCCTTTTGAATGTGTCCGCTTCGGTGTGCCGAATGTTGCGGCGGAAATCAATCCCGCTCGCCTTATTGCCACGCTGCTCCTCCGCCAGGCGGGCGCCTGCCTCTAGCCCTTGAAGGGGACGTGCCAGCGTAGCAGCAGCGAATTTACCCCGGGGTTGATATCGGCTGTGGATGCGTTTGATTTATGGGTCAGCGCCAGCGACAGCGATTTGCCATTTGCGAATTCCTTGCCAAGGGCGATTGCGCTGCGAATTTCAAATGTTGAGCCCAGATCGTTGAGCCGGACACTCTCGGCGTAGGCACCGGGCATTACGCTGGTTTCAATGAACCAGCCGCGCTGGAGATGCCACGTGCCGACCGCACCTGCGCCGATGAACAGATCGCCAGTGGTTTGCACATCAAGTGCGGCACCAAAGGCTGCGTCGAAATTGCCACGCTGCCAGAACGCATCATGCTGGTATTCCACCGAGATCAATGCGCTATCCTCTGCGCCTTCACGGGAAAAGCTTGAATATCCTGCACCAAAGATCCAGTCGGCGGCAGCCGAAGGGAGGGCGCTGGCAAGCGTCAGGGCGCAGGCGAGGGGCGTCGCGGTAACGAAGGTGCGTAATGTCATTGTCAATAGTCTCGTTTTGGTCAGCCTAGCTGGAACTCAGCCGTTAAATCATAAGAATGTCCACCTTCTGGCGGGGCAAAGGGATCACATTCCGATCAAAGGAACGCGAGTGTCACCAATTGGTTGCACCTTGTTTTGAAATTTTCCATGCTCAGAACCTCCGCATCGGGACTGGGTCTTCACGGCTCTTTGCAGCAGCCTCGACCGGGGCGCTTGGCGGAGGGGGCGGGAGATGCGCGCTTGCGTCACTTCGAAATGCTGCCTAGAAGCACCTCCCAAGTGGCATCAGGAGGCCGAAATGGGCTTTAAAATGGGAATCGTGGGTCTGCCGAACGTCGGCAAGTCGACCCTGTTCAACGCATTGACGAAAACCGCATCGGCGCAGGCGGCGAACTTTCCGTTTTGCACGATCGAACCGAATGTCGGTGAAGTCGGCGTGCCCGATGCTCGGCTGGACAAGCTGGCGGCCATTGCGGGCTCTAAACAGATCATCCCGACGCGGATGACATTTGTTGATATCGCAGGCTTGGTCAAAGGCGCTTCGCAGGGCGAGGGTCTGGGCAACCAGTTTCTCGCCAACATCCGCGAAACCGATGCCATCGCCCATGTGCTGCGCTGCTTTGAAGATGGCGATGTGACCCATGTTGAAGGGCGCGTTGACCCGGTTGCCGATGCCGAGGTGATCGAGACTGAACTGATGCTGGCCGACCTAGAAAGCATTGAAAAACGCCGCGCCAATCTGGTGCGTAAGCTGAAGGGCAACGACAAGGAAGCTCAGCAGCAGGACCGCCTTCTGGCGGCGGCACAGGCGATGTTGGAAGATGGCAAACCCGCGCGCCTGGTCGAGGTCGATGCAGAGGATGCCAAGGCCTGGAAAATGCTGCAACTGCTGACAACCAAGCCAGTGCTTTATGTCTGCAACGTCGGCGAGTCGGAATCGGTCGAGGGCAACGAGCATTCGGCCAAAGTGGCGGACATGGCTGCGGCTCAGGGCAACAGCCATGTGATCATCTCGGCCCAGATCGAAGAAGAAATCAGCCAGCTGGAGCCGGAGGAAGCAGAGATGTTCCTCTCCGAAATGGGGCTTGCCGAGGCTGGTCTCGACCGGCTGATCCGTGCAGGCTACCAGCTGTTGCACCTGGAGACCTATTTCACCGTTGGCCCCAAGGAAGCACGCGCCTGGACGATCCGGTCCGGTACTGCGGCACCGCAGGCGGCGGGCGTCATCCACGGCGATTTCGAGAAAGGTTTCATCCGCGCTGAAACCATCGCCTATGACGATTTCATCGCCCATAACGGCGAACAGGGTGCCAAGGAAGCGGGCAAGATGCGCGCCGAGGGCAAAAGCTACATCGTCAAGGATGGCGATGTGCTGCACTTCCTGTTCAACACCTGATCTTTCTGCTCTCCGCGACAATATTGGTGCCCGTCTTCCAGTGAAGGCGGGCATTTTCTTGATACAGCTGTTGTCTATTCCTGAAAGTGGCAGGCTTGAGTTGCCGCTAACGGAAATGCTAAACCCGCACGATTAATTAGTCGGAAGGATAAAGATGACAAAGCTGATCATCGACACGGATCCCGGTATCGACGATGCCATGGCGATTTTCTACGCGGCCGCGGCCCCGGATATCGAGCTACTCGGGCTGACGACAATCTTTGGCAATGTGACCACCAAAACGGCCACCCGTAACGCGTTGCGTTTGCTGGAAGCTGCGGGTCTGGACCTGCCTGTCGCCCATGGCGCCGAGACCCCGCTGGTGCTGCCGCCCTTTACGCCCTCTGCCCATGTGCATGGCGCCGAAGGGTTTGGCGACATTCCGGCCAAGACGCCGAAAGGGCAGGCTCTGGAGGAGGATGCAGCTGACTTCCTGATCCGCATGGCGCGCGAGCACAAGGGTGAGCTGGTGATCTGTCCGATTGGTCCGCTGACCAATATCGCCCATGCGATTCAGCGCGACGCCGAGTTTGCAAAAAATGTGAAACGGATCGTGATCATGGGTGGCTCGCTGGAAGAGGGCGGCAATATCACCCCCCACGCCGAAGCCAACATCTATCATGACCCCCACGCGGCCGACGTCGTCTTCGGTTCCGGCGCGCAGGTCGAGATGGTCGGTCTGGATGTCACGCATCGCATTCTGTGCACCGCCGAGGATTTCTCCGCCATTGCCGCGCAATCCCCGGAGCTGGGTGGGATGTTGCAGGAAATGTCGGTCTTCTACCTGCATTTCTATGAAACCGTCGGCAAGTTTGACGGCTGCTCGCTTCATGATCCGGCCGCAGTCATTGCCTGCACGCATCCTGAGTTTTTCACGGCGCGCTCGGTTGCAATGGAGGTGTCCTGCGACGGTGAAACGTCAGGCGAAACCCGCCTCGCCACAGACAGCGACCGCAAGCCGATCGACGTCTACATGGCAGTTGACGCCGATGCGGTGAAAACTCTGTTCCTGAAGCGGCTTGCCATCCTGCCCTGAAGCGGTGCGCGACGATGGTTTCCTTCGTCCGAACAGCGTCTCACATCGCCCCGCTGCAGCACGCCTGCGGCGGGGCGATTGCTGTTTTTGTCCCCCTGGTCAAGGGCTGCAATTTTTTTGCCGAAAACAGCATTTCGCCCTTGTTCTTGGCTTGGTTGCGCTGATAGACGGGTCAGCGGAGACGTGGCCGAGTGGTCGAAGGCGCTCCCCTGCTAAGGGAGTAGGCCCGGAAGGGTCTCGTGGGTTCGAATCCCATCGTCTCCGCCATCTTCCTCAATATTGTCGTATTCTGTTTCTCTTAATGTTGGGGTGGAATAGGGTGCTCACGATGGATTTCCATCCGGCTGATGAGCCGCACATATTGGGGATCGCTCTGCCCTGAGGGCCGTGAATGTGGTCCTCTTGACCACCTTCGCTTTCGCGTCGGGCGCCGGTATCGCAGGTGCGGGCCGCGCGAAACGGTCTGGATCAGCCTGTGTCTTGGATCGAGCAGCGGGCTGCCACTATCTCGACCAAGGCGCCATGCTCCAAGCGGACAACGTCGGCAATCGCGCCGGAATCCTCTCTGTGTCCGTGAAGCAATCCGCTTACCGGTCGCGCCTCGGCTGTAAGCACATGGCCATGGATGAAAATAGTCGTTCACCGAAGCCTTCGCCAACCGACTTGGCGGCCGGTCGCCCGATATGGTTTTGCGGCGATAAGCAGGCCGAGTAACTTCATTATGGTCACCGCGCCACGCTGAGATCGGCCTCCGCTCTGCCGCCGTGTATCGGGCTCTGTCATCTAGAGGTGCTTCCGGCCTATCAAATGACGCTCGTCAACCGCCTGTATTCCCACACAAGTGTCATATTGCGACCGTGCCGATGATACTGCGGATTCTTTAGCAGGGGCCGGTAGGGGAACCGATGTCGGAAAGCAGGTCAAATACCGGGATGAGCTTTTGAAACGTCGCAGTGGTACGTTCGACGAGATCTGGCTCCGTGACAAAGGCTGTGTCGGTGATGTCGATCCATGCGGCAAACCCCTTGCGTCGCAGTGCAACCTCGTTCGGATGATCCTTATCAAAACCTTTGGGGACCCGTTTCAGGTCCGGCTCACCGATGCGGATACCTGAGGCACGCAGTTCGTCCGTCAATGCGATCAACTCGGCCCCTTTAGGACCCGCCATCGCCCTGCGGAAATTGGCGAGTGCTTCGTTGTCGTATTGAAACACGCCACAGCCCAGCGTCAGCTTCTCAGGCGAGAGACCGAAGAACCACATGGGCGGCTGCGCAGTTGTTCTTTCTGGTCTCAAGGTGACGTGGATATGAGCGTTGTAGGGCGTCTTGTCCTTGGAGAAGCGGACGTCGCGATGGATACGGAAGATCTTGCTGCTATGCGGTTGACCGGTCAGCGCACCAAGTGCGCTCTCCATGTGAGCCGCAAAGACCTTGGTGGGATCTTTGATGCAGTGTTCATATGTCGTTTTATGTGCCGTGAACCAGTCTTTGGTGTTGTTCGCCTTCAGATCGCGCAGGAATTGCAGCGCATCGGGGCTGTAGCTGTCGAATGTATTCATGATTGTCCCTCACTTTTTGGCGGGCAGGGCTGCTGCATGTGCCAGGCATTGCTGCAGCCAGCGCTTCATTGCGGGGTCCGGGCAATCGGCCTCATCTACCAGGATGAAGCCACCCAGCTTGCGCTTGCCGTGGATGACGACGCGGGCGGTCGGGTCTGCAAGGGCGGCCGCTTCGTTCTCCTTGCCGATACGGAACATAAACCGCCCGACACCATCTTTGTGCCGTCGCGCACCGCAAAGCATATTGCCGTTCAGGAAAAAACACACACCGCCCATCATCCGCTTTTCAGTGATCCCCACATGCGCGGCGAGTGCGCCGCGCATGTGTTGGCTAAGGCCTTCGTCATAAGGCATCAGGCAGCCCCAAATAGTTGCCACAGGATGGCGATGGCGAGCATGAACATCGCCAAGGTTGTCAGCGCGGCACCGACGGCGCGCCCTTTGCTATCCGCCGATGCAAGCAGGCCAAAGTAGTGGATGAGCCGCGCCAGGATGAGCACGGCACCGCATAGGGCCACCAGCCAGGCTGCGGTTCCGGCGATTTCAGCACCGGCGAGGGCCAGAAGCGCAAGCGGCACATATTCGACAAAGTTGCCATGGGCCCGGATCCGGCGCAGCAGCACATCATCGTCACCATGCAGCAGCAGGATGCCGGTTTTGGCCCGGCGCACCCCGACCGAGATCGCCATCGGGATGCTGAGAAGGACGAAAATCGCCGTTACGGCCAGCGCGATCTGTGGTGTTTGTTCCATCTGAGCGCGTCCTTAGGCCGGGTTCTGGGCATAGGTGATCACTGCAAAGCGGGCGCCCTGCGGATCTGTGAGCGTTGCCATGCGACCGACACCGGGCATATCCATGGGGGCTTGCAGGACGGTTGCGCCTTTGGCCTTTGCGGTGGTCACGCAGCTGTCCACATCGGCAACGGTAAAGAAAATCGTCCAGGTTCCGCTCTCCTCGGGCATGGGAGAAAAACCGCCAATCGCCGTTTCGCCCACCGCAATCGCCGAGTAGCTGGACCCGTCCTGCATCGGCATATTGTTGATGGTCCAGCCTAGCACCTCCTGATAAAAGGTTTTGGCCTTCTCCTGATCCGGCCCGGAGTGCCCGATCCAGCCGGCGTTTCCAATTGCTGTCATCTCAAGAATGCTCATATGTCTTCTCCCTGTTTGCCTGCCCGAATGCAGGTCTGACCCAAGGACGCATGACCACTCCCAATCCCTACACGTCGGGCAGTTCTTTTTTGCTGAGCGCGATTTTTCCTTGAACGGCGGCGCGTTCCGGTGCTGTCGGGTTGAGTGAAAGCGCTGCTTCAAACGCCTTGATGGCCGCTGGATGATTGCCGGTGTCCTGCAACAGCCGGCCTCTCATGGCATGAAACCAGCGGTATTGCGACAGATCGTCAGCCAGCGGCTCCAACGCGGCCAACGCGTAGGCTGGGCCTTCAATCCGTGCCTCCGCTGCGATGAGGTTGAGACGCACAACGGGCGAAGGCTGCAGGGCATAGAGCGCGGCGTAATGCGCAGCGATCAGTGACCAATCGGTCTCTTCTGCGGAGGGCGCGCGGGCATGGACCGCAGCAATCGCGGCCTGAATGATGTAAACCCCCCGATGATTGATCCTCTGGGCCTTTTGTAGCAGCGCCGTCGCCTCGGCGATTTGGGAGAGATCCCATCGGCTGCGGTTCTGATCCTCCAACGGGACGAGCTGGCCATCAGCATCCATGCGCGCGTCACGTCGCGAATGTTGAAACAGCAGGAGCGACAGAAGCGCCGCCTGCTCGCCCATGGCCGGGAACAGGTTTGCCAGCAGACGAGCGAGGCGGATTGCCTCTTCGCAGACTGTGAGCTTGATCTGGGTCTCACCACCAGAAGCCGACCAGCCCTCGTTGAACATCAGGTAGACCATCAGCGAGACCTCACCCAGCCGCGCGCCCCGCTCCTGCGGGCTGGGTGTTTCAAAGGCGACGGTGCCACTGGCGATTTTCTTCTTCGCGCGGGTGATCCGTTGTTCCATGGCCTTCGGTTTGATCAGGAAGCCGCGTGCAATTTCCGCAACGCTGAGCCCGGCGACGATCCGCAGCGCGATGGCAATCTGATCGCGCCGTTCCAGCTCCGGGTGGCAACAGATGAACAACAGGCGCAGGACGTCATCGCGCAGTTCATCGGGATCAGGGGGTGCCTCTGTCATGGGTTGAAACTCTGCACAGTGCCGCGCCAGGATGGCATGGTGCCGCTGGGACTTGCGCAGCGTGTCGAGCCCCGCGTTGCGGGCGGTGGCCAGCAGCCAGGCCAAAGGATCACGGGGTGCGCCGATGTCCGTCCAGACCTTGAGGGCTTTGAGACAGGCATCTGCAAAGGCGTCCTCCGCGATGTCTATATCGCGGAAGTAGCGGGTCAGCGCGGCCAGCGCCTGCGGACGCTGTCTGGTGATTGTTGCTTCTAGCCAGTCCGACACATGCCTATTCCGACGAAATCGCACCTCCAGCCCAGGCCACGGGCCGCACTTCTAGCCGAACCACCGGGGATGAGATCATCTTGGCGTGGGTTAGAGCATCGTCCAGGTTTTCAAAGTCGGCGGCGTAAAATCCCAGGAAACTCTCTTTTGTCTCGGCATAGGGCCCATCCACAATCAACGGGGGCTGATCGACCGCCGGTGCAGGGTCAAGCATCACTGCCGAGGTTGGCGGCATCAGCTTGATCGAGATGAACTCCCCTCGTTTCTTCAGCGCCTCCTGCAACGCGCCATGTCCGGCCAGCACTTCGTCCTGCCGTTCTTTGGGGAGTGTTTCAAAAAGCCCGGCTTCTCCGTAGATTGTAATTGCATAGATCATGGTTTTCTCCAGTGCACTGATCACATGCTGCAAGAACGCGCGGGCCAATGCAAATCCGACAATACCTGCGTGGATTTCTGAAAAAAGATGATTGCTGGTCGCGCGGCTGGATCGCGAACCCTTGTAATCGCCCATGACGCTGCGCTTGCGCGGCGGGTATTCTAGCAGGTCTGCGTCCTATTGGTTCTTTGCAACGCTTGAGCGTGGCATCCCCTCCCAATGCAACAGCGCAATGGAGATGAGGCATGTTGCGGGCGCACACGCATACGAGATTGGGTAATTGCCAAATGCAAAGCTGCTGCAATCTGTGTCCTCGGCTATGGTCTCTCTGAATAGGTTGTGAAGCGATCAAAAATGAACCCGTCACGACCACAGTCACACAGACCTCGTCGGAGGGTCAGTCTCCCGACACCATTTTGCCCGCTCGAATTGTCGCCGTCACTTTCAAATCCAGAAGGTTCTCTGAGGCCGCAATCGGATTGCCTGAGAGAACTGCAAGATCGGCGCATTTTCCCGGCTCTATTGATCCACGAATATCTTCCTGGAAGACCTGCCAGGCCGCGTCTATCGTTTGTGCCCGCAGGGCCGAGAGGACGCTGATTTTCTGGCTTTCCCCGAGCAGCCGCCCGCTTGATGTGGTGCGGTTGACGGCGCAATGGGCCAGATGCAGCGGCCTGGTTGGCGTTACGGAGGCGTCATTGTGCAGGGTGTAGCGGACCCCAAATCGCTCGGCCGACGCGGCGGGGGACAGGCGGCTGGCGCGCTCGGGGCCGAGAAACGTACTGTAATGGCGATCGCCCCAGAAATGGATATGGGCCGAGAAGAAGCTGACCGTGATGCCAAGCTCAGCCATACGGCCAAGCTGGTCGTCGCGCAGGGTCTGGCCGTGAATGATCGTGTGGCGGTGATCCGCGCGCGGGGTGTCGGCCAAGGCGGCGGCCACGGCATCGATGAACATGTCGGCCCCGGCATCACCGTTGCAGTGGCAATGGATCTGGTGGCCGAGGTCATGGAGTTTCCTGACTTCGCGGCGGTGTTCCTCAGCGGCCACATAGGGCATCCCGCAGGAATGTTTCGGGTCAATTGGCCGGTGATAGGGCGCAGAGAGATAGGCGGTCTGAAGCTGGAATGCCCCATCGGTAAATAGCTTGCGGGGGCCAAGGGTGAAATGCCGATTGCCGGGCCAGTCGAGAGTGTCCCAAAGCCCCGGTTCAAGCTCTCCAATGGGCAGCAGCATCAGGTCGATACCGGGATCTTTGTCTGGTCCGAGCGAGGCAAAATGCTCCAGCATTACCCGCGAGGTCCAGGCGTTCTGCGCATAGGTCACGCCATGGGCGAGGTAATCGTCGCGGCAGACCGCGAAACCCTGCCAGAATCTTTCGCGATTGATCAGGAAATCGGTATCGCCCATTTCGCCCATGGCGGACAGGCCTTCGATGAGACCTGTCAGCGCGCCGTCATCCCGGCGGCCATAGCGGCCGCCCAGTGGGTCCGGCGTATCCCGTGAGATGCCGCGCATTTCAAGGGCGGCGGAGTTCGCGACGCCATTGTGGCCCGAGGCATGAAGCACCCAGATGGGATGATCTGTGGACACGTCGTCCAGTTCAGCCCGGGTCGGCATCCGACCCTCGGCGATTGCGGTGTTGTCAAAAAGAACCCCCATGACCCATTCGCCTTTTGGGGTGTCGGCTGCCTTGGCACGCAGGCGGTGCAGCGCCGTTGCCATATCGATGCAGTCGCCACGTGGCGGTGACGCAAGATCGACACGGAAAAGCGCAATGAACCCCGGATCGGGAAAGTGCCCATGCGGGTCGATAAAGGCCGGGATAAGCGTCTGGCCCTGCAGGTCATGGAGCCGCGTGCCGTCGGGCATCTGGGCGCGCAGGACGGTTTCGTCGCCGACGGCTCGGATCAATCCGCCTTCGGTCAGCACCGCCTCGGGCTGAGAGTTTTCGGCGTCCATCGTCAGGATGGTGCCGTTGGAATAAAGCGTGGCTGTCATTGCGGGCTCGCTACGAGAGTGGCGCGAGGCAGCGCAGGCCGTGGCCTGCGGTCACCTCCCATCTGGGTGTTTGGGTGCAAATGTCCTGGGCAAAGGGGCAGCGCTCGCGGAACTCGCATCCCTTTGGCCGGTTCAGCAGACTCGGCGGTTCGCCCTTCAGCGCGATGCGTTCCAGCCGGGCGTCAGGGTCAGGTTCCGGGTTCGCGCTGAGAAGGCAGCGGGTGTAGGGATGGCGCGGGCTTTCGAATATTGCTTCGGTGGTGCCTTCTTCCACCAGCCGCCCCAGATACATGATCCCCATACGGTCGGCCACATGGCGCACGACGCTGAGGTTATGGGTGATAATCACCATGGCCAGACCCAGCCGTTCGCGCAGTTCATTGAGCAGGTTCAGCAACTCGCCCTGCACGGAGACGTCCAATCCCGCTGTCGGTTCGTCGGCCAGAATCAACCTGGGTTCCAGCGCCAGTGCGCGGGCCACCCCGACACGCCGTGCCTGACCGCCGGACAATTGATAGGGATAGCGGTCGGCAAAATGCGCAGGCAGGTTGACCATCTCCAGCAGGCGCTTCGCCTCGGCGTGCTGATCGCGGCTCTTCATGCCCTGAATCCTGTAGGGTTCCGTGATCAGACTGCCGATGGTCAGTCGCGGAGACAGGCTTCCGACCGGATCCTGAAACATCATGGCGATGTCCTTGCGCAGGGGGCGCAGCTGCCGTTCGGGCAGGCCGCGGATTTCCCTGCCGTCGAATTTGACCGAACCGGCCTGCGCCGGGGCCAGCCCGGCAATTGCGCGAATGACGGTTGTCTTGCCCGATCCGCTTTCGCCGACAAGCGCGTAGGTTTCGCCCGGGGCCACGTCAAAGCTGACGCCAGCCAGCACATTGACCTGACCGTAGCTGGTTTGAAGGTTATCAACAGACAGAAGGCTCACGCCGTCATCTCCTCATGGTTCAGCCAACAGGCAGCCAGCTGACCGTCGTCTCCCAGTCGCTCAAGTGGCGGCACGTCTGCCGCGCAGCGGGCGATTGCCTGATCGCACCGGTCGCGAAAAATGCAGCCGCCGGGCAGGTTCGCCAGATCGGGAACTTCGCCCGGAATGGTCGGCAGGACACGGGCGCGGCTCTTGATGTGGCCCGGATCACATTCGATCAGGCGGCGGGTGTAGGGATGTTTCGGGTTGTGAAAGATCTCGCGCACATCGCCGCTTTCGACGACTGCGCCCGCATACATCACCACCACCCTGTCACAGAGTTCCGCAATCACGCCCAGATGATGCGAGATGAATAGGATCGCGCAGTTCATTTCGCGCTGAAGCTCCTGCAAGCGTTCGATAATCTGTACTTCAAGAGTGGCATCCAGTGCCGTTGTGGGTTCATCGGCGATCAGCAGGTCAGGCTCGGACATCAGCGCCATGGCAATGGCGATCCGCTGGCGCATCCCGCCGGAGAATTCATGCGGGAACTGGTTCAGCCGCGCGTCGGGATCGGGAATGCCTACAGCCCCAAGCATTTTCGCGGCGGTTGCGCGTTTTGCGGCCTTGGACGCGGAGGACCGGTGCTGGATATCGACCATCTGCTGACCGACGGTCAGCACCGGGTTGTGGGTCTGCATCGGGTCCTGGAAGACGATTGAGATATCGTCGCCGCGCAGGGCGCGCATCTGACGCTCGTTGGCCTGCAACAGGTCCTGCCCCTTGAACCGCACCGCGCCCTGACGGAACCGCGTGTTCGGTGCCGTCAACCGCAGGATCGACGAGATCAGCGTCGACTTTCCGCAGCCGCTTTCGCCGACGATCCCGACGATTTCCCCTTTGCGGACGTCAAAGGTGATATCGCGCAAGGCTTTCAGGTCGCCGCGTTCGGTTTTATAATCGACGCTGAGATGGTCGATCTCCAACAAGGTTTCGGTCATCGGTTCTTTCTCAATTTCGGGTCAACCACGTCGCGCAGGGATTCGCCGAGGAAGGTGAAGCCCAGCGTTGCGATGATGATCGGCAGGCCGCCTCCGACCACCAACCACGGCGTTTGCCGGATCAGGGCATAGCCATCTTTCAACAATGCACCCCAGCTGGGTGTCGGCGGTTTTACCCCGAGACCGAGGAACGACAGACCGGCCTCAAGCGCGATCACCGTGGGGATGTCCATGGCAGCCAGAACCGCCAGGACGCCAATGATATTGGGCAGCAAATGGACACCCAGAATACGGGCCATGCTGGCCCCCATGGAGCGTTCGGCCAGTATGAACTCCGAGTTGCGCAATGTGAGCGTCTGCGTGCGCGCCACACGGCCATAGGTCGGGATCGAGGTCGCCATGACCACGAAAACCACAGTTTGCAGGCTGGGACCCACCAGCGCGACGACGGCCAGCGCGAACATCACGGTTGGGAATGACCGGATGGTGTCAAACAGAAGCATCAGCAGATTGTCGAGCCATTTTGGCCCGTAGCCCGCGATCATTCCCAGTGTCAGACCGATCGCCATGGCCCCAAAGACCGCAGGCAAGGCGACCTTCAGCGCCACCTGTCCGCCCATGATCACGCGGCTGAAGGTATCTCGGCCCAGCTGGTCGGTGCCCAGCCAATGGCTGGCCGATGGGCCTTGCATACGGTCCTGAATATTCATGGCAATCGGATCGTAGGGCACAATCCATGGCGCGAAGATGGCGCTGAACACGATGGCCCCGACGATGATCAGCCCCATCAGGCCCAGCGGGTTCCCGGCGACGCCTTTGAGAATAATGCCGAGTTCGGAGCGCGGTTTACCCATGGTCGAGGCCGTCATGTCGAGGTCCTCGCGCGCGGGTCCAGCCAGGCGTTGACAAGGTCCGCAACGGCGGTCGAGATAACGAACAGCCCCGTTGAGATGAGCACCGAGCCCATGACGATCGGGTAGTTGCGGGTGGTGATGCTATCGATCACCAATTTGCCCAGACCGGGCCGGGCAAAGACGATCTCGGCAAAAACGGCAGCACTGAGCAGAAAGCCCATCCCGACGCCGATCACGGTGACGACCGGCAGAACGGCGATCCGCAACGCGTAGACCATGACGATCCGTCGCTCGGAGAGACCAAAGGCGCGGGCGGTCCGGATGTGGTGTTCACCAAGCACTTCCAGCATCGAAGCACGTACAAGCCGCGCGATATACCCGACCCAACTCAGCCCGATTGCAAACGCGGGCAAAACCAGATGATCCAGCCGGTCCCAGAACCCGTCACCGACACCAATCGCCGGGAACCACTGGAGCTGCACGGCAAACAGCAAAAGCGACAAAAGCGCCACGACAAATGCGGGGGCCGCGACGAAACTCACCGACAGCACCGCGACGCTTCGGTCGATCAGGGTGTTGGGATGGGCCGCGGCATAGGCGCCAAGCCCGATGCCGAGGGCGGCAGACCAGAGGATCGACGCAAAGATCAGCTCAAGCGTGAAGGGAAGCTGTTGAAAGACAATCTGGGTGACCGAGCGGCCCGAAAACACGTCGGTGCCCAGATCGCCCTGCATCATGTTGCTGTAAAAGATCACCAGTTGCCGCCAAATCGGCTGATCCAGCGCCAGTTCGGCGGTGAGCCGGGCCTGAAGCTCCGGGGTCGCTCGCGGACCAAGCATGATCTGCACCGGATCGCCGGGGACTGCACGGATCATCAGGAACATGAGTGTTACCGCAACAAAGAGGATCAGCGCCGCAAGCGCAAACCGCCTCAGAGCAAAGTTGAACATCGATCGGGCCTTTCTGGGCGGGGTAATCACGTGCGGCCGCCCGAGGGCAGCCACACGCAGAGACGTAGGGAGGTTACGCCTTGCCGAAGTATCTGAGCAGCGAAAGCCCATCCGGGCGCAGGGCCGGAACAACACGCGAGGAATGCACGACCGGCGTTGCTTCATGGGTGATAAAGCGATAGGCGCCGCTTTCTTCCATCAGGTCCTGCGCTCGCTGATACATTGCAGCGCGTTCTGCATTGTCGGTTTCCGCAGATGCGGCGGCGTGGAGTTTGTCGAATTCGTCATTGCGGAAACGTTCCCAGTTCCAGATGCCTGCCTGTTCAGTGGTGAACCAGGCCGTTGCATAGGAGGGATCAGGCGCCATCGAGAAGCGGTTCAGCACCAGTTGCAGATCTTCGTTTTCGCCGCTCGCCCAGAACGCACCGGATTCCAGAACGTTGATTTCCAGCGTGATCCCGATTTGCGCCAGCATCGCCTGAATGACCTGAGCCATCGTTGTGTAGGTCGTCTTGTTCAGGATATCGAGCGTGAGGGAGACATTTGTCTCGCCGGATTCCGCAAGCAGTTCCATTGCCTTTTCAATGTTGGCCTGCGGCGCCACAAGACCCTGAGCACGGTTTCCTGCCAGACCCGGTGCGATGATGCCTGTCGACGGGTCCGCCGCGCCAAAGTAGGAGGCCTCAAGGATTGTCGGCACGTCGATCGCATGCTGGATCGCCTGCCGCAGTTTCTGGTTCTGTAGTTTCGGATGATCCAGATTCATCCCCAGCCAGACATAGAACAGCGAGGGGTTTTCGACGAGGGTCCCGCCGTTTGGAACGCCGCCACGGTAGCGCGCGACCGATCCTAGCGACACGCGGGTCAGGTCCAGCTCGCCTGCCTCGAATGCGATCTCGGCGGTGTTTTCATCGTCGATCGGGTAGACTTCAATCGTATCCCAGGCCGGTGCGTCCCCTTTCCAGTTGGGGTTTCGCTGCAACACTGTCTTCTCCTTGGGGCTCCAGCTCGCGCGCAGATAGGGGCCGCTTTCGGCGACCGGGTCGGAGCCGATCCGCCCGCCAGTGGCCTCAACCGCGGCCTTGGACACGATGTTGCCGGTGATATAGGGCAAGGCAATAGACCAGAGCGGCGCGAAGGGCTCGTTCAGCACGATGGTGCCTTCGCGCTCGCCAGTGACCTCAACATGGCTGAGCGGTCCCATATCCGGCTTGTTCGGGCTTTCGGTGGCCTCGGCCACGATCCGTTCGAAGCTGAATTTGACATCCTCGGCTGTCATCGCGCCATGGCCGTTGGTAAAGCCGATGTCATCGCGCAGGGCGAATTTGATATGGGTCGGGTCCACCTGTTCGATCATCGACGCCGCATCAAGTTGCCAGCCCCATTCGGAGCCGGGCTTGTACTGGATCAGCTTGTTGTAAATTGCGGCGTGGATCTCCTCTTCCACAACGCCGACACTATGCGCGGGATCCATGTTCGGAGCGTCGCCATAGGCGCGGACTCGCAGGACGCCATCATCCTGGGCAAAAGCGGTCCCCGCCCAGCCCATAGGCATTGCGGCGGCCGCACCAAGCGCTGTCGCGCCTTTTAGGAAGTTTCGGCGTCCTGTTGGTGCCTTCATCCATTCGATCTTCATTGTGATCTCCCCGTTGGGTTGTTCAGAGAAGCCCGCGCGGAATGGTCCGCGACCATTCTTTTGACAGGACTTCGGTTTCATCGGGCCCTTCCGTGGCCCGCAAACTGCGGTGCAGGTAGAAATGCGTCTCGTCGCAGGACATGCGCGAATGCGTGTCGATCCGAACCTGCCAGTGGTCGCGGCGGAACTCGAACCGCCAGTCGGCCACCATCTTGGCGCTGGCGGGATCATCGGGATGGATGGAATAATGCGTCGCTACATGGCTGCCGCTGATAAGGCCGTGATAGGGATCGCGCGACATGCCGAAATCGTCAAATGCGTCGAGTGTTGTCCGTCCTTCATCGTCGGTTCCATGCCGTGACGTGCTCGACGGATCACGCAGGACATCCGCAGCCAATGTCGGAAATTTGTCTGGCGGTCCGGGGTTGGCAGGCTCCGGTTCACCAGCCACGCGGCGCTGAGGCAGTGTCAACTGGCTGCCCGCGCAGTCCAGCGTGATCGTCACAGGTTTGGGCGAGGGCCAGACGATCGGCCAGTAGGATGTCGACAGCGCCAGACGGAGGCGATGCCCCGCGCGCAGCCGATGGGCACAGGCGTTCAGTTCGAACTCAACCTCGTAGCGTTCGCCCGGCACCAAAGCGTCCGGGGTTTCGTGGCTTTTGTGATGGGTCAGGTTGAAGGGCCGATAGGTGATGCGTTGCGACACGCCATCCGGCGCGACATCACAGAGCCGGGCCACCACCTGGGCAACCGGTTGATCAACACGAAACGCCAGCTTCAGACGCGGGCGTCCAACGATCTCAAGCGGCGCGTCCAGCGAAATGTCAAAGCAGGTGGAGTGCCTGTCGTCCTCGACCTGATCGCCCGGCAGCTCGTTGTCGATCCGCATCCCCGGGCAGAAATAGCCGCTGGCGGACCCGACGCTGGCAGGATTGGCAATATCGACCTCCCCGGCTTTGGCTGCTGGGCACAGCGCACCATCGCCGAGAAAATAAATGCGCTCCTGAATGGTGTTCGATGGCCAGCTTTCCTCTGACACCCACCGACCCCTGCGCGGCTTGTTCTTGCCGGACGGGTTGTCATGTTCCTGCACGAATGTTCGCAAGGCAGGCAGTGTTTCAGCCCCGTTCAACTCGCCTTTCAGCCACCGGTCGAACCATCCGATGATCTCCGAGTGGGCGTCTGCGGCCTCGATCTTTGAGATATGCGGATAGCGGTGCTCCCAGGGGCCGATCAGCGCCTTGGTCGGCGAAGTCAGGTTCTCAACCAGGGTAAGGGGCGTGTTGACATAAGCGTCCGCCCAGCCTGTGATTGCCAGAACCGGCACCTCGATCCGTGACCAGTCTTCGCAAACCGATCCGTGTTTCCAGAACTCATCGCGTGTGGGATGCGCCAGCCAGTCGGCGGCAAGATCAGGCAGCAGCTCCATCCGCGCGATCCAGTCATCGCGCCAGTCGGGCCGCAGGTCGGGGTCAGCAGGGCGAGACAGATAGGCAAACATCTGTGCTGCCCAATTGGCGTTATCGCTGAGCAGGCAGCCGCCCATGTAGTGAATGTCATCGGCATAGCGGTCAGCCGTCGAGGCCATGGTGACAACCGCCTTCAATTCCGGCGGTCGGCGATACGCAAGCTGCAAGCCGTTGAAGCCACCCCAGCTGATCCCGATCATTCCGACGTGGCCATCACACCAGTCCTGGCCTGCGATCCATTTCAGAACCTCTTCGCCATCGCAGAGCTCCTGTTCGGAATATTCATCGTCAAAACGGCCCTGGCTGTCGCCGGTCCCGGCAATGTCGACCCGCACACAGGCATAGCCATGGGCGGCAAACACCCGATGTGTGGTTTCATCACGCGCTGCGGTTCCGTCCCGCTTGCGATAGGGGAGATACTCCAGGATCGCCGGCGCAGCCCCCGGCAGAGCGGGAAGCCAGACCCGTGCCGCCAGTTTTCGCCCGTCCGGAAGAGGGATCCACTCATTCTCTAGTGTTCTGATTTCGTTTTGCACGCCGATCACCGTTTGCGACTCACAAGCGAAAATTGGAACGAAAATCAAAAACCACCTAGTAAGCGACTGTACGCAGGTTTAAGCTTTTGTAAGCATCAATGCGTCTATGTGCGAAGGACTTGTCGCATGTCGGAAAACTTTTCGCGGAACCTGCGATCCCTCTGCGCTGACTACGGCAGCATTGCGCAGGTCTGCCGCGATATCGGCTTGAACCGTCAGCAATTCAATCGATACCTCAATGGCGGTGGAATGCCCTCGGCGCACAACCTTCGGCGCATCGCCCGGCATTTCAATATCAGCGAACAGGACCTCGACTTGGATCACCCGGCCTTCTTGGGCAGGATGAACAGATTGACGGCGCCCTCCCGCAAAAGCCCGGCGCGCGTGCTGTCCAGAATTTTCGAGAACCAGGCCGGTCCGCTGCGTCGGTATCTGGGGTTCTATCACGGCCATTTCACAACGCCGACCTGGGAAGGCAAGATCATGCGCACGCTGATCTGGCTGCGTGAACAGGACGGCTATATCGTTTCGCATACCTTCGAACGTGCCTTGAGCGATGATCAAAGCATCGTTCAACGGACGAAATATACCGGGCTTGCAGCCTATAAGGGCAATCGCATCTACCTGTTGGAAAGCGCAAACAGCGAGGATGGGTTCTTGTCGGAGTCCATTCTGTTTCCTGCGCATCGCCAACAGGTCAGATATCTGAACGGGATGACAATGGGCGTCGCCACCAAACCGCGTATGGCCCCATACTCGTCGCCGACCGTCTGGAAACGGCTATCTGAAAGCACCTCGGTCCGGGACGCTCTGAAGCAAACAGGTATCTTTCGCTTCAACGACACAAGGATCGACGTAATCGTGCGCAACCAGCTGGCGGACGCGCAGGACTGAATAGGACTGCGATTTCACCGTGTCTCTTCCGGGTGAGGACCAACTGGCAGAGAGCCGCTAACCGGCTGTCACCTGTCGACGTTTTCGACACAAAAACTGCGGTTGGTTATCGGGTGAAACCTTAGTTGGCTGCCAGTTTCGCGCCCCCTGTGGCTGTGAGTCCAATCGGGTGGGGTGCCCGCCAGCCGCCTGCCTTGAAGAAGTCCAAGGCGCCCGTTGAGTTTTTGCAGTTCATTGCGTGACAGAACGGTTGCGGCTCGCGCCCCGTAGGCTTGTTCGACAGGCATCTGATCCAATTCAGGGAGTAGGGCGTATAGTTCTAGGCGAGTTACGGCCGACATCATCTTCATAGCCATCGGCCCAGGATAGAAGCTTTCGCTCGGGATATCATTGGAAATCAGCGTCGCATGTTTGTCGAGCATAAGATGGATATACGTGACGCTCTGACGACCCCGCGCAAAAGAAGCCAATGTAGTTTCTTCAGCCAGATGCTTGGCTCGCACATAGTAGGACGCATTCGTGAGCTGATCTGTCAGCAGGACGCAGTGCTGCGGCGACACCACCAGCGCACGTGCATTGCCCAGCACGCCCGGCCTGATCCGGACCGGCGTGAGGTTCTGCGGTAGAGACGCAGTTTTAACTGCGACTTCCGACAGGGCCAGCCAGCGTATCGGCATCGGGCCGTATTCAAGAGTTGTGACCAGATCGCCGGGCTTCAGCGTTTCTATCTTGGTTTCGCCGCTTGGGGTTGCGATCATCGTACCGGGCGTGAAACACGGGATGCCCATCGAATTGAGTTTCTGGGCGTTGTCCACCTGCGAACGCTGAACGCCAACCAGCGTCACCGACTCGCCGTTGACAAAGGTCAGCACCGCATCACCTGTCCCGTCGCCATTGGTGTCGCTGACGACAACATCCCAGGCATTGACCGGATTGCCATCTGCATCGACCAGATTCGAGACATCGAATTGGTCTACCGTGGTGCCATCGCCGCTGTCGGTCATGTCGAAATTCGTCACGATATCCGACCCGGCAAGATCGGACACTCCCAGGGTATCCCTGTCGCTATCGGCACCAAGGTCAATAACGTCGTCCCCGGTGCCACCCTCAATCGTGTCGGCACCGGTGCCGCCGGTGATTGTATCGGCACCCGCGCCGCCGTCGATCACGTCATTATTGTTGCCGCCGTCGAGGGAATCCGCGCCATCTCCGCCTTGAAGGGTATCCTAACCATCACCACCGGCGATATTATCGTTTCCATCGCCGCCGGTGAGGCTGTCTTTGCCCAGACCGCCGTCGATGGTGTCATCGCCCAAGCCACCGTCTATTGTGTCATCCGATAGGTTCAGGCCTGAGTCGATGATCACGTCGTTGCCGTCACCGCCCAGAATCAGATCGCTTTGGTTGCCGCCGTCAATCGTGTCCGCCCCGGCACCACCCGAGATAGTGTCGGCACCGAGTCCACCAAGAAGGCTGTCATTGCCCGCGCCACCGTCGATGGTATCCTCGCCATCGCCACCGTCGATTGTATCGTTCCCGGATCCGCCGGTCACGGTGTCGTTGCCGCCGCCTGCGATAATCTCGATCCCGCCTGCGTCGTTGGTGGCGTCCACCACATCGGCTGAATCGCCCAGGATTACGCGCTCGATTTCGGAGAAGGTGAGCGTGCTGGTGCCGTCGCTGATCGTGCCCGCGCCGGTACCGGTGAAGGTTACCGTGACCGGAACGGTGACGGCCGACAGATCAAGTGTGTCGTAATCCGTGCCGGTGGTGACCCCTTCGCCGCCGATGATCGTGTCCGCGCCAAAGTTGTCCTCGATGACAAACGTGTCAGCATCGTCGCCACCCGACAGGCTGGTCGGCGCCAGTGCCGCCGACCAGCCTGTCATTGTCAGCACCGCCTTCAAGCGTATCGTCGCCGTCGTTGCCTTCGAGCGTGTCATTGCCGCCGGTGGCAACGATGCTGTCATTGCCCGCACCGCCGACCAGGCTGTCATCGCCGTCGGAGTTCATCAACGTGTCATTGCCGGAGCCACCGATCAGGGTATCGTTGCCAAGGCCGGTTGTGAGGAAGTCGTCGCCATCACCGCCGTCGATCAGATCATCCCCGTCGCCGCCCGCAATCGTGTCGTTGCCGGAGCCGCCGGTCACGGTGTCATTGCCGGCCCCGGCGATAATCTCCATTCCGCCTGTGTCGCTGGTAATATCCACCACATCGGCTGAGGCGCCCAGGATCAGCCGCTCGATCTGCGAGAAGCTGAGCGTGCTTGTCCCGTCGCTGATCGTGCCCGCGCCGGAGCCGGTGAAGGTCACGGTGACCGGGTTGGTCACGGCGGAAAGGTCGATGGTGTCGTAATCCGTGCCGGTGGTGACCCCTTCGCCGCCGATGATCGTGTCCGCGCCAAAGCCGTCCTCGACCACAAATGTGTCGGCATCGTCCCCGCCCGACAGGCTATCAGCGCCCGTACCGCCCGAAATCGTGTCAGCGCCC